>NZ_JBQFVP010000003.1:0-394097 GCF_056539825.1 Ruegeria sp. B10
TGGCGAAGACGGCAATGCCGAGGTCGAGGCCAAGGTCAAAGCAGAAGTCGCCGACCTCTGCGCACGCTTCCCTATCTATCCGAACCTGTAATTCTTCTCGGGTACACAAAAAGAAAACGGCGCCACCCACGGCGCCGTTTTTCGTTGCAATAAAGTTTGAGTCAGATGAACCCGCGCCAGCGCAGCACAATCATCGTAACTGCCGCTAAAGCGATCAGGCCCAACACGACCGACCCAAGAAAACTAAGAAACCATCCCAATCGACGGTCCGCCAAATTGATGGCATTCAGATGGCTCTGCACCTCATCCGAGGCTTTCTCAAGCTTCGGCCCGTCCAGAACCAGACGCAGTTTCGGATGTTCTGCCATCGGTTCGGCTTGCGCCAACACCATGGCCTGCTTGTAAACATTGCGCGGCAAACGTCGCTTGGCGCGGCGCACCGAGGCGATCAGCGTCTTGTCCTTGACCCCCAGTTTCTTGCGCAGCAACTGAATGGTCCGCGCGATCTGGGTCTGGATATCTGTTTCCTGCGTCATCTGCGCCTCCTGACAGGACAACTTAACCGCCCTGCACTGGGGCGACAATGGGGCTGGTTGTTCGATGCAGTCGCGCGTATCACAAGACTATGCTGAATACGATCATCCATGGCGACCCGACGGACACCCCTCCCCTGTTGATTGCGCACGGGCTTTATGGCTCGGCCCGCAACTGGAACGTTATCGCGCGGCGTCTTTCCGACGAGCGGCAGGTGATTGCTGTCGACATGCGCAACCACTCGCAGAGCCTGTGGAGCGACCAACACGACTATCCTGATCTGGCGTCCGATCTGGTGGAAGTGATCGAGAGCCTTGGTGGATCAGCCGATGTGGTGGGGCATTCGATGGGTGGCAAGGCCGCCATGATGCTGGCTTTGCAGCATGGAGGTCTGGTCCGCAAACTGGTGGTCGCCGATATTGCGCCGGTGACCTACGGCCATAGCCAGATCCAGTTCATCGAAGCGATGCGCGCGGTCGATTTCTCGCGGGTCACGCGCCGGTCCGACGCGGCGGAACAGCTGGCAGAACAAGGGGTTGATCAAGCTTTACAGAGCTTCTTTACCCAATCACTGGATATCGAGGGGAAACGCTGGCTTTTGAACCTTGATGCTCTGGCGTCCGAGATGCCCAAGATCATGGGGTTCCCCGAAATAGACGCCCATTGGGATGGCCCGGCGCTGTTTCTGGCCGGGGCCAATTCCGACTATGTTCTGCCCGAACACCGCGACAAGATCAAAACTCTGTTTCCCGCCGCGCGTTTTGCCAAAATCCCGGGGGCCGGGCATTGGCTGCACGCCGAAAAGCCCCGTGAATTTGAGGCCGCCGTCAGGGCTTTCCTGAACGCATAACCTGCGCCTTTAGGCGGACACAGTCTCGCCGCCGCCATTGACCCAATCTGCCAGGCCGCCAAGGTTGTAGACCTCGTCATAGCCCATATCCTTGAGGAGCTTCCCTGCCAGCGCCGCGCGCCCTCCGGCGGCGCAATAGAGGATAGTGGCCCGGTCCTTTTGCAGCTCGGGATCATGGGATTTCAGCGTGTCATCGGCGCGGAACTCAAGCATGCCGCGCGGGATGTGATGCGCGCCGGTTGCACGACCCGACTGCTGAAGCTCGACCACGTCACGGACATCAAGCAGCAACGCGCCGTCCCCGATCAGCGCGTTGGCCTGATCCACACCGATACGCGGGACTACGGCATTAGCCGCTTCCATCATATCCTTGACTGTTAGTGGCATTTGCACCGCCCCCTAATTGCCTACACATGCAAGGGTTAGCATGCGACGACGGGTTGGTGTAGCCAAATCGCCCTATTGCTCGCGAAATGCCCGAGACATGCTGTCTGAGACAGGTTTGGCGATATAGGCGGCAAAAGTGCGTTCTTCGGTCTGGATCATGATCTCGGCCGGCATACCCGGAGTGGGCACGAACCCCCGGACGCGTTTCAATTCCTCGGGTGTCAGTGAGATGCGCGCCAGATAGACCTCTTGCGGGACGCCTTGAGAATCCTCGACCAGCGCGTCGGCTGAGACATAGAAGACCTGACCGCTCAGAACCGGGGTTGTGCGCTGATTGAGCGCGATCAGGCGCACCGTCGCGTCCTGGCCGGTAACGACGCTGTCAATCTCGGTGCGGGGTATCTGCGCCTCGATAATCAGAGGGGCGTCTGCAGGCAGGATTTCGGCGATAGGCTCGCCGGTTTCGATCACGCCGCCGGGTGTGTGGTAGTGCAGGCGCACAACGGTCCCGGTGACGGGCGCGCGCACGACCGCGCGGGCCAGAACGCTACGGGCCTGTCGGGATTTCTCACGCACACTTTCAAGGTCGGCTTCGATCACACCCAACTCATCCAGCGCGGCCTCGCGATAGGCTGAACGGGTGCGGGAGATCTGCTCTTCGTATTTCAACAGCATCTGGTTGATCTCGGCAGCTTCGGCCTGCAGGCGCGCCTGCTGGCCATCGGCCTCGGCCTGAACGCGGCGGATCGTGTTGAGATCGCCTTTGCGCACCAACCCTTTTTCGAACAAGGCTTCCTTTGTCTCGAACTCTTCTTGCAGGATTTCCGAGCGTCTCTGCATGCTCTTCAACTGAGCCTCAAACCCGCTGGCGCGGATTCTAAGGGCCTCCATGTTACGCGCCAGAAGTGCGACATCGTTCAGCAGCGTTTTGCGCGAGACATCAAAGCTGAGCCGTTGGCCATCGAGGATCGTCATCACCTCAACATCATTTGACGCCTCGATCAGGTCGGGGGAGAAGTTGAGCTTTTCGCGCTCGCCATATTCCGCAAGCAACCGCTCGGTCATGGCTTGCAGGCGGATTTTGCGGATAAACAGCTCTCTCTCATTGGCTTCGGCCGATGTCTGGTCCAGCGTCATCAGTACCTGACCGGCCTGCACGGCCTCACCTTCCGAGACTTTGATATCCTCGATAATCCCACCCTCAAGGTGCTGGACGATCTTGTTTCGACCGGTGGCAACAAAGCTGCCCTGCGCGATGACGGCTGCCGCCAGTGGCGCGCTGAAGGCCCAGACGCCGAAGCCACCGAAGCATACAACAAGCATCACAAACCCTACCACGATCAGACGGTTGATCGAGCGCGGGACTTCGGAATACCAGACGGTCGGCTCGGACGGAGACGTATTGACGGGTACGATATCGTTCATGATCAGTCTCCCTACTGGCCTTCAATGCCGGGTTGTTTGCGTGGCGCATTCAGTTGCTGCAGCACCTGTTCACGCTGGCCGAACAAGGCGACGCGCCCGTCGGTCAGCAGCATGATCTTGTCCACCACATTCAGAAGCGTTGGCTTTTGCGTAATCACAACGACGGTGATCTTGCTGTCCTTGGCCTGCGCTATCGCCCGCGCCAGCGCTTGATCCCCCGCCACGTCGAGGTTCGAGTTCGGCTCATCCAACACCACCAGACGCGGGTTGCCAAAGAAGGCGCGCGCCAGCGCAATACGCTGTTTCTGCCCACCCGACAGGGGCGATCCGTCCGCAGCGACAACGGTTTCATACCCCTGCGGCAAGGTTGCGATCATGTTGTGGACATCGGCCAGAACGGCAGCGTCGTGGATTTGTTCATCGGTCGCGTCCTCTCGCATCCGGCCGATATTGTCCTTGATGGTGCCGGGGAACAGCTGCACGTCCTGCGGCAGGTAGCCGATGCTTTCACCAAACTGGCGCGGGTCCCAGTTGCGGATGTCCATCAGGTCCAGCCGCACACTGCCCGAGGTCGGCAGGATCGAACCCACAAGCGTCTTGCCCAGCGTCGTCTTGCCCGCGCCGGAATTGCCGATGATCGCCAGCGTTTCACCGGGATTAAGTGCGAATGTGATCCCGTTCAGAACCACGCGTTTGGTCCCTCCAGGAACGTAAAGTAGGCGTTCAACATCCAGCCGACCTTCGGGACGCGGCAAGCGCAGTTTTTCGAACTGAAGCGCGGAATTGGACAGGAGCGCGTTGATCCGCCCATACGCCCCGCGGGTAAGAAGAAAGCCGTTCCACCCTTCAATCGAGCCTTCGATGGGCGCAAAGGCACGCCCGGCGATAATCGAGGCTGCGATGACCATGCCACCGGTGATCTCACCCTGCAGAGCCAGAAACGCCCCCCACCCCAGGATGGCGATCTGAGTCAGCAGGCGTACCGCGCGCGAAATAGCGGCGAAGATCACGTTGCGATCCTGCGCACGCACCTGCCATGTCAGAGATTGCGCAGTGTCGCGGCCCCAGATCCGAACGGCCTCGGGGATCATCGCCAGCGCGTTGATGATCTGGCTGTTGCGCGACATCGAATCCAGATGCTGGTTCGCCATGGATTGGGCTTTGTTCGCTTCGGCAAACGGTTTCGCGGTCGTTTTCTGGTTGATCAGGGCAATCGTCATCAACAGCAGGGCCGTTACGACAACGATCATGCCAAGCTGCGGATGCACCAGAAAGATCATCAGAATGAAAAGCGGCGCAAAAGGCACATCCAGAAATGAGATCAGCGTGCCCGAGACCAAAAACCCGCGCACCTGCTGCAGATCCCCAAGGGTCTGATACTCGCGACCGTTGCCGTGCAATGAGGCATGGGCCGCAGCACTCAGCACAGGGGCGCCCAGCCGCGCGGCCACTTCGACCGCCGTGCGCATCAGCATGAACCGACGGACCGCATCAAAGGCCGCCTGAAAAATCACCGCTCCGGCAACGATCGTGGTCAGCATGATCAGCGTATCCAATGATCGGCTGGTCAGGACTCGGTCGCTGATCTGAAACAGGTAGATAGGAATGGCGAGGATCAGAATATTGGTGGCGCAGGTCAGCACCAGAACGAACACCAGATTGCGGTAGATCGCGCGCATCGAGACCCGCAACGTGCGCCGGAAATCCTCGGGCGGGGTTCGCTTGTGAAAGGTGTGGGGTGGCCCATTGCCGGCACCACCGCCAGATTTGGTCGGCGGCAACGGCTCGTTTGCCTTGGCCTCAATCGTAGTGCCTATGCGATCCCCACCATCTGTGCGCGCAGAGGGGGTCTTACGCGCTTTGGGTATGTTGGTGTCAACAGGATCAGAGGCCTCGGCTTCGGCCACCCCAGCGCCGCCACCTTCAGAGGTCGTATCTTGCGAAGGTTGCGGCTGTTCGCGCCGAAGGGGAGAATCGGCGCGGTGAGTGTTCTTTGGTTCTGCAGTACAAGACTTAGCTGCCATTTGCTCCTCGCCCCGCGACGCGTCTGGCGTATCGACGCGCAGCGCATCATGCAGCAGAAGCAGGGTTGAATCTTTGGGTTCTTGCGGCGTATTCGATCCCTTTTCGGTACGCGGCGCCTCGGACACGGCAACGCCGCCATTTCGATCCAAAGGGCTGGAACAGATGGAGCGGCGCGACGAAAACACAATCGACATAAACTAACCTTCCGGTCACTCGCTATTATTACAGGAAATCAGGCCAGCATGGACTGCAGGCCGTCGTCAGCGCCCGCCATCTCGGTCGGGGCTGTTTGTTTGGCGACGGTTTCGTGGATCTTGGCCAGCTCGCTATTGGCCTCTTCCATCAACACGGCGATGGCATCATTTGTCAGCTCAGAGACGCCCTCCTGATCCGGCACATCATACAGGCTGGCCTGATGCAGGAGCAGATCGGAATAGGTTTCCTCAGCCGCCATCACCACCGAGTCGATCCCAGCCTTGGCAACATTTGCCGCATTCAACAGGGCATTGCTGCCCGCGATGATTTCCGTCTCGGCCGCCTTGGGCCCAGACACGTGCACCTCGTCCTGATCCAGCAGCATGGTAACCTGTTCCATGATGTTGACCTGTAGCAGATCGCCCTCAATTTTCAGGGCACGTATCTGCTCCATCCCAGCGAACATGGGATCGTTAAGCAATGCGTCTTCAAGCGCGTCCATGTCTGCTTCGCCCAGCGCCATGGCATTGGCCATATCCTGGTGCAGCACCTTGTGGCTGTCCTCGCCCGTTTTCGACACCGAGGCCTCGTTCATGACAAGGTTTTCGTCGCCCTGCGCTGAGATCGAGCCGCCCGATACGATATCGTCATCCACTAACACGTTGGTCTGGAACAGCATATCGACGGATATCATGTTGCCGCCGATCATGATCACATCATAGTAGCTGCCCAGCTGGACAATCTCGGTAACGTTGACCATCTGATTGTCGCCCATCGCATAAAGCGTCGTGCTGGCCGAGATTTCGGCCTGTATGTGGTCGATATCCGTGGCATCGATCTCTTGCTTGATGAAATTCGCAACGACCAGATCGCCACTGATCCAATCGACCGAGGCAAAGGCGGGTTGCCCTTCGGCTCCCTCAGCCTGGTTCAGCCAATAGGCGGCTTTCGCCTCAACGCCGACCGAGGCTGACTGCACCACCTTGGTTCCGCTGCTCCCGCCTTGTTCGATCTGGTCCCAGTCGGAAATCACAGCGACCTGGCTGATCACAGTCAGATCCATCGCCTTTCCGCCCACGGCTATATAGGGCGCATCAATCCAGGCAATCGTTGCCGCCACTTCGTTGACCGCAAGGTTGCCGCCCGCGATGACCATATGTCCGTCAGCAAATTCTTCATCATCCGAGCGGTCCCATTCTGCGGGAAGCATATCCGGCGTTTCGGCTTCCTCATCTGGTTGGTGATAGGCCGGAAGCAGGTCGTCCCATTCCAAAGCCTCTTCAACCTTTTCGCCGTTTACGATCACACCAACGGCGTCTTCGCCGTGGAACTGGTGAACCGTGACACCTTCGATGTCGGAGTTCATCGGATTCACAATCTGCTCGGCAATCTCGGAGAGCAGTTCAAGCGACGCATAATCGGCCAACGCAAATGAGGGCGCTGCGACCGCATGGAATGTCAGCGCGGCCTCAAGCATGTCCTGCCCTGCACTGATCAGGGCGTCGACATCGCGGAACTCCCCTTCTCCGACGACGTCATTGTCGCGCAGGAACAGTGTCTGGAACGTGTAGGTAACTGCTGACCCAATCAGTTCGTTCTGAAACTGGAACAGCATCAAAGGCGGTGCTTCCGACGGACCCAATGCCGCCTCGCGTACCGCCTCAGAAGGACCCTCTGGTGGATCGAGGAAAATGTTTGTCTCATAGTTCGGGCCGTTTGCCGGGGGTGGTGGCGGCAGCTCGGCCGGAGGTGTGTTGAATTTGAAAGGGATCGGGGCATAGTTACCCGGATCGGCCTTCAACGTGGCCTTGACCTCAATTCTTGTGGGGTCTGACAGATCTTCAAGTTCGACTTTCCGCCGCAGCGCGGTGAACTCTTCATACTGGTCTCTCAATCGTCCTTGTTCGATTGTCAACTCAAAAGTTCCAACAAAATGTGCAATCGTTTCAGTAATACTGTCGAGGGACATATTAAGGTTCCTTGTCACCCGCTACGGCCGAAAATTTCCGCTTTGGGTTTGCTAAGCCGGGGCCACGTGGCGCGCCCCCGGCGGTTTTGAAAAAAGCTCGGGCTCTGAAAATGGCAGAGCCCGAAACGGGTCTTAGACCTCGGTATCGTCGCTGGCGTAGGATGACGTCATCGAGCCGCCCACCATGGTCGTATCGACCGAGTTACCAAGGACGTTTGCGCCCATGACGATCGACTGGTTGAACGCCGCCGTATCCACAACAGCCGCAGCCGAGGCATAGGATTCGCCGTTCACGATGCCATCGCCACCGTTGTCAGAGCCCCAGGTACCGGCGTTTCCGCCTGCACCACCTGCGCCAGAATTGGCGCCCGAGGCCTCGCCACCGGTATTGGTTGCACCGTTTGTCATGCCGCCGGTCGAGCTTCCCATGACCGCGCCGCTGGTGCCGCCAGCCGCTGTGGCCGCTCCACCATAGCCGCCATCACCGGACATGGCCGAACCTGTCGCGCTGCCGGTACCGGTTGAGGTCGCATCATTGTCAGCCGACCCTGCACCGCCATATCCGGCAATCGCTTCGGCCAGACTGTCAGCGGTTCCATCGGTGTCAGCTTCTGCAAACACCTCGTTGTCACCACCATCGCCAGCTGTGTTGGTCGCATCCGCAGATCCAGCGCCACTACCGGCCGAGCTCGATGTCGGCGAGGTCATGCCACCTGCGCCGCCAGTACCTTCGGCAGTCGATTCACCAGTTCCGGTTGCTTCGGCCGTGCCATCTGTCGCATTGCTGCCACCGGCGCCGCCCGATCCATCCGGAGTTTGCAGGTTGTTGGTCGCACCGGTCACATCACCCGGGCTTTGCGAGATGTCAGGACCTGTCGCAGACTGGTCGCCAACGCCTTGCGCGTCCGAACTTGTGTCAACGCGGCCACCGCCTGCACCACCAGCACCTGCACCGCCGGGACCATTCCCGCCCATGCCTGTGCCACCAGTGCCTGCACCGCCCGGACCATTGCCGCCCGAACCCGCACCGCCAGGACCATTGCCGCCGGCACCTGTGCCGCCCGGACCGTTGCCGCCAGAGCCTGCGCCACCGGGGCCATTGCCGCCAGAGCCTGCTCCGCCAGATCCGGCGCCACCGGTTCCAGTTGCATCTCCGGCTGTGCCGCCACCGCCCGTTGTCGGATCAGGATCGGCCAGATTCAGACCAAGACCAAGATTCTGCTGGTTCAGCGCAGAAAGTGCGCCCTCGGCTGTTCCAGAGGCTCCGCCAGAGCCTGTGCCACCTGGGCCAGCACCACCCGGACCATTACCGCCGGAACCTGTGCCGCCTGGTCCGTTACCACCGGTGCCCGAACCACCCGGTCCGTCACCACCAGTGCCGGATCCGCCCGGTCCGTTACCGCCGGTCCCGTCACCACCCGGCCCATTACCACCAGTCCCAGTACCACCGGAGCCGCTACCGCCCGGACCATTGCCGCCATCTGCGTCATTGGCCCCCATAGCGCCAGCACCCGCGATCCCAGCAGCATTGTTGCTGCCAGCGGTCGCGCCGTTGGCCTGGTTGCTGCCAGAGCTTGTGTTGTCGGCACTACCGCTGGATTGTGCATTGCCGTCGCCAGCGTTCGAGCCTTGTGCAGACGCATCAGTGCCCGCCAGACCAAGGCCAGTTCCCATCGAATCGGAGGTATTGTCGCCGCCATCCGCATTGCCGCTCGCGTTCGACCCGGACAGACCAAGACCAACACCAAGACCCAGAGATCCAGCCGCGCCGCCTTCTCCACCATCGCCAGAGCTGCTTGCACTGGACGTTCCGGAGTTCGTCGCGTTCGAGGTGCTATTGGCGTTGCCGCCAGCGGCGCCAGTACCGTCACCATCCGACTGCGCCCCTGACAGGCCTAGACCGATGCTGCCGTTATTCGCTTCGCCCGAGCTTGCGCCCGCTCCACCGGTTGCCGCGCCGTTCGCATCTCCGGAGTGGCCACCGAGGGCCATCGAAGTGCTGCCATGGGTATCACCCCACGCATCACCGCCATGGCTGGTGCCACCGCTGCCAGACGCTCCACCATCGGACGATGTGTCGATACCCTCTTCTGCAGTCGCGGTGCCGCCATTGGCATCACCATTCTGTTCGAAGGTACCGGAGTTGGACACGGTCGCACCGTTCAGCGTGTCATTGTCCGTCAGGCTGGCATACTGGTTGTTGAACGAGGCCATGTCATTGCCTTCGCCGTTCAACGAAATATCCAGATTCAGATCGTCACCGGGATCATAGTTCACGTCGTCTCCGGCCGTGATCACGTCACCGGTCGAGGCATCGTCGCCGATGTCCACGTCAACCTTGTCGTCGTCGCGCGGAATCCACTCGCCTTCACCAAAGTCGATATCGACCCGGTTCACATTGTCATTGGTGCTGTTGCCATTGTCGCGAACGGTATTGCTGTCGTTACCACCATTGGTGTTGCTGTCATTACCACCGTTCGTGTTGCTGTCGTTTCCGCCATTGGTGTTACTGTCGTTGCCACCATTGGTGTTGCTGTCGTCACCGCCGTTTGTGTTGTCGACAGACTGTTGTTGTTGCTGTTGCTGCTGTTGGGCGTTTTCAGCCATATCCAATTCAGGATCTTCAACACCCGGGTCTTCAACGACCGGGTCCATGTCTTCAACATCAATTTCTTCGACGGTTGTGACTGGGGATAGAATTCTACGGTCAGACATATTGCTTTCCACTCTATTGGCGCACCTGACCACCATTCATCTCAAAGGTGGTTACTCGTGCGGTTGAAACAAAAATCCGCACGGTATGCCTGAACGCATAACCCTGCGGTCTGTTGGTTCCGAGCTTTCTGCACCTCCTTTCCCGGCTAAGCCGACGTCCCCGCTGAAAAGAGATTCGCGAAAATGCGCGAAAAGCGGGCGTTAAAGGAAAAACCTTCGCAATCTGAAGTAGAGGAAGCGTCGCAGCCTTTGACAAAGCTGCCAAGCTATCGAAAAGCTCTAGAACGTCTAGCCTGTTGAAATCCGGGGATATTGCGGGAGTGGTCGGAGTTTTCGCTAAAAAATCCGACCTAAAACCCTACCAATTGGGCTTAGACGAAAGAAGCCGTTGAATTCCCTCTACTTACCCGAAATCACCGGAACACAACCCTAATCAATGGTTCTAGGACCAAGTATCAAATCCGAATATCCGGTTGCTGACCCCCTACATTTCATCTACAATAAGTCTATATTTTTAAGACTATTTCGGCTTTCGAACTGCCCGAATTACTTGTGTGAAAAACTGCGAATTGCAGTTCGGTTTTTAGTGGGGGGACAGTAATGATTGACTCGTCTGAGCGTGACTACGCCTACCAGAATATCAAGACCGAAGACCTTTCAATTCACTTCATTGGTCGAGAGCTTTTTCTCTCCAATCAAACCCTCAGAAGCGTCCAGAACGAGTTTGACGTTCGTGCATCTCGTTTCGATTCACTGGACGACCTAACATCTACCAAAGCAAAGGATAGCCGCGTTCTCGTCGTAGATCAGGTCATGCTGGAGGATCTGCTGGAACGGCCAAGTAAATACGCGGCACAGGTTCCGTTTGGATGCCTCGCGTTTTCTTATCGCAAGGACGCCGCAGCACGGCATCTGTTTGAACGCTGGGATCGCAGTCGGTACGGCGAGATCGGCTTTCTGCCTATGAACGTCGCCCCTGATGTGTGGCGGTCGATCCTGAGGCTGCTGATGCATGAGCAGCTGCACCTGCCCAGCTTCCTCGCGGATTGTGTCGCTGGCCCCCAAGCGAACCCCTGCAAGGCCCCAGCATCATCTGTAACGCCCAAGCCCGCCGACTCACAGCAGGTTGAACTCTTCGACAGGCTGACAAAACGGGAAAAAGAGGTCCTCAGGTTGGTGTCTCAAGGTCAGAGCAACAAAGTCATCGCCGCCGGGTTGGGGATCACGGAACATACCGTCAAGTTGCATATGCATAACGTGGTCGGCAAGATCGGGGTCAGCAACCGCACTGCGGCTGCTCATTTCTATTTCGAGGTTGCGCCGTTTGATGCGCAAAGCCCACGTGTTGGCTGATCTCGTGGAAGAACGGTTTGACCGGCTTATTCTGTTGGTGGGGCGGTTAAACTATATGTGGACCAACACCGAAAGCCTGTTAATCCACCTGATTGCCGGTCTGGCTGGAACCAGCAAAGACTCTGCCGTTATTATCTTTCTGACCCTGAACACGACCCGTGCCCGGATTGATCTGGTTGAGCGGCTCGCGAAAATGGATGGCCGCCCCGAGGGTATTCGGGACCCGATCCTGGAGCACACCAAACGGCTTGGAAAACTGTCCGGCATCCGCAACCGGTTCAATCACTGCATCTATTCCTTTGATCCCGAAAGCGGCAACCCTAAGACCATTCTGATGCGCATTGCGGACCGGAAAACAGACATCAAAATGGGTCGCACGGATACTCTGGATGGTGAGGCCCTGCGCGAGATCGAACAGGTTGTCGAAGATCTGTCCACCCTGAACCGAGATATCTGGCAGCTGATTACAAGGCTCGACTATCCGGTCTAAGGAGCTGTGTGTGGTACCCGCGGCCGGACTCGAACCGGCACGGCCTTCCGGCCCAGAGATTTTAAGTCTCTTGTGTCTACCATTCCACCACGCGGGCAAACTGTGTCGACACGAGGTCGGCACGCGTTGAGACCTACGCCCATAGCTTTGCGAATTCAATGCGCTTCGCGGTGAAAAACGGCTGAAAAACCGCGTAAGTACCGCTGTGCCCTTGGGGTCATTTGGGCAAGCAGGGCCATTGTGCGATCACCTGCCCTTCTCGCACCGCTAAAACCGTTCCGAACAGGTTCAGAACAGCCTCGCTCTGGCTTGGGCGGATCAACGCGATGTCACCGGGTTTGACGGCATGGCTAGAGCGGCCAGTCCAAACCTCCTGATTGCTCGACCGCCCGAAGACCGAGGAATAGGTGAACCCGCCGGGGTGTACGGGTTGGCCAAGGAAATGCCCTCCGAAGATCGCGATATGGGTTTTGCGCCGGGGCAGGAATTCCAATCCGGGCAAAGGGTTTGACGGCATGGTCTTGAGGACAGGGCTGGCCAGAAATGCGGCCGGTTGAAAGCCAGTAGTGGTCGCGTGGTCGAAATCGGATGGCTTTACGAGGACCGATCCAAACGCAACCTCGGTGGCTGGCCCGGGTGCGCGGTAGCTCTGAAATGTCAGGCTGCCGCCGGTGTTTAGGCAATACCCCGCGCCTTCAGGCAGTGCAGCCGCGGCATGTTCAAACGCTTTGGCGCTGGCCTTCGTTGCCCGCGACTTGAGGACACCGGGCAGCTTCGCCAAATGCGCCTCATACCCCATGAGCCCGCTTAAACGAGCGTTTGGATGCGCTGAGATCACCTGCGCGAGTTCGGCAACCTGATCTACCTTCAGCCCCCCGCGATGCAGACCAATATCCACCTCAAGCGACAAACGCAGGGCCGGTTGGCTTGTTTCAGCCAAGGTCAGATACTCACGCAGGCGTTCTGGGGTGTCGATCAGCCATTGCACCCGATCTGAGGCGTCCGGGCAAGACTGCAACACACGCGCGGCAGAGGTGACGGGTAGCGGTTTTCCGATCAGATGGTCTGTCTTTTGCTCCGCTGGCAACAGCGCCGACAGCATCGGTTCGGAAAAGCTCATCAGGCCTGAACTGGGGATCAGCCCACGGATATGATCCAGCAACGGCAGGCAAGGCAGGGATTTTGCGACCAAGCGCCGGTCCAGTCCGGGGTCAGCTGCCGCCTGTGCTGCCCGGCAATTTGCCTCAACACGATCCAGGTCTACTGCGACGACAGGCTGGTCGACCCCGTACTTGCGCAAAGTCTCGGACAACCGGGTAAGGTAGGGATCACTCATGGCCGGAATAACCGGCTCAAGGCAGGCGTCATGAATTTGCCCTGTGGGTCCAATTCCTCACGCAGGCCGCAGAAGCGATCGAAATCCGGGTACAGGCCGGACAAGTCCTTGTATGAAAGGCTGTGCATCTTACCCCAATGCGGGCGCCCTCCAGCCTCAAGAAACAGCGGCTCTAGCGCGTTGAAATAGCAGCTGTGATCTTCACCCGCATCCGTGTGCAGTGCGATCGAGATCCGCGGGCCGCCCTGAAACGGTGACAGGCAGGCTGTGTCACCTGCTGTCTGGCGCACTTCGATCGGAAAATAGATGTCCTTGTGGTCACGCTCCAGAAGGAGAAAAACCTCGGCCAACACATCACCAGCGATATCGGCGGGTAGATGATACTCCATCTCCTTGAACCGAATATGTCTGTCGCTGCACAGCACCCGCCAGCTTTCGCCTACGTAGTCCTCATCCGATTGGGCCAGCGTAAGCAGGGTCAGCAACAGCTTGCGCAGGCCGGGGCTGAAGCGCCCCGCGTTTCGGGCGAGCTTCAGTACCTTGACCGCCAGCATATCCAAATCGCGTGGAGCTTTGCTTTCGGGCGCGTCGGTAACGGCGTGGCGCAGCTCGACCGCTTTGCCGGTGAAGGGAATATAGAAGAACTCAAAATTCCGGTTTTCGGCCCAATTCTGATGCATGTTGGCCAAGACATCCGGCAGATCGGTCAGCGAGACCTGACGGCGCAGATTGTATTTCGGCACGACATTGATCCGCGCCTCGGTCAGAATACCCAGTAAGCCCAGCGTCACCTGCGCCATCTCCAACGGGATTTGCGCGGTGGTTAGAATATCACCGGTCGCACCGATGAACTTGGCATCGGTAATCTCGGCTGCGAGGCAGGGTAAAGTGCGTCCGGTGCCGTGAGTAGCCGTGGACGCGGCCCCAGCCAGCGACTGCGTGTTGATGTCGCCCAGATTGCGAAACGCCACACCCTGCTCGGCCAAAGCGGGCGAAAGATCACGCAAACGCGCATTTGCGTTGACCCAGACCTGCCCATCTTCGACCGGTCCAACTGTAGGCAAATGCAACTCCGACAGATCCAATATCCGCTCGGCGCCGCCTACGATTGGGGTAAAGGAATGCCCTGCCCCAACAACCCGCAGGTTTTCAGGTTCCGCAACCGTCGCCCGGAGTTGCTCCAACCCCAAAGGGCGCACAATCGGAGCGGTGGCGGTTTCGTTCCTGGCCCAGTTTGTCCACATGCCTATCATCCTCCCTGAACGAGGATTGCAGCGAAGGTACGGCCAAACAAGTCAGGATATCAGCGCATTACGCTACGTGAGGCTGCTCTCAGGCGGCATCCGCCCGCTGGGCTGAGACCTTTTCGAACCAGCCGACAATCGCCTCAAGATCCGGAGACAGCTGTTCTGCCGCGCCGCCCGTGAAGGCCTGAAACTTCTCATCATTCAACCCGTTCACGCCCAGCAGAACAGGAATGTTCTGTGCCAGCGCCTCGGCGATGACCGGGCGGAAACCGCGCCCGTCGGCCTCGTGCTTGCCGAACTTGTTGATGATCATCAACTGCGGATCATCGGCAAGCGTGGCCATGACCTGTCCCACAGCCTGCTCCAGCGCCGCAGGGTCCAGACGGCAGCCGCGCGCATGCTCGCCTAAGGATTGCGAGATACGGATGGTCTCACCATCGGGTAGTACCTGCACATCCATATCGCATTTGCTGCTATCGGTGCATTCCGTGTTGGTCTGCACGACCCCCGCCAGTTTGGCACCACGCGCCAGCAGGTGCGCGGCCACGGCGCTTAACAAGCGGTCGGTCGCGCCGCGATCAGTGGTGGTAACATAGGCCAGATGCATTTTTGGACCTCACAAGTCAGACTTCGGCATATCAGATAGCACGAGATATGCGGGTCGACCACTCCTTGCGTCAGGGAAGTGGCGAGACGCCGATCACAGCACCGTGCAAGGCGATCAGAACGGTAAAGACGGCAAGCGAAGCAAGCCAAACGCGCATGGGCGGCCAAGGTAAGGGCGCGCGTAGCGAAAACCGTGCGGTATTGCGCGACAGGCGAGGCCAGTCCTTGCCTAATGACCGGGCCGTCCGGCGGTCGATCAACGTCATGCCCAGCGCGGCAAAACCAGCGAACAGGCCAAACAGGATCACATGAGACAAACTGCCATTCGCCAGAAGATGCGCCCCGGCCCACAGCATCAGCGCCGCCAGAAGCGGATGACGGGTGGTGCGCAGAATACCGGGGCGGTCCGGATCAAAACCCGCCTTTCCCAGCCCACCAAAGGAAAACGGGTTACTGATGGTCAGTCCGGCCACCGCGAGCCAGCACACCACCGGCATCACGACCAATGGCACCCAGCGCAGCACCGGCCACGGAGGGATCACCTCGACATAGGGCGCGTTCGCTGCGGCCACGATCAGCCATGCAAGGACGATGACGGACAATAGGGAATACGCCAGCAGATACCCCTTGTGCCCCAGAACCGTCATCAATCTGGCCCGCACCGGAGCCCGCGCGGGAATGGCGTGGCTTAAGAAAAACGCAGTCAAAGCTGATATGAATGGCACCCAACTGGACATGGACTCTCCGATAGATCTTTCGACCCGTGTAAAGGTATCGTGCAGATTTGGTCTTGTGCTGGATCAAGTACCGGCGGCGGCCCGGCCACGTCTACGTGAAATCGTCTTGCGCAACGCAAGTGACGCACTAGGGTTGAATTCATGGCCTTGCGCATTCTGTTTATGCTCCTTTTGCTTCTGTCTTCCTGCGGGCGTCCTCTGACCGAGCAGGAACGCGGTTTTGCAAGCGCGGTGCAAGGCACGACCTTGGATCTGGATAGCGTCCGGCTGGTAAAAGGGGCCCCCGTCGTGCCAGTCACCTATTTCCGAGAAGCGCGCCCGCGTGAGGCCTGCCGGGAACGCATCCTGCCCCCTGTCGAGGCTGGGGTAGTCACCGGAAAACCGGCCGCCGTTGCCCTGTTCAACAAAGTCTATTTCGCGCGCGATTGGTATCTTGAGGACTATATGTCCGACTACCCCGAAGAGATGAACCTGATCGCCGCCATGCTGCTGGCGCACGAACTGACCCATATCTGGCAATGGCAGAATCGCGAGACCACAGGCTATCACCCGCTGCGGGCCGCAGCAGAACATGGCGGGCGCAAGGATCCGTATCTGTTCGATCTGGAAACCTCGCCCGATTTCCTGTCCTACGGGTTTGAACAGCAGGGCGCGATTGTCGAGGAATATGTCTGCTGTCGTGCACTGGACCCTCAGGCGCAGCGCACCAAAAGGTTGCACGATATGCTGGGGGAGCACTTCGATCTGTCCCCGCTGCCACAGACCGGCCGTGAGCGGGACATCGCAATCCCGTGGAGCGAGGCAAAGATCGAAGGCATCTGCAGCTGAGCGTTTAGCTGCCCTGCAGGGTTTTTAGATACTCCACCAGATCCACGATGGGCTGGCTGGTGAGGATCGGCTGCCCATCGGGCGTTTTGATCGCCGTGTCCTGCCCTTCGAAATACGGGCCATAAACTGGCATCGGACTGCCATGGCTCACCAACGGATCACGCCCGTCAATCCGCCCCACCACGCGGGCCGTAGGGAAAACTCCGTCCGCCTTTGCCAATGTCTTCAGGTTGGTCGGCTGAATGACAAGCACACCCGCCATCGGCCCATGGCCGGTCGCATCAATCCCATGGCAGGTGGCGCAATAGTGCTGGTAAAGCTCAGCGCCTTTCTCTGCATCCTGCGCCCACAGGGGGACAGACATGGCAATCAGAGCTGACGCCGTTGCAAAACAAAGCTTTGTGATCATCGCATCCTCCTACCACAATTGCTGCCAACAGGCTTGCCCACTGCGCGGCTTGGCGCAATGATCCAGATCAACGAATACGGGTAAAGAGGGTTCGGGCCATGACACAATACGCAGCCATCATGTTGGCCGCCGGAATCGGAGTCCCCATCCTGGCCGCTTTGAACGCGGCGCTCGGCAAGCTTATCGGCTCGCCAACCACAGCGGCTGTGATCCTGTTTGCCATCGCCTTCGGGTCTTCCGCGCTGGTGATGGTGGTCTTTCCCGGTTTTGAGGCGCTGTCAAAAGTGGCACAGGCCCCGAAGCACCTGTTGCTGGCGGGCGTTCTGATTGCTTTCTACGTCCTGTCGATCACCCATGTCGCGCCGCATTTCGGCGTCGGCAATGCCGTGTTCTTTGTCCTATTGGGACAATTGATCAGCACGGCCGCCATCGACCATTTCGGCTTGTTCGGCGCGCAGGTCACACCGCTCACCCTGATGCGCGCAGGTGGTATTGCGGTGATGGCGATTGGAGTGGCGATCACTCAACTGGCTTGAGCGTCCCGCCTTCCAGCCGGACGATCCGATCCATCCGCGCGGCTAGGTCCAGATTGTGCGTGGCGATCAGAGCAGACAGGCCCTGGTCGCGCACCAAGGTCATCAGGGCCTCGAACACCTGATCCGATGTATCCGGATCAAGGTTGCCCGTCGGCTCATCCGCCAGCAAAACGCGCGGCGCGTTGGCCAGAGCGCGACAGAACGCGACCCGTTGCTGTTCACCCCCGGACAGTGCCGCCGGTCGGTGATCGGCGCGTTGGGCGACACCGACGCGGTCCAACAGGGACATCGCCCTGCCCTGCGCGTCGCGCTCGGACACACCGTTGGCGAGTTGTGGCAGAGTGATGTTCTCGAGCGCTGTGAACTCGGGCAGCAGGTGGTGGAACTGGTAGACGAACCCGACATCCTGACGCCGCACAGCCGTGCGCGTACGGTCGCCTTTTCCTGCAAGATCCTGACCCGCAATCTCAACGTTACCGCTGTCCGGCGTGTCCAGCAGCCCGGCGATATGCAAAAGGGTCGACTTGCCCGCACCCGATGGCGCAACAAGCGCGACGGCCTCCCCTGCCTGCAACTCCAGATCAATCCCGCGCAAAACCTGCACCTCACCGGGGGTTCCCTTCAGGTAGGTTTTCGTCAGGCCGTTCAGCCGCAAGCTCACATCATTCATAGCGCAGCGCCTCAACCGGGTTCAGCCGCGCGGCGCGGCGGGCGGGGAAATAGGTGACAAAGAAAGACAGGCCCAGAGACAGGCCAATCGCCTTGAGAACGTCACTGACGTTAAGCTCGGCGGGCAACGCGTAGATCCCACGAATGGATGGATCCCAGACACCGCCGCCCATGGCGTAGTTCACAAACGAGAAAATCGGGTCGATGTAGAGCGCGAAGAGGCAGCCCAGTATCACGCCCATGACCGTGCCGATGATGCCCGTGAACGCGCCGCAGATGAAAAACACCCGCAGGACCGAGCCCTCGCTGAGACCGATAGTGCGCAGGATACCGATGTCCCGGCCCTTGTTTTTGACCAGCATAATCAGGCCGGAGACGATGTTCATCGCCGCAATGAGGACAAGGATCGACAGGATGATGAACATCACGTTGTCCTCGACCTCCAACGCGCGCAAGAACCCGCCCGAGGCGTCCTGCCACGTCCAGATTTGGCTGCGCTCGCCTGCGGCTTCAAGGATGGGGATCAGGATCGGATTGAGGTTTTCGGGGCGCTCGACCATGACCTCGATCTCGTCGGCGACGCCCTCACGATTGAAGAAACTCTGCGCCTGCGAGAACGGCATATAGACCCGCGTGCGGTCGATATCGTAACGCCCGGCCGAGAACACATAGACCACGCGGTAGGCGTTTACCCTTGGTGAGGTTCCAAAGGCGGTTTTGACACCGTTGGGTGAGGTCAGCTTGACGGTGTCGCCAACGGTGGCACCAATGCTGCGTGCTACGCCTGATCCGATGGCGATGACGTCCTCGCCTGTCTGGAACTGGGACAGATCGCCAACCGCTTCCTCGCTTTCCGCAATACCCGGCAAATCAAGCAGATCGTCCGGTCGCATCCCGAAGACCTGAACCCCACTGCTGCGGTCGCGATTGGTGATCAGCACCTGCCCTTTGACCAAGGGCGCGACCCTCTCAACGCCGGGCACCTGCGCCAGACGCGCAGTGCGCTCCTCAAAATCTGCAATGGTCCGATCAACCCGCCCCTGCGCGTCGATCTCACCCGAGGAATAGACCGTCACATGTGCGTTGGCCCCCAGAATGGTGCCAACGAATTCAGCCCGGAACCCCGAACGTACCGCGAGGGTCGCAATCAGGGCAAAAACAGCCAGCGTGATCCCGATCAGCGAGATCCAGGTCATCACGCTGACGCCACCCTCGGCCCGACGCGCACGTAGGTAGCGCCAGGCGATCTTCCATTCAAAAGGGGCGAAAGGCGGGGGTGTTTTGGCCATGCCTGCTCCGGGGTTTTTCTGGTTTGGCGCGACCCTTTCGGCATTTCGCCCGCGGGTCAAGCCGCTTGTCCTTATGGGTCAGCTCGAAAGCGCGGAAGTTTGCTGCAGAACCTCTTCCGTCACCTGGCGATCGCATATGCCACGCGTTTCAAGGGCCGCATAGACTTGCCCGCGCAAATCCTCTGGCAAGTTTGCAACCGCCCTGTTGTGCAGCCCGAGGGTCAGCGATCTGTCGTTCTGCAGCCGCGCGACCAGCTTAGCCAGTTCATCCGTGGAATAAGTTGGCCACATCCCAATATGCGCAGGGTCAGCGGGTTCGAACCAGGGCGCATAGCCATCACGTGACTTCAGACAGAACGCGTTCATCAACATGAACTCCGATGGCCGCCGTTTAGACGCGAAAAGCGCCTGAACCGAGCCGAAGCGTGTATTGATCTCATCAAGCAGCGAAAGGATCAGCGTCCGGCGTACCGGAAAGGGCGTTGAAAACGTCGTGGTACGCAGGTCGTCCGTCAGCGTTTGTTCAACACCCAAAGCTTCAAGGCTCTGGAGCAACCAATTGTGGTGATAGTCGCTTTGAACTGGCATGAACTGAATACGTGCTGGTCCTTGGGGTGAGAAGAACTCGCCTTCTTCGAACGACCGCAGGAACAGGTTCTTGGTATCGAGAATGACGATGTTCTCGGCATCTGCCACCCGCGCCGCGCCCAGTTTCAGTACCTGTTGCATGCGGTAGCCATTGTTGCCCCTCCATCCGCCTTTGCGGATCAGCGGAAGGCGATAACGGTTTTCGATCAAGATCCGATCATTCAGCGGCCGCTTGGCAGTGTGCCCCTCGCCCAGCAACACCTCTTCGCCCTTCAGAATCCGCACTTTAGGACGCAGCGGGCCATAGTACTGCAGGATCGGTTCGATCTTCGCTGCTAGCCCGGCCTCATCTATATCGTTCAGAATAACATGGATCGAGGCCACCTGATCCGGCGCAACAAACCTGGCCATAGACATCGCCTGAAGCCTGAGCAGCGGATAATCCTTGGAATAGACAATAGTGGCGAAAATCAGCACGAACCTGCGGCCTTTCTCTGGGGCGTGCCCTCGTCTATCAGCAAATCTGCCGAGGTCAAATTGCACTGCCTCCAGATCGAAACGAATCACTTACCGGTCCTTTGGCAGGGTAAAAGTAGTCTTGCCCGCCAATTGGTTACACCAGAGGTTGTGACGACCTTCACAGACAGGCCGCTATTGTTTCAGCTATGAAGTCAATATCGGCATTGCGTGAGGCACTGAACTCAAAATGCCACAACAATTGAGCAATTTTATTTCGCTTTTTGCTTAATATCAGAAACTTTGTCACCCTGACTTTGGGGGAACACATTTGAAAGAGCGGGGGTCGCTCATGAATATTCAAAATACAACACTTGGGACGGGCCCGATTTTGGCCCACAAACCTTCATCAGATTTGGATTGTGAAACTGCGGCACTGCTTCGTGCGGCGATCCGCCCGATCTTTGCAAGCGCAGTTAGCTGGAACAATTTGGCCGAGGTCCTGAGGGACAAAGGCTATCGCCTTGCCTTTCGCGAAGGGCGTCTTTGCGTAACCGACCGCGACACCGGCGCACGCATCTGCGGGATCCGGTTTCTGGGCTTTGAGCTTCGGGAGCTGGTACGTCGCATGGGGCGTCCGATCGTTGTGGCCCGCGGGAACGACGCAGACGGCGACATTCTGACTGCGCGGCCGGTCGTACGGGCCTAAAAACTGCGCCAGAATTGAACGGACCGGCGCAGGGTTTTTGCCAGACTGTGGCGCGCGGCGATCTTGATCGGCTCGGGTGTGTCGGGTCGCCGTAACAGCTCCCAGATCAGACGGGCCGGCATGTGTCCACGTCGATAGAACCCGGCGAAATCATCCAGACTGAGGGCTTTCGCGGATTTGAATCCCGTGTAGTAGTTCATCCAGACCCGAGCGTAATCCTTGCCGGTCGCGCCCTGATCACTGGTCGCGCCACGATCCCAGAACAGTGAGATCGGCTCATCCATACGCTCACCCTGATAGCCCGAGCCAATCAGGCGCAGCATCAGGTCATAGTCGGCAGCAATACGGAACTGGCTATCGTGCCCGCCCAGCGCCAGAAACACATCACTACGAATGAAGACCGAGTTATGGCAGAACGGCATGCGCTGCAGGATGGCTTTCAGCGACATCCGCTTTTCCATCGTCTCACCTCCATCCTCATAGCGGCGCAGCGTTGAGCCATATAGGAAGTCAGGCTTGGTCGCCTCCAGCCGATCTGCGGCTTGGTTGAGAATATCATCCGAGGCAAGCGAGTCGTCTGAGTTCAGGAACAAAAGGTATTCACCCTTTGCCGCCTGCGCGCCCTTGTTCATCGCGTCATACAAACCGCCATCCGGTTCACTGATCACACTCGTGCGCGGCATCCCTTCGGTCAACTCGTGCAACAGAGCGACGGTGCCGTCGTTTGAGGCACCGTCTTGAATGATATGCTCAGCCCGCGCGCAATTCTGGCGCTGCATGCAATCAACAACGCCTTTGAAACTGTCCTGCCGCCCTTGTGACAGCAGGTTGTAGGTCGCAGTGATGACCGAGATGAGCGGATCAGGCGATCTGCTCATAAATCCCGGCAATTTTGGTGACGGCGGCTTCGGGGCTCAGCTCTTCGCTTTCACCTGTGCGGCGGCAGGTCAGCTCGACCACACCGTTTTTTAGGCCGCGCGGCCCGACGGTGATACGCCATGGCAAGCCGATCAGGTCCATGGTGGCGAACTTGCCCCCTGCCCGCTCGTTGCGGTCGTCATAGAGCGGCTCAAGACCCAGAGCGGTCAGAGCACCATAGAGCTTGTCACAAGCAGCATCCGCCTCTTCATCACCCTGTTTCAGATTGACGATGCCGCAATGGAACGGCGTCACGCCCTCGGGCCAGATAATGCCTTTGTCGTCATGGCTGGCCTCGATGATCGCGCCGATCAGGCGGCTGACGCCGATACCATGGCTGCCCATGTGAACCGGAACCGGCTTGCCATCGGGGCCTTGAACAGTCGCGCCCATGGCCTCGGAGTACTTGGTGCCGAAATAGAAGATCTGACCCACTTCGATCCCGCGCGCCACGCGGCGGCGCTCTTCAGGGATCTGGTTGAACAGCGCCTCATCGTGGGTTTCGTCCGTGCGCGCGTATTTTGAGGTGAACTCCTCCAAGATCGCCTGACATTGCGCGCGGTCATCGTAATCGATCTGACGGTCGCCGAAGGTCAGGTCGGTGACCGCGCTGTCATAGAAGACCTCGGACTCGCCGGTTTCGGCCAGTACGAGGAATTCGTGGGTGTCATCGCCACCAATCGGGCCAGAATCCGCACGCATCGGGATCGCCTGCAGGCCCATGCGTTCGTAAGTGCGCAGGTAGCTCACCAGATGGCGGTTATATGCGTGCAGCGCGTCTTCCTTGGTCAGGTCGAAATTGTAGCCATCCTTCATGTAGAATTCGCGCCCCCGCATCACGCCGAAACGCGGGCGGATTTCATCGCGGAATTTCCACTGGATTTGATAGAGGGTCAGCGGCAGGTCCTTGTAGCTGCTGACATGGCCACGGAAGATGTCGGTCACCAGCTCCTCAGCCGTCGGCGTATACAGCATGTCGCGACCATGGCGGTCATGCATCCGCAACATCTCTTGGCCGTAGTCATCATAGCGGCCGGACTCGCGCCACAGGTCCGCCGATTGCAGGATTGGCATCTGGATCGCGATATGGCCTGCCCGCGCCTGTTCCTCATGCACAATGTTTTCCAGCTTGCGCAGGACCTTGAAGCCCAGCGGCAGCCAGGAATAGATCCCGGCAGCAGCCTGCTTGATCATCCCGGCGCGCAGCATCAGCCGGTGGCTGACGATCTGGGCCTCGGAGGGGTTTTCCTTGAGAACGGGCAGAAAGTAACGGCTAAGGCGCATTGGGTGACCTTCAAAGGTGGATTTGAGCTTTTCAAGGTGATTATGCCAAACCCCCGCCGGGGGCAATCGGCCATTGGCGATTTTGCGACCTCAGGTCCGTCGCATTTTTTATTGACCCGCCAATCAGGAACCTAAAGTGTGACGGAAATGTAAAATCATGAGGCCCCGATGCAGACAATCTCGGAACCCGCCCGTCAAATCCCTGTTGTTCACCAGACAGATGTTCTGGTCGTCGGCTCCGGCCCCGCAGGGCTAGCCGCCGCCTTGGCCGCCGCGCGCGCCGGGGCCGAAGTGTCGCTGGTCGATCGTTTCGGCTGCATGGGTGGAAATATCACCGCCGTGGGGGTCGAAGGATTCGCCTGGTATCGCCACGAACAAACGGTCGAGGCTGGTGGTATCGGCATGGAGTTCGAGACCCGAGCCAAAGACATGGGCGCCGCAGTGCCGGAAAGCCAGTCGCTCAGCTATGAGCTGGACAGCGAAGGGTTCAAGCTGGTGGCCGACAAGTTGGTCGAAGAAGCGGGTGTGCATCCGATGCTGCACCGTCAGTTCGTCGCCCCCATCATAGAGGGTGACCGGATCACCGGCATCATCACCGAATCCAAAGCCGGGCGCGAGGCGGTTCTGGCCAAGGTCGTGATCGACGCGACCGGCGACGCAGATGTCGCCCATCGCGCCGGTGCCCCCACACACAAAACCGCGAGAGAGGATATGATGGCCGCCTCGGTCATGTTCCATCTCGCCGGTGTAGACAAACGCGCCTTTATGGAAGGCGTCAAAGCCGACCCGCAGACCTATAAAGACTGGGGTGGCGGTGGCGAATGGAACATCGAAACCTCGGGCAAAGAGGACGACATGTTCTCTCCCTTCGTTCACAAGCCTTTCCAGCAGGCGATTGATGAGGGGCTGATCCCGCCTCATCTGAACACGATCGCGGGCACATGGGGTGCGATGCACGACACGGGTGAGCTGACCTATATGAACCTCATCCATCTGGCGGAAATCGACGGCACCGACCCCGACAGCCTCACAAAGGGTGAGATCGAAGGCCGGCGTCAATCCATGCTCGCCATCGAGGCGCTGCGTCGCTTCATGCCGGGATGTGAAAACGCTCGGCTTCGGAATTTCGGGATGACCATCGGCATCCGCGACACGCGCAAGATCGACGCGGTCTACAACATGACCGAAGATGACGCGCGCCATCAGGGCCGGTTTGAGGATACGATTGGTATTTATCCCGAGTTCATCGACGGCTACGGCATCCTGATCCTGCCGACCACCGGCCGCTATATGCAGGTACCCTATCGCTCGATGCTGCCCAAAGGGATCAAGGGACTTTTGGTTGCCGGACGTTCGCACGGGGCCGACAAGGTGGCCCATGCGGCCACGCGCAACATGGCGTGCTGCGCGGTCATGGGGCAAGGGGCCGGCATCGCGGCAGCCTTGTCACTGAAAAGCAATCAGGAGCTGCACAGCATGAACCTGGCACCGGTCCACGCTGAACTGGACCGGCAAGGCGTCAGGATTCACTGATGGACTACATTCCGACAATCGACCTCAGCCCTCTGCACGACGCCGCGCATCCTGACTGGGACCAAACCGTGCAGCAGATCATGGAAGCCTGTACTGAGATCGGTTTTCTGTCCATCACAGGCACTGGCATTCCGCAGGCAACCGTCGATGAGGTGCGCAACACGGCGCGCGCGATCTTTGCAGTCGAAGAGGCCTCTAAATGGCAACAAGCCATCACCCGCGAAAACTATCGCGGGTTTATCCCGATGGGGTTCTTCACGCCAAATGACGGCTCGGGCAAAGCCGACCAATACGAAGGCTACAAGCTGCATCACGAAGTCGACGCTGATGCTGCAATCCGTGAAGATTGCGGGCTGTATGGCCCAAACATCTGGCCAGTCGAAGTGCCGGGGTCGCGCGATGTCATCTTGACCTACTGGTCGATGCTGGATGACGTGGCAGACCTTCTGCTCGCAGCGCTCGAAACCGGACTTGGTTTGTCGGAGCGCCAATTGCGCGACGCGTTCCGCGACCCGATGACCAACATGACCCTGCTCCACTACCCTCCGCAGGCGCCAGATGAGGGCGGCTATGGCATTCATCCGCACAAGGACACGGACGCGCTGACCATCATCGCCCCCGATCCCGTCGGAGGGCTCGAGGTGCAAACCCGCACCGGAGACTGGATCACACCCGACTGCCCGCCCGGTGGCTTTGTTGTCAATATCGGCGACATGCTGGAACTCTGGTCGGGCGGCCGACTGAAATCCACACCGCACCGTGTCGTCAACCGATCAGGGCGCGAGCGCTATTCATTCCCCTATTTCGCCGTTCCGCGCCATGATGTGGTTGTTGAGCCTCTGCTACCCGCCCTGCCCGGCTTTGATCGCCCTGCCGTGCATTGTGGCCATTGGTCCGCCGAAATCTGGCGCACCAACTGGCCGGACGAGACCGCGACAAGAGATACTCCGGAACTGGGCACGCTGACCGACTGACCCGCAGAAACCAAGGCCCATGAACCGCTTGCATCGCCGCGCGTCATGGGCCAAGAACATGGCAACGCTGTGCAACAAAGGGATGCGCCATGGCTTTGCCGGTTAAGGATCAGCTGAGATACTGGGGCATCGCCACGGTTGTCTTTGTCGTGATCCTGTGGGCCTTGGGCGATGTGCTTCTGCCCTTCGTGATCGGCGGCGCAATTGCTTATTTCCTCGACCCTGTCGCCGATCGGTTGGAAAAGCTGGGGCTGTCGCGGATGGCTGCCACCGGGATCATCACCGTGGTCGGCGTCCTTGGATTTGTGCTTGCGATTCTGATGGTTGTGCCAGCTCTGGTCACGCAGTTGATCGACCTGGTCGACATAGTGCCCAGCCTGTTCCAGGAGCTGCGCGCCTTCATCGAGAAGCAATTCCCGTCGATTCTAGACCGCGAATCCAGCTCGCACCAGTTCCTTGTCGGGCTGGGTGAAACGCTGAAATCCAAGACTGGGGATGTGCTGGAATCCGTTGTGGCCTCGCTTGGCTCGGCAATCAACGTGGTGGTGCTGCTTGTCATCGTGCCTGTCGTCTCGGTCTACCTGCTGCTGGATTGGGACCGTATGGTCGCCCGGATCGGAGAGCTGCTGCCCCGCGACCACGCCCCCACGATCAAACGTCTCGCGGGTGAGATTGACAATGTGCTGGCCTCTTTCGTGCGGGGCATGGGCACTGTCTGTCTTATCCTTGGCACTTACTATGCGGTCGCCCTGATGCTGGTCGGGCTGCAATTTGGCTTGATCGTCGGCTTCATTGCTGGGCTGGTGACTTTCATCCCCTATCTGGGCGCGCTGATCGGCGGCACGTTGGCTATCGGCCTGGCGTTGTTCCAGTTCTGGGGGGATTGGGCGCACATCGGGCTGGTCGCAGGTATCTTTGCACTGGGACAAGTGACCGAGGGCAACTTCCTGACGCCCAAACTGGTCGGCGACTCGGTCGGATTGCATCCGGTCTGGCTGTTGTTGGCCTTGTCGGTCTTTGGTGCACTTTTCGGCTTTGTCGGGATGCTGGTCGCCGTTCCGGTTGCCGCAGCTTTGGGTGTGCTGGCTCGGTTCGGCACGTCGGTTTATCTGGATAGCCGCCTTTATACCGGCCTCGAAAGCCAGGATCAGGACAACGCGTAAATGGCCCGACAATTGAGCTTCGATTTGCCCGCCAAAACCGCGCTGGGGCGTGAGGACTTCTTTGTCTCCCCGGCGAACGCGCTTGCGGTTGCGATGATTTCGGCCACCTCATGGCCCGGCAACAAACTGGTGCTGAGTGGCCCGGCAGGAGCAGGTAAGACCCACCTGGCCCATGTCTGGGCGGCTGAAACCGGCGGGCGCATAATCAAAGCCGAGGCACTTCGGTACGAGGACGTGCCCGATCTGGCGCGCAGCCCGATTGCGGTTGAAGACGTTCCGATGATCGCAGGTGATATCGAGCAGCAGAAAATGCTGTTTCACCTGCACAACCTCGTTCTGGCCGAGGGCCACGCCCTGCTGATGACGGGTCGTCTGGCGCCGAAATTCTGGCAATTGCCGCTGGCGGATCTGCAAAGCCGGGTCGAGGGCGCGCATCACGTCGCGCTCGATCCACCGGATGACGCGCTGCTCTGCGCGGTGCTTGCAAAACTGTTTGTAGACCGGCAGCTGAACCCCGGCCCCGAGGTGATTGCCTATCTGGTCAAGCACATGGATCGACGCTTTGAGACCGCCGCCGATGTGGTCGCACAGCTGGACGATTTCGCGCTGTCCGAGAAACGGGATATCACGCGTGCTTTGGCGATCCGCGTCCTGAAAATGGACCCGAACGAAGGCGATACGAATGATTGACCCAAGCGCGCCAATTGCGCATTCTGACAGCGAAATTTCTGGGTAAGACATGGACCAGACCGTCGAAACCGACATTCCTGATTGGGGGCCTTTCGGAAGACCTCTGTTCGACGACCCCGGCACAAGGGCGCTGTCACGGGTGGGCGTGGTCGATGTCGGGTCGAACTCGGTCCGGATGGTGGTCTTTGATGGCGCGGCGCGGTCACCTGCCTATTTCTACAACGAAAAGGTCATGTGCGAGCTGGGCGCGGGACTGTCCGAGACCGGCCACCTGAATCCCCGAGGGCGTGAGAGGGCGATGGCCGCCCTGCAGCGCTTTCAGCGGATCGCAGAGGATCTCGGCCTGCCGGGGCTGCATGTCGTAGCCACCGCCGCCGTGCGTGAGGCGAAAGACGGGCCTGAATTCTGTCAGGACGTGAAAGCAAAAACCGGGCTGCATGTCGCTGTGATCGACGGTCAGGAAGAGGCGCGACTGTCGGCCCAGGGCGTTATGCTGGGCTGGCCCGGTGCCTACGGTTTGATCTGCGACATAGGCGGCTCGTCCATGGAATTGGCCGAGATCGGAGGTGGCGATGTTGGCCGCCGCGTGACCTCGGCCCTTGGTCCGCTGAAGCTGCGCGATATCAAGGGCGGGCGTCGTGCGCGCAAGGCCCATATCAAATCCACCATGGAAGAACTGCACAGCCAGATGGGCCAGCAGCGCGACCGGCTTTTTCTGGTCGGAGGCAGCTGGCGAGCTTTTGCACGGCTGGACATGCTGCGGCGGGGCTATCCTCTGAACGTCCTGCACGAATACCGCATGACCACTAAACAAGTGCGCGAAACGATCAAGTTCATCGACGCGAACGATCATGACAAACTACGCAGTCAGGCTGGGGTCTCAAGTTCTCGAATGGCGCTGATCCCTTATGCGATGGATGTACTTGCACGGCTGATCCGTACCTTCAAACCCAAGGATATCGCGATCTCAAGCTATGGTATCCGCGAAGGGCTGCTGTACGAACAGATGTCGCAGGAACAGCGTGACCGCGATCCCCTCATTGAGGCCAGTCGTTTTTCAGAGGCGAAAGACGCCCGCCTGCCCGGCATGGGCCGCACGCTGTTCGATTTTGTGATGCCTCTGTTCAAATCTGCGCCTGCGACGCAGGTCCGTCTGATCAAGGCCGCCTGCCTTTTGCACGACGTCAGTTGGCGCGCGCATCCCGACTACCGCGCCGAAGTCTGTTTCGACTATGTCACCCGCGCCAATCTCGGGGGGCTGAAACACTCCGAACGCGTTTTCATCGGCCTTGCGCTGCAACATCGCTATCGCAACAAACGCGAAGGCAACCGATTTGCGCCGCTCTACGAGCTGCTGGATGAAAAGGACCAAAAACAGGCCGAGATTCTGGGCAAGGCTATGCGGTTCGGCGCTATGTTGTGCATGGACAGCGACGCACATGTGGGCAAGCTGCGCTTCTATCCCAAAAAGCGTGAGCTTGATCTGGTGCTGCCCGAATCCGTACGGCCCCTGTTCAACGAAGTGGCCGAGTCCCGCTTGAATTCACTTGCAAATGCTCTGAAATCCGAAGTGCGTGTGGTCATCAAGGGCTGAGCTGCCCCTAGATGTCCGTGGCGCCGTCCGGGGCCTCTGGCAAAGCTTCGGGTGTTTCAGGCGCATCTTCGGTCTGTTTCTTGCGGATGATGATGTCGCCATTGGGCAGGATTTCGGGCATCTCGTAGACGCTCCAATCCTTTACCTCGGCGGCAAGCTCAGCCAGCGCTGGTCCCATCTCCTGCATGAAGGATCGCATCGCGGGGCCAAATTGATCTGCTAGGCCAAGCAACTCATCCAAAGCCGGCTCCATCTCGCGGCGCAGGCCCTCGAAAAACAACTCTGCCCCCTGCTCCATCAGCGTTGGGGCATCCTCTTCCTCGGCCGTTGCAGGCAGCGCAAAAGCGGCTGCCATCGCGCCGATCATCAGAACATGTTTCATATGCTGAATGTAAGCCTTTCCGCGCCAGGTTGAAAGGTCACAGCTCAAAATCCAGCGTGACCGGAAAGTGATCCGACGCGGTCAAAAGGGCCTCTCGCAGGTCAGGTTTGGCCCAGCAGGCCGCATCCCGAAACGGATGCCAGATGCGCCACACGGGCCGCCTGGACTGCAAATCCTCGCTGATCATGATGTAGTCCAGCAACGCTTCAAGGAACGTGCCGTTCTCGGGTCGCGCAAACCGCGCGGTCGCGGGCACCGATCCGGGACGCGGCCCATATGCCGTAGCCGCATGGGGATCATAGAGACCCGCCTGCAATAGAATCTCGACCGAGGAGCGCCCGAACAGATGTTCGAACTCATCCAGACCGGGGCCGTCATTTAAGTCGCCCAACAGGATCAGTGGATCATCCTCAGCCAAGTGATGCGCGACCCGACGGGACAACCAGATCGCCTGAGCCAACTGCTTGCGGCGGTTGGCGATCGAGATACGGATCGCCTCATCCCGTGACTCCGCCCCATGCGGTGCCTTGGATTTCAGATGCGCGCCGATCAGGCGAAACTCAAACCCCGCTTTGGTCTGGACCGACAGCTCCATAGGCGGCTTGGAAAACTGTACAATATCTTGAGTCGCATCCACGTCCAGATCTATGCGAAACTCCGTGTCAAAGCGCGGGGCGTCATCTGCCGCCCTTGGATCATGGCGCACCGACAGAATCTCCGGGTCGTAGAGAAGCGCCAGTTCCTGATGCGTATTATTGGGGAATCCCATGATCGCCTGCGAGGTGCGGAGTTCAAAAACCTCGGCAAACGCTTGCAAGGCGCGTACCGTGTTCTGCCGCTTGCCCGTATTCGGCGCTTCGACGACAAGAACCGCATCCGCGTCAATCGCGGTGAGAACCTTGGCGATCGCCTCGACCTGCTGGGCTTTGGTCACGTCATGACGACCGGACCAGCTGTCATCGACGATCAGTCTGTCATTGCGATCAAACAGGTTGGCAAACCATTCGATATTGTAGGTCGCCAGACGCATCGCCTAAACCGTCGCGCCGTTGATCTCGTCCCAGGCACGGTTGATGTCGATCATCTTCTTCTCGGCCAGGCGAATCGCCTCTTCCGGCACACCACGCGACATCATCGCGTCGGGATGGGTTTCGCGCACCAGCTTGCGCCAGACCTTCCTGATCTCAGCAATAGACATTTCGCGCGAGACGCCCAGCACCACATACGGGTCGTTTGGCGCATCTGGCACGAACCGCGCACGCAGGGCCAGAAACTGAGCATCCGTCTGTCCGAAAATGCGGCTGACCTCTTCCAGAAATTCATTTTCGTTCGGGTGATAGAACCCGTCGGCCATGGCGATATGGAACAGCCCCTCCATAAGATCGCACAGGGTGGTGCTGTCCTCCGAAAACATCCGCGCGATCTTCCGGGCATAGTCCTGATAGCCTGCCACATCGGTGCGGGCCATGTTGAAGACACGGGCCGCGCCCTCCTCATCCTCGCGCGCAATCTGGAACACGTCGCGGAAGGCCGTCACCTCATCCCGCGTCACCTGTCCATCGGCCTTGGCCATCTTGGCCCCAAGCGCAATCACGGCGATTGTAAACGCGACCGAGCGTTCGGGCGGCGAGCGCAGCTTTTCGAAAACAGCGGTCAGGCTCTCACCTTGGGCAAGGGCGCTCAGCGCATCGGATATGCGGGTCCAGATCGACATGGGCGTACACTAGCGTCCCATTGCAGAACTGTCAGGTGCGATAGATCATTCGGGCGAAAGAATTTTCTGCATCAGCACAAGGTCCAGATACTGACCCCATTTGTGCCCAACCTCGGGCATGCGCCCCACCTCAGAAAACCCCAGCGCTGAATGAAAGGCGATCGCCCCCGGATTGGCCGACGAGATCCCGGCGACCAGAACATGCACCCCTTCGCTGCGGGCCACCTGCTGCAACTGCTCCATAAGGGCGCGCCCGACGCCACGGCCCCGCGCATCGTCTGCCAATTGGATCGAATGCTCACGGCACTTGGTATAGCCCGGCCCGGATCGGAATGGGACATAGGTTGCAAAGCCAATGACCTGCCCCTGATCCTCAGCCACAAGAAACGCCGCGCCGCGCGCCCGGATATCATCGGCAATCGACTCGGCGCTGCGTTCATCGGTAGTGAAGGTCACCAAAGTGTCGCGAATAATCGCGTTGGTGATCAAAGCAATCACTGCCGCATCCGCTGGTTGGGCCTGACGGACCCTCATCGCAAAATACGTACCCCATGAGGCGTTTCGATCTCGGCCTGCATAGACGCTGGTCCCGTGTCAAAAACAACCGGATCAAGCGGACCCAGCTGCTCTGCCAAGCGCAGCGCATCCGGGTGATAGACAACCAGACGTTTCAGGCGACACCCATGATCCCCCAACATACGCGCGGGGTGAAGATCCCCCTGCCACTGGATCAGCGCCGGAAACAAGTTGTCAAAAGGCAAACGCCCATTTGGCGGAACCGCCATCCGCCACCGCAAAGCCCCTCGGGCCAAATCAATCGGCGTCCCGACACCATCGGGAAATACGGAAAGTGAGGCCTCAATATCGGGTACGCGGCAAATCCAGTTTGTCAGACGTGGCGCTCCCTCGAACCGGTCCAGATCGAACCACCGCGTCCTGTCGGGCCGGGGCGCATCCGGATCGATGGCAATCGCCTCCAGATACAGCCCGTCCTTCAGGCCAAGCAACCGATTATGCGTGCCAAATGCCTCATGTTTGCCACCGGCCTGAAGACTTACACCCAGCGCATCTTCCACATGCGCCGTGGCCTCTTCCAACGTGGCACCCGCCACCGCAATATGATCCAACTCCATCGCGCCCTCCACGATGACACCCTAAGCACACAACAAAAGGGCGCAAGCCAAACCCGCGCCCTTCTTCTGTTTGACAATACCTTCGGGGGTGAATTTGCCGTCAGGCAAAGAGGGGGCAGACAGCCCCCTGCCCCTCCTCAGTCCCGCGCGTCGCGGATCAGGCGCAAGATGTCCTGCGCAGCATCGGGAATATTCGTCCCCGGCCCAAAGATCGCCTTGACCCCGTTATCATACAGGAACTGATAATCCTGCTGCGGGATCACCCCACCGCAAATTACGATGATGTCCTCAGCCCCGGCTTTCTTGAGTTCCTCAACAAGTTGCGGTGCCAGCGTCTTGTGGCCTGCCGCCTGAGACGAGATACCCACCACATGCACGTCATTGTCCACGGCGTCCTGCGCGGCCTCGGCCGGGGTCTGGAACAGAGGGCCAACGTCCACGTCAAACCCGATATCGGCAAAGGCCGTCGCGATCACTTTGGCGCCCCGGTCATGACCATCCTGCCCCATCTTGACCACCAACAGACGGGGGCGCCGCCCCTCGACCTCGGCAAAGTCTTCGATGGATTTCTGGATGGCGGCAAAGCCCTCGTCACCCTCGTAGGCCGCGCCATAAACGCCCGCCAGAGTCTTCACTTCGGCGCGGTGGCGGCCGAACTCTTTCTCCATTGCCATACTGATCTCTCCTACCGATGCGCGGGCGCGGGCGGCCTCGACCGCAGCAGCCAGCAGGTTTCCGCCTTCTTGTGCGGCCTTGGTCAGCGCGTCCAACGCGGCCTGACAGGCGGCCTCATCGCGGGTGGCGCGGATCTCTTCCAGCCGCGCGACCTGAGATTCGCGCACAGCCACGTTGTCGACGTCCAGAATGTCGATCGGGTCCTCCTGTTCCTTACGGTATTTATTGACGCCAACAATCACCTCATCCCCGCGGTCGATCATCGCCTGACGACGCGCGGCGCTTTCCTCAATCCGCAATTTGGGCATGCCCGAGGCGACGGCTTTGGTCATACCGCCCATTTCCTCGACCTCTTCCATCAGGGCCCAAGCTTTCTCGATCAGATCGTTGGTCAGGCTTTCCACGTAGTAAGAGCCCGCCAGCGGATCGACCACATCAGTCACGCCGGTCTCTTCCTGCAAGACCAACTGCGTGTTCCGCGCAATGCGGGCCGAGAAATCGGTGGGCAGCGCAATCGCCTCGTCCAGCGCGTTGGTGTGCAGCGACTGGGTGCCGCCCAGAACCGCGCTCATCGCTTCATACGCGGTGCGGATCACATTGTTAAAAGGGTCCTGCTCCTGCAGCGAGACACCCGAGGTCTGGCAGTGTGTCCGCAGCATCTTGGAGCGTTCGGATTTTGCCCCGAACTCGGTCATCACGCGGTGCCACAGAGTCCGCGCGGCGCGCAGTTTCGCAATCTCCATGAAGAAGTTCATACCGATGGCAAAGAAGAACGACAAACGACCTGCGAACTTGTCCACATCCATGCCCGCATCCAGAGCAGCCCGCACATATTCGCGCCCGTCTGCGATGGTATAGGCCAGCTCCTGCACAAGGTTCGCTCCGGCCTCTTGCATGTGATAGCCCGAAATCGAGATCGAGTTGAACTTGGGCATCTCGTTCGACGTGTACTCGATAATGTCCGAGATGATCTTCATCGACGGCTCAGGCGGGTAGATGTAGGTGTTGCGCACCATGAACTCTTTCAGAATGTCATTCTGAATGGTGCCGGACAGGACCGATTTGTCGTGCCCCTGCTCTTCGCCCGCAACGATGAAGCTGGCCAGAACCGGGATGACCGCGCCGTTCATGGTCATCGAGACCGAGACCTTATCGAGCGGGATACCGTCGAACAGAATCTTCATATCCTCGACCGAGTCGATGGCCACACCGGCCTTACCGACATCGCCGACAACGCGCGGGTGGTCACTGTCATAACCGCGGTGCGTCGCCAAATCGAAGGCGACTGAGACACCCTGCTGACCTGCAGCCAGATTGCGCCGGTAGAAAGCGTTCGATTCCTCGGCGGTCGAGAAACCGGCATATTGGCGGATGGTCCAAGGCCGCCCGGCATACATCGTCGCCTTCACACCGCGCGTGAACGGGCCAAACCCCGGCAGAGTGCCCATATGCGGCAAATCGGCGGTGTCGTCCTGCGTATAAAGCGGTTTGACGCTGATGCCTTCCAGCGTTTCCTTGGTCAGATCGTCCAGTGGCCGTCCGCGCAGTTCTTTCTCGGCCAGCGCGCGCCAGTCATTCTTATCGGTCATCGAGGTGTCCTCTCGTCAGTTCGGCCTGCAGCAGCCTGCAATCCGTGCGTATCGTGGTTCAGCAGATGCCGGGCATGGCCCACGCGCGACAAATTGAGCGTCTTGTGCAAATCGCCGGTCGCATTCGCGCGCGCAGAGGCTATATTCAACGGGACAGGAGGCCCCATGAACAAAACGCTTGCCCTTGTTTTCTCGGCACTTATCCCGCTGGCTGCCATGGCCGCCGACGGAACAGCACCTGCTGATGATGAATATGTTCGCCCTGTCGGCGACAGTGAGTTGAGCGATTTCATGTGGACCCACCGGCCCATTGTCGTCTTCGCCGATACTCCCGCCGATCCCCGGTTCCAGCAGCAGATCGACATGTTGCTGGAAGGCGAGGACGCGATGCGGGATCGGGATGTCGTGGTGCTGACGGATACGGATCCGTCCGCACGATCCGCGATCCGGTCCAAGCTGCGCCCGCGCGGGTTCCAGATGGTCTTTGTCGACAAGGACGGCGTGGTCAAACTGCGCAAACCGTCCCCGTGGAGCGTGCGCGAGATCGGCCGCTCGATCGACAAAACCCCCCTGCGCGAACGCGAAATCCGCGAACGGCGCGAAGGCGGCTGAACGCTTTTGCCACGCCTCAGACCACCGGCGCAGAACGCCGGTGAGACCTGAGGATATGCCAAAAGCGCGGTCATGATTATTCGAACTCGATGATCACTTCGTCCACGGCAAGGCTGTCGCCTGGGCCTGCGTTGATTTTGGCAACGGTGCCCTTCTTCTCGGCGCGCAGGATGTTTTCCATCTTCATCGCCTCGATTGTGCACAGCGCCTGACCTTCCTGGACCTCCTGACCGACTTCCACGTCGATCTTCACAACCAGACCCGGCATCGGGCAGAGCAGCATTTTCGACGTATCCGGCGGCAGTTTTTCTGGCATCAGTTTGGCCAGCTCGGCCTGACGCGGGCGGCGCACATGGACCTTCAGATCGGCACCCCGGTTGCGAATGCGGAACCCGCCCGAAACCTTGCCAACTTTCAGAACCAGAGGGATTCCATCCACATCCAGCACCGCCAGCTGGTCGCCCGGTGTCCAGTCAGATGCGACGCGGACGGTCGAGCCGTCCTCGAACTTGACGGTCGCGCCTTCTTTGTCGGCGTTGACCTGAACGGCAAAATCATGACCCTCCAGCGAAACGACCCAGCGCTTGCCGACCTTGCGTTCGTGGTTGTCCATCCGTCCCGAAACTCGCGTCCGGCGAATCTCACCCACCCGGTGCATCGCCGCGCATGAGGCCGCGATCCGGCGCAGGTCGCCTTCGGGCAATGTCACACCTTCGAACCCGTCCGGGTATTCTTCGGCGATAAAGGCGGTGGTCATGTCACCGCTGACGAATTTCGGGTGATCCATCACCGCCGACAGGAACGGCAGGTTGTGGCCAATCCCTTCAACCTCGAAACTGTCCAGCGCCACGCGCATCGCCTCAATCGCGGCTTCGCGGGTTGGGGCCCATGTGCAAAGCTTGGCGATCATCGGGTCGTAATACATGCTGATTTCGCCGCCCTCATAGACGCCGGTATCATTGCGCACGGCAGCCTCACCCTCGGGCGCGTCGCCTTGCCATTTGCCATTGACCAGCAGCGGACCGGCAGCGGTTTCCTGCGGCGGGCGATAGCGGGTCAAACGGCCGATTGACGGCAGGAAGTTGCGATATGGATCTTCTGCATAGAGGCGGTTCTCGATCGCCCAGCCCGTCAGCGTCACGTCATCCTGCGTGATGGTCAGCTTTTCGCCATTCGCCACGCGGATCATCTGCTCCACCAGATCGACACCGGTGATCAGTTCCGTCACCGGGTGTTCCACCTGAAGACGGGTGTTCATCTCAAGGAAGTAGAAGTTCTTTTCGCCATCGACGATGAATTCCACCGTACCCGCGCTGGAATAGCCCACGGCCTTGGCCAGCGCGACGGCCTGTTCGCCCATGGCCTTGCGGGTCTCAGGATCCAGGAAGGGCGACGGGGCCTCTTCCACGACTTTCTGGTTCCGGCGCTGGATCGAGCATTCGCGTTCACCCAGATAGATGCCGTTTCCATGGCTGTCGCACAGAACCTGAATTTCGATGTGACGCGGTTGGGTCACGAATTTCTCGATAAAGATCCGGTCGTCACCGAACGAGTTCGCGGCCTCGTTCTTCGAGGACTGAAACCCCTCGCGGGCCTCTTCGTCATTCCAGGCGATCCGCATGCCTTTACCGCCGCCGCCGGCGCTGGCCTTAATCATCACCGGATAGCCGATGTCGTTCGAGATTTTGACCGCTTCGTCGGCGTCTTCGATCAGGCCCATATAGCCGGGTACCGTAGAAACACCGGCCTCCTGAGCGATCTTTTTCGAGGTGATCTTGTCCCCCATGCTTTCAATCGCACCGACCGGGGGGCCGACGAATGCCACGCCTTCAGCATCCAGCGCCTCGGCGAATTTGGCGTTCTCCGACAGAAAGCCATATCCGGGGTGGACAGCCTGCGCGCCGCTCTGGCGGATGGCGTCCATGACCTTGTCGATCACGATATACGACTGGTTGGCAGGCGGCGGGCCGATATGGACAGCCTCATCCGCCATCGACACGTGCAGTGCGTTCTTGTCCGCGTCCGAATAGATGGCAACGGTGCCGATACCCATTTTACGGGCGGTCTTCATAACCCGGCAGGCGATCTCGCCCCGGTTGGCGATCAGGATCTTATTGAACATGGAACGTCCTTTGGCTTGGTGTTCTGGAAACGCAAAAAGCCGCCGCAGGGAGGGCATCCCCACGTCGGCGCAATGCGTGACGACGGACGGGGCGGCTTGCGCCCCGAAAATTCGCGTTAGTTACAGGTGTTCTGCGTCTTACAGTACAGCACGTTGCCTGCGGCCCCGACGGCCGCACCGACCAACGGATCGGCACTGAGAACGGCTGCCCCGACAGCGCCCGCGCCGCCGCCCAGGATGGCCTGTTCGCCGAGAGTATCGCCGCAGGCCGAGAGGCCCGCAAAGGTTGCCAGTGCAAGGAACACTTTTGAAATACGCATGATGTCTGCCTCGTGGTTTTTTGTATTGCTCTTAGAGGCAGATGCAGGAACTCAGCACCGTTATTCAATAACAACGAGGTAAACTCAGCGTTTTGCGCAGGTTTATGCCCATTCAGGCCAGTTTTTTGTGCAAAGAAAAACGCGGACAGGACGATGTGGGGAACACAAGCCTGCCCGCGCAAGGAAGGGGTACGGAATAGTAGGTGCATGTGCGACGCAGGCAAAGTAGTGTCGCACGGCTGGATCAAAATGCACTGCACAATCTTGTCTGCAAACAAGTTATTGTTTCCACCTAAGATTCCGGCCAGAATCTGCCCAACAGGCGAAACTCCGCGCAAATTCATGCCGACCAGAGTTGTGCGATTTTGCTGCGTCGACCCCGCCCAAGCCGTCACAGTTTCGTTACATTCCACTGCCGCTGGCCTGATTTCTGCACCCGCAATATCACGGGCGATCACTCTCGTTCGCAGATTATTTTTGCGCATATGCTGTGGGTTAACCGATCTGTTCACCATGCCGTGAATCACGACCTTATTTTCAGCACAAATACTTGAGTAAAAACGCGTTTTCAGTCCCTCTTTCGTGATTTCCCTGATCGCTGGGCGCGTGGAACTTTGGCCATGCACACTCGCAAACAAGGAAACACCCACATGTTTACAAAGAGAAAAAAGGCAATCCTGCTTGCTGCCACTGCGTTTAGTGTGACCAGCACGCTTGCCTTTGCTCAGGACGCTCAAACCCAGGCCGAGCTTGATGCTCTGCGCGCCCGGGTCGAAGCCCTCGAGGCCTCCAGCGCCGGTCCCGCCAATGGCGATTTCCGCCTTGGGAACACCAGCCTGGACCTTTACGGCTACATCAAGGCCGACTTCTTTTATGATTTCGACTTCGACCAGGGCGACACCGCGTTTGTGAACGTCATTGGCGAGCCTTCGACCGCAACCAGCGGCACCTTCGGCAGCACCGTACGCCAATCGCGCATCGGCCTGCGCACCAGCACGCCCAGCGCGCTTGGTGATATTGGCGGTCAGTTGGAGTTGGACCTGTTCGCGTCCAACGGCACGGCCGAACTGCGTCTGCGTCATGCCAACATCACCATTGGTGACAATTGGCTGATCGGTCAGTACTGGACAAACTTCCAGCCGCTGGACACCTACCCTACGTCGGTTGAATTCAACGGCCCGGTTGGCATCGCCTTCGCCCGTCAGCCGCAAATCCGCTATACCAACAGCTTCGGCACGAACACTGAGTTCAGCGTTTCGCTTGAGGAAAACGTCAGCGGCTCGAACTCGAACGACCCGGTTTTGACCGCGGCAGCTGAATACAACGACGGTACTTACGTCGCGCGTATCTCGGGCCTCTACGGTCAAGCCGAAACCAGCGATGGTGCCACCGAAGTGGACCAGTGGGGCGTGACTCTTTCGGGATCGGTTCGCCCATGGGAGGGCGGTCTGTTCCAAGTCAACTACGTGACTGGTCAAGCGATCGGCCCCTACCTGATCGGCCTTGGCAACGCCATCGTCAACGGCCAGGCCAACGACGTCGACGGCTACACGATTGAGCTCCGTCAGGATCTGGGTGCGAAATGGAATGTCGGCATCGCCTACGGTAAGGAGGACTATGATCTGGCGACCAACAGCTTCTCGGACGGCAGCGGATCCCTCAACTTCACCGAGTTGGAGACAATCCACGTCAACGCCTTCTATCAGGCGACCGACAGCCTGACGCTGAGCGCCGAGTACATCTATGGGGAGCGCAACGATGCCACGACCGGTGACACCTTCGACGGCAGCCGCGTTCAGGTCGCCGCGCAGCTGAACTTCTGACGCCACATACCCACCCTGCCCGTCTTCGGGCAGGGTTTTACCCATGCGGGCAAGGATATGAGGCACAGGGTGGATCACCGCTCAGCCTGCTCCGAAAACTTCGGGAAAAGACGCACGTGCCGCGTCCAGATCGATGACCAACAACGCATCATAGTTAGCCGGGTCGAAAGGATCTTCGGCTGGCACGACCTCACGCTCAAACAGCCAGCTCAGCCGCCCTGCATCCAGATTGCCGCGTTCAAAGGGCTGATCCCCGAAGTTCTGCCAAAGCGCCTCCATAAAGGCGGCATCTGCGCGACGGTCCGCAGGTTTGCGGTCGCGGAACCGCTCACGCCGGGTGATCGGCGTCACGCCCTTAGGGTTGGCACGGCGGATAGTGAATTGAAAATCCGTCCCTGGCAGACGGCCCGGAAAACCCCGATGCTTCAGCATCCTGGCACCTCGTTGACTGCTGTCATCGGGAATAAGATTTCGCACCCGTAAGGGGTAAAAGTCATAGCGCGCACCTCCAAAGCCGCATCCGTTGTCTGAAGCACCCTGAATTCATGACGACAGATCATGGTCAGAGCCCCTCCCAGATACACCGGGACTTCTCCAGCCGGTAGGCTTCGAAAAACTGAGTTGCATCGGGGGCGGCATCGCCGAATTGGATTGGGCGGTCGGACAGTGAAATCACCACCAGGGCCGGGTCCAAATCATGCTGGGCGACATAGGCAACCGCCAGCGTCTGGCACAGATGCTCCATGTCGTTTGAGGCTACGTCGTACCCGATCCGCCCCACCGTCGCGCCGATCTTTGGGGCGATGAACCGGAACCGCACCCACAGCTCTCCCGGGTTGTTGTCCAACAGAACGTCGCTCAGATGCATGGGTTGGCCTGAAGGCACGGGCAGAGAGGTTTCGGCCACTGAAATGCTTGGCAGAGACAGGATACTAAACATCAGACCCAAGGCGCGACCCCGGACCCGCCAATGGCAGGCTCCTCCTTCCGGGATCGCGCGCGCAGTGCTATGTGCCCGCGCGGTTCTATGTCTGATGGACCGGATCATTCGACGATTTTTCGCTCGTTGTCAATTCTGCCTTGATTTCGGGCAAATTGCGGAGGAGTACCGCAATTTTCGGCGGATTTGGGTGGGTCGCCCCACCCCGCACGCTCAGAGAGGGATGTTGTCGTGCTTTTTCCACGGGTTTTTCAACTGCTTGCCGCGCAGGCTGGCAAAAGCCCGTGAGACACGACGGCGCGTTGATTGCGGCATGATCACCTCATCCACAAATCCGCGTTCAGCCGCCACAAACGGGTTGGCGAAACGGTCTTCATAGTCGGAGACATGCTGCGCGGTCTTCTCAGCGTCGCCGAGGTCAGCGCGATGGATGATCTCGGTCGCGCCTTTCGCACCCATCACCGCGATCTCGGCGGTGGGCCACGCATAGTTGAAATCACCACGCAGGTGCTTCGATGCCATCACAACATAAGCACCACCATAGGCCTTACGGGTGATAACCGTCACTTTCGGCACAGTCGCTTCACCGTATGCATAAAGCAACTTGGCACCATGCTTGATCACACCGCTATATTCCTGCTGCGTTCCGGGCAAGAAGCCGGGCACATCCACCAGCGTCAGAATCGGGATCTCGAAACAGTCGCAGAAGCGTACGAACCGCGCCGCCTTGCGTGAGCTGTCGATATCCAGACATCCGGCCAGGACCATGGGCTGGTTGGCCACGACACCGACGGTTTGCCCTTCCAGGCGGATGAAGCCAGTGACGATGTTCTTGGCGAAGTCTTCCTGAATCTCGTAAAAATCGCCTTCGTCCGCGATTTTCGTGATCAGTTCCTTCATGTCATACGGTGTGTTCGGATTGTCCGGCACCAGAGTATCCAATGAGGTTTCGACACGGTTGGGATCGTCAAAGAAAGGCCGAACCGGAGGTTTTTCCTGGTTGTTGAGCGGCAGGAAGTCGACCAGTCGGCGCACCTCGGCCAAAGCTTCGACATCGTTTTCAAACGCCCCATCCGCGACCGAGGACTTCTTGGTGTGCGTAGAAGCTCCACCCAGTTCCTCAGCTGTGACGACCTCATTCGTGACGGTCTTCACCACGTCGGGACCGGTGACGAACATGTAAGACGAGTCCTTCACCATGAAGATAAAGTCCGTCATCGCCGGGCTGTACACCGCGCCACCCGCACAAGGGCCCATGATAACGCTGATCTGAGGAACCACGCCCGATGCGGTAATGTTGCGCTGGAACACTTCGGCATAGCCTGCAAGCGAGGCAACGCCTTCCTGGATTCGCGCACCACCCGAGTCGTTGATGCCAATGATCGGCGCGCCGTTCTGAACGGCCATATCCATGATCTTGCAGATCTTCTGCGCATGGGTCTCGGACAGAGAGCCACCAAACACAGTGAAATCCTGGCTGAACACATAGACCATACGGCCATTGATCGTGCCCCAGCCGGTGACCACACCATCCCCGGCAGGCTTTTGTTTTTCCATCCCGAATTCGGTGCAACGGTGGCTGACAAACATGTCAAATTCTTCAAAACTGCCTTCGTCCAGCAGCAGCTCGATCCGTTCGCGCGCGGTCAGCTTGCCCCGCCCATGCTGCGCGTCGATCCGTTTTTGCCCACCACCCAGACGGGCCGCGTTGCGGCGTTCTTCAAGCTCGGAAAGGATGTCTTTCATGGCGATAGTCCCCTGTGAAATCTGACCGGACCCTACAGTGAGCAACCCTTCAGCCAAAGTTTTTTTCGGCAAATTTGCAAAGTTTTGAAAATCTCGTTTGCTCAAACTGTAAATTTGCGAATTTTTGCCAGTTGCATCAAGCGTCTGGCCTTTGCCTACTCAACAGCTATACAAGCGAACCATGCAGTTCAGAACGTCGTCGACTTATCGCACACCACCCACAATCGGCACTTTGGTTCTTCTCTCGGGACTATCGGCGCTGAGCATGAATCTATTCCTGCCTAGCTTGCCGAACATGGCCCTGCATTTCGACACGCATTACAAGGTCATGCAACTGTCGATCGCCCTTTACCTGCTGGTAAACGCGGTCCTGCAGATCATCATCGGGCCAATCGCAGACAAAGCGGGACGACGCCCGGTTTTGCTTTGGGGACTCGCACTCTTTCTACTGGCGACACTCGGCTGCATCTACGCACCGACGGCCGAGGTGTTCCTACTTTTCCGCATGTGTCAGGCGGTCGTGGTGGTCGGGATGGTCCTCAGTCGGGCCGCGGTTCGGGACATGTATGATCAGGATCAGGCGGCCTCGATGATCGGTTACGTCACCATGGGAATGGCCGTAGTCCCGATGATTGGCCCGGCCATAGGCGGGTTTCTGGAAGAGAGCTTTGGCTGGAAAGCCAATTTCTGGCTGCCTTTCGCTTTGGGCGCCTTGACCCTTGCCTTGACTTATCTCGATTTCGGGGAAACCTCAGCCAAAAGCGGCAAAACCCTGCTGCAGCAATTTCGCGAATACCCCGAGCTGCTGATGTCCCCCCGGTTCTGGGGCTATTCGCTCTCCTCGGCCTGCTCATCGGGCGCGTTCTTTGCCTATCTGGGCGGAGCGCCCTTCATCGGAACCGAAGTCTTTGGCATGAGCGCGGCCGAAGTCGGGATCTATTTCGGCGCACCTGCCTTGGGCTATTTTTTGGGGAACTTCTTCAGCGGGCGGTATTCGGTCAGGTTCGGCATCAACCGCATGGTGCTTTGGGGTACCTGGCTGAACGCCGCCGGCGTCGCCCTTTCTGCCGCATTGTTCCTGACAGGCTTCGGAACAGCGCTCAGCTTTTTCGGCTTCATGACGTTCGTCGGATTGGGCAATGGCATGACGATCCCAAACGCAACATCTGGCGCCCTTTCTGTGCGACCACATCTGGCCGCCACCGCCTCAGGCCTCAGCGGCGCAATCATGCTGGGCGGAGGAGCAGGCCTGAGCGCATTGGCAGGAGCCCTGCTAACCGTTGAAACAGGCGCAATGCCCCTGCTCTGGCTTATGTTGGTCACGGCGATCCTTGCTATCGCCGCCATTGCTTCAGTTATTTGGCGCGAACGACAATTGGGCCTCTAAGCCGCCTTGCCCCCGGGGGTTTGCAAAGTTAACGTGCCAAAATAGAAAATTTGCAAAGGCACGCCCATGGCCACCCAAAAACTCTATGCTGGCGCTAAATTGCGCGAAATGCGCACGCGCCTAACACTGACCCAGAAGGAATTTGCCACAAAACTGGGTGTTTCCCTGCCCTACCTGAACCAGATGGAGAACAACAACCGGCCGATCTCGACCACGGTTGTTTTGGCTTTGGCGCAGGAATTCGGCATGGACGTGACCGAGCTGAGTACGGGCGACAGCGAGCGGCTGGTCTCGGATATGCGCGAGGCGCTGGCTGATCCGGTCTTTGCCGACGACATCCCCCCTTTGGCTGATCTGCGCCTGACCGCATCAAATGCCCCTGCCCTTGCCCGTGCTTTTATCGAGCTGCACCGAAGCTATCGCCAAACCCACGAACGCCTCGCCTCACTAGACGAAGCGCTAGGCCGCGAAGACTCCCGCACCCAAGCCAGCCCATGGGAGGAAGTTCGCGACTTCTTCCACTATTGCGATAACTATATCGACGCAGTTGACCGCGCCGCCGAACTGTTCGCGAAACGCGCCGACGGCCCGGGCGGCATCCGTCAAGCCGCTTTGCAAAGCCTGGAAGAACGCGGCATTCAAGTGATATTCTCAGACATCAACCCGTTGCGCAGCTACGACAAGGAAAGCAGAACCCTGCGCCTATCCTCACGTGCTGCACCGCAAACGCAGGTCTTTCAGCTGCTGCTTCAGGTTGCCCTGATCAGTCAGGACAAGCTGTTAGAGGCGACGCTCGATTTCGCCAAGTTCCAGAGTGAAGAGGCCCGCGCCATCGCCAAAATCGGCCTTGCCAACTACTTCGCCGGCGCGTCCCTGATGCCCTACAGCGCGTTTCTGGCCGCCGCGCAAGAGGATCGTCATGATCTGGAAATGCTGAGCAACCGCTTTGGCGCCTCAATCGAGCAGGTCGCGCACCGCCTGTCCACGTTGCAGCGGCCCGGCGCAAAAGGCATCCCGTTCTTCTTCGTCCGCGTGGACCAAGCCGGAACGATTACCAAGCGCCACTCGGCTACGCGGCTGCAATTTGCCCGTTTTGGCGGTGCCTGCCCGTTGTGGAACGTCCACCGCGCGTTCGAAACACCGGGGCATTTCCTAAGGCAACTGGCGGAAACACCGGACGGTGTCCGCTACATTTCACTGGCAAGGGATGTCTCAAAACCCGGTGGCTCATTCGGTGCGCCGGTGCGCCGCTATGCCATCGCACTAGGCTGCGAAACCCGCCACGCCGAAGCCTTGGTCTATGCAGACAATCTGGATATCAACAACGCCAGCGCCTACGAACCGATCGGCATTTCCTGCCGCATCTGCGAGCGCGCCAACTGTCATCAACGCTCGGTTCCGCCACTGGAACGGCGCTTGGCCATCGACACTCATACCCGAGGCACACTGCCCTATGAGGTCACTTGATCTTCATCTGGCCAAAAATATCCCGGGGGTGCGGTGGCAGAGCCCCCGCTGTTGGGCTTAAGCCTTGGACACGATCGCCCAGATCTCATCCTTAAGCGCGGCGCGTTTCTTTCGCATCTCGCCCTCGGCCAGTTCTTCCACCGGCTCGATATTGGTTTCGGCTCGGTGAACGCGGCGGTTGATTTCGTGATACTCTTCAGCCAGCCGCGCAAAATGAGCGTCCGTCTGCTTGAGCTGGCTCATCACCTCAACCTTGTCCGGAAACTCTTCGGCCAGTTCATGCGGGGTGTGGGACATTCCTGTTCGCTCCTGAATAAATGTCGTTGCGATTCAGGTTTATCGGATGTCGCCCCACCCCACTTTGACGCGGATCAAATCAGCGCTGCGCCACCTCCCATTGCGGGTGAATCCACGGGCGGTCATTGGCCTTCGGCAGCGCATCCTTGCCCAGCAAGTGATCCGACATCTTCTCACCCACCATGATCGACGGCGCGTTGAGGTTGCCATTGGTGATCTGCGGGAAGATCGAGCTGTCGGCCACACGCAAACCATCCACGCCGATAACACGGCCTTCGGGGTCGACCACGGCGTTCTTGTCATCCGCGCGCCCCATCCGACAGGTGCCACAGGGGTGATAGGCGCTCTCGGCATGCTCTGCGATGAAGGCATTCAGTTCCTCATCCGTCTGCACCGAGGCGCCGGGCTGGATCTCTTTCCCCGCATAAGGTTTGAAGGCGTCCTGACCAAAGATCTCACGGGTGAGGCGGATGCATTTGCGGAAGTCTTCCCAGTCTTTTTCGTGGCTCATGTAGTTGAACCGGATCACCGGCGCGTCTTCAGCCTTGTTCGACCGCAAAGTCACAGCCCCACGCGACGGAGACCGCATTGGCCCCACATGCGCCTGGAACCCATGCCCTTCTGCCGCGGCCTGACCGTCATAGCGCACTGCAATCGGCAGGAAGTGGTACTGGATGTCGGGGTATTCCACCCCCGGGTTCGACCGGATGAAGGCCGCGCTCTCGAACTGGTTCGACGCTCCAAGACCGGTTTTGGTGAACAGCCACTGCGCGCCAATCAGACCTTTGCTAAACAGGTTCCAGTGCTTGTACAGTGTGATCGGCTGCAGCGAGGCTTGCTGGATATACAGCTCTAGATGGTCCTGCAGGTTCGCACCCACGCCGGGGCGATCAGCGATCACGTCGATGCCATGCTCAGCCAGATGCGACGCCGACCCGATCCCCGAGAGCATCAGCAGTTTGGGCGAGTTGATCGATGAGGCCGCCAGAATAACCTCACGCCGGGCACGAATGACCTCTTTCTTGCCGCCACGCACCAGTTCGACACCAACTGCGCGACCCTCTTCCATCACAACGCGCGATGCTAAACCCTTGACGAGGTCGCAGTTGGGACGTTTCAAAGCAGGTCGCAGATACGCATTTGCCGCCGACCAGCGCCGTCCTTTCCAGACGGTCTGTTCCATCGGGCCGAAACCTTCCTGCTTCTCGCCGTTGTAGTCGCCCGTGACTTCATAGCCAGCTTGCTGACCGGCGTCGACGAAGGCTTGGAACAACGGGTTTTTGCGCGGACCGCGTGACACATGTAGCGGACCATCCTTGCCTCGCCATTCCGAGTCACCGCCATGGCCGCCATCATGCCAGTTTTCCATGCGTTTGTAGTAAGGCAGCACATCCGCATAGGACCACCCATCCGCACCCATATCGGCCCAAGTATCAAAATCCCGCGCGTGGCCGCGCACATAGACCATCCCATTGATCGAGGAAGACCCACCGATCACCTTGCCGCGCGGACAGGCCATCCGGCGGTTGTTCATGTTGGGTTCGGGTTCCGAGCTGAATCCCCAGTCATAAAGCGACATATTCATCGGATAGCTCAGCGCCGCGGGCATTTGAATGAAAGGCCCCGCGTCCGTGCCCCCGTGTTCGATCACCAGAACCGAGGCCCCAGCCTCGCTCAGGCGATAGGCCATCGCACAGCCGGCAGAGCCAGCACCCACAATGACAAAATCTGCTTCCATTTCACGTCTCCATAGATCCGCCGTGAGAGGTTTCGAAACCTGCTCTGCCTCCGGCGGGCGTATTTTCAAAAAGAAGAAGAGGTCACTCGCCGCGCGGGAACCGCTGGCTTTCCTCGACAATATTCAGGTCCATGTGGTTGCGCATGTAGCGCTCGGATGCCTTTTGCAGCGGCTGGTAGTCCCACGGGTAGTACCCACCCTGCCGCAACGCCTCGTAGACAACCCAGCGGCGCGCTTGACTGGCGCGGACATCCGCATCAAACCGGTCCAGGTCCCAGCGCGCCTCGGACTTCGCACGCAACGTTTGCAAGGTTCCGGCATGCGCGGGGTCATCGGCGAGGTTGTTCTGTTCATGCGGGTCGGCCTCAAGATCAAACAGCTGATCGGGGTCCAGCGCGCAACGATTGTATTTCCACTTGCCATAGCGCAACGAGACCAGCGGCGCATAAGAGGCCTCAGCCGCGTATTCCATCGCCACGGGGGCTGTCCGCTCCTGCCCTTTGGCCAGAGGCACGAGGTCCTCGCCATCCGTCCATGGGGCAATCTCGGCCATATCAACACCGGCCAGAGCGCCCAGCGTCGGGGTCACGTCGATGGTCGACACAGGCGTTTCGATAAGGCCCGCAGGCAAATCCGGCGCCGAGATCATCAGCGGCACGCGCGATGAGCCCTCAAAGAACGTCATCTTGAACCACAACCCGCGTTCGCCCAGCATGTCGCCATGGTCCGAGACAAACATGATGATCGCCTCTTGGCGTGTCGTCTCCAGCACTTCGATGATCTCACCGATCTTGTCATCCAGGTATGAGATATTGGCGAAATACGCGCGGCGCGACTTGCGGATATCTTCTTCGGTGATGTCGAAGCTGCGCCAGTCGTTGGCGTCGAAAATACGCTTGGAATGCGGGTCCTGATTGTCATAGCCAAGATCAGAGATCTCGGGTAGCAGATGCTCGCAATCCTCATAGAGATCCCAGTACTTGCGACGCGCAACATAGGGGTCGTGAGGGTGCGTAAAGCTCACGGTCATAGCCCAGGGACGGTCGTCATTTCCGCGCGCGAGATCATAGAGCTTGGCCTTTGCGTGATAGGCGACCTCGTCGTCATACTCCATCTGGTTCGAGATTTCCGCCACACCCGCACCGGTGACGGAACCCATGTTGTGATACCACCAGTCGATCCGCTCACCCGGTTTGCGGTAATCCGGAGTCCAGCCAAAGTCAGCGGGGTAGATATCGGTGGTCAGGCGGTCTTCGAACCCGTGCAGTTGGTCGGGACCAACAAAATGCATCTTGCCCGAAAGGCAGGTATAATATCCTGCGCGCCGCAGGTGGTGAGCATAGGTCGGAATGTCACTGCCAAACTCGGCCGCGTTGTCATAAACCCCTGTGCGTGAAGGCAACTGACCCGACATGAAGCTCGCCCGTCCCGGCGCGCAAAGCGGTGAGGCCGTGTAAGTATTGGCAAAACGAGTCGAGCGTTCGGCCAGTTTCTTCAGGTTCGGCGCGTGCAACCAGTCGGCCGGACCATCTGGAAACAAGGTGCCGTTCAGCTGATCCACCATCAGGATCAGAATGTTTGGTTTTGTCATTTTTCGCCCTCGAGCAGAGTATTCAGGACGCGCAAAGCGTGATTGGCAGCCAGCTGAGGCTCTTCCGGGGCGCTCAGCGCCGAGTGGATATATAGCCCGTCGATCAAGGCAATCATGGTCTCGGCCGCGTTGACCGGTTCGGCAATTTGCGGGCGCAACGCATGGATCAGGTTCGAGCGGATGCGCGCCTGATAAACCTTCCACAGCCGCAGAGCATCATCATTGGTTTGCGCAAGGACATAGAATGTCATCCAGGCCGCAATCACGTCCGGGGTGAAACATGAATGGGCAAAACAGGCACGGATGATGGCTTGCGCCCGTTGGTCCGGGGCTGCGGCGGCCAGCTCGGTCCGGGCTTCCTTGCCGAAATCCGTCAGGATTTGCCGCATGGCGGCCAGAAAGATCTGATCCTTGCCGCCGAAATAATGGTGCGCCAGCGCGCTGGACATGCCTGCGCGTTTGGCGATCTGGCTGACGGTCACATCCAGAGATTTCTGCACGCCCAATTCGGCAATCGTCGCACGTACGATCGCATCACGGCGTATTGGCTCCATTCCAACTTTTGGCATCGCGTCCCCCTGGGCAACAGGATTTCCCGACGACGCTAGGCGCTTTTTATTGACTCGTCAATCAATCTCGTTTTCGGACGGATGTTTTCATGCTTTGGGTGCAAAAGCCGATGGTGTCACATCGCGTTTGTTCAGCATCGCTTCGCGCCAGGAAATAAAGCTGACGGCGGTCAGTATCAACGTACCGCCAGCCACGACCCAGATGTCAACGCTTTCGTGGAACACCAAGGCACCGACAATCGTCGCCCAGATTAGCTGCAGGAAGGTGACTGGTTGTGTGACCGCAACCGGGGCGGCCTGCAGAGCCAATGTCATAAAGTAGTGCCCTGCCGTTGCAAAGCTTGCGACTAGAAACAGCACCCCGATGTCCCTGAGAGTAGGCGGCGACCAGACAGCGATTGCAAAGGGGATCAATGCCAATGTCACCCAGATCGAAAGATGGGCCACCACGACCGAGGGCGGGATATCCCGCACCAACAGTTTGGCCAGTAGGTAAGACCCGCCCAGCGTCAACGCCGTTCCCAGCATGGCGAGATGCCCGCCGGAGACCTCGCGAAATCCGGGGCGCAGAATGATCAGCACGCCAATCAGGGCGACCAGAATGGCGGCCAATCGGCGAAAGGCCAGCTTCTCACCCAGAAACAGGGCCGCGCCAAGTGTGACATAGACCGGGGTCATGTAGTTCATGGCCGTCACCTCGGCCAAAGGAATGCGAGTCATCGCGTAAAACCACAGCATGACCGCCACCCCGTGAATGACCCCTCTTAGCCCGAATAGTGAGAGATCGCGCTTGCTCAACCGCGTTGCCAGTATCGACCGCAGAGCAGGCAGCAGAAATACCAACCCAAGGACGTAGCGCAAAAACGCGGCCTGAATCGGGTCCATGGTCGAGCCTAGCGATTTCACCAGCGCCGTCATCACCAAAAAGGCCAGACCCGCGGCGAACATCCAAAACATCCCCACAACGGGGCGCGAAGGGGCGGAAGCTGTTGTCATGTTCCCGGTTGAACACCGAATTCACCGGCAGAACAACCCTTCACATGACAAGTAACTTCCACGCAATTCCCAGCATCACAATCCCAATCAGCGCGTCCAACACCTGCCAAGCGCGTGGGCGTGCGAAAAACGGCGATAATATCCTGGCCCCGTAGCCCAGCGTGAAGAAGAAAACAAAGCTTGAGGTCACGGCCCCAATGGCAAATCTGAACCGGTCGTCATACTGGGCCGAGATCGAGCCGATTAGTACCACGGTATCCAGATAGACATGCGGGTTCAGCCAGGTGAAGGCCAGCACCGTCAGCATCGCGGATCGCAGGCTTGTGCGTTGGCTTTCGCCCAGTTCCATCACCGCGCCGCCCTGCCAAGCTGACCACAGGCTGCGCAATCCGTACCACGTCAAGAACGCGGCGCCGCCAAAGCGCATCACCGTCTCGAACCACGGCGCGGCCTGTGCTAGCGTGCCAAATCCTGCAATCCCGGCGGTAATCAGGATCGCATCAGATACAGCGCAGGTCAGGCACAGGATAAACACATGCTCGCGCCGCAGACCTTGCCTGAGGATGAACGCGTTCTGCGCACCAATGGCCAGAATCAGACTGAAGCTAAGAACAAAACCAGCGATGAGGGGCGCAGACATGAAACCTCCTGTCGTTTGAAGGTTTGACTAGCGACTTCGCCTCGGTCTATCAAATTAAAGATACTGAACAGGATTAAGTCTGACTAATGCTGATCGATCCGCATCATCTGAACGCGCTGGCCGCGATTCTGCGGCACGGGAGCTTTGACGCGGCGGCCTCTGAGCTGTCCGTCACGCCCTCGGCGATATCCCAGCGGATCAAAGCGTTGGAGGATCGCATCGGCACCAGCCTGATCAATCGCGGCTCCCCCTGCACCGCCACGCCTGCCGGGCTGCGGATTGCCAAACATGCTGAGGATATCGGACTGCTGGAGTCCCAACTTGCACGCGAATTGACCTTGGGGAGCGGCCCCGGTCCGGCACGGGTGCGCATCGCCCTTCCGGCAGATGTTCTTGCTGCGTGGTTCATCGATGTGATGACGCAGGTGCCGGACCTGTTGTTCGATCTGGTGATCGACGATCAGGAGCATTCGGCAGACTGGCTGCGCCGGGGCGAGGTTAGCGCCGCAATCACCGTGGGAGGGCAACCGGTCACCGGATGTGATACCCATGCCCTTGGCGCGATGCGGTATCTCGCGACGGCAAGCCCGGAGTTCACCACGCACTGGTTCAGCGAGGGATTGACCGCGCGGTCGCTGGCCCAAGCGCCCTGCCTTGTATTCAACCGCAAGGACAGCCTTCAGCGGGTCTGGATATCGGCCCAAACCGGGCAGCGACTGTCGCCGCCTTCGCATTTCGTCCCGTCCTCCCACGGGTTTGTCGACGCCGCTGTTGCCGGATTGGGCTGGGGCATGAACCCCGAACCCCTGGTGCGCGACGCTTTGCAGGACGGCAGACTATGTGAAGTCGCACCCAACGCACCTTTGGACGTACCCCTCAATTGGCAGGTTGGTCGCGTGTTGGCCTCGGCCCTGACCCCCTTGACCAAAGCCGTAAAGCAGGCCGCTGCAAAGGCCTTGATCCCGGATGCCGACCACCAGATAAAGGGCAAAAATCCGGAGTAAGACGATGTTCTCACGCGATGCGCTCAGCTATGATCCGATCCCTCTGCCCGACCGGTGCGAGATGAGCGATGCCGAGATGCAGCAAGCCGCCCAGGCATTCTACGACAAGATGCGCCAGCGCCATACCGTTCGAGATTTCATCGACCGCCCCGTTGATCGCGAAGTAGTTCTGACCTGCTTGCGGACCGCAGGCACCGCGCCATCCGGGGCCAACCATCAGCCATGGCATTTTGCCGCCATCGCGGACCCAGCTTTGAAGCGGCGCATCCGGGAAGAGGCTGAGGAAGAAGAACGCCGCTTCTATGCCGGCGGCGCAGGGGATGAGTGGATCAAAGCGCTTGAACCCATCGGGACCAACGCGGTCAAAGAACACCTGACCATTGCCCCCTGGCTTATCGTGGTTTTCGCCCAACGCTGGGGTGAGTTCGAGGATGGCACGCGGTATAAAAACTACTACGTCCCGGAGAGCGTCAACATCGCAACGGGCTTTCTGTTGGCTGCCCTGCATCACTCCGGGCTTTCGACACTGACGCACACGCCGAATCCGATGAAGTTCCTGAATGACGCGCTGGGGCGCCCGGCGTCGGAAAAGCCGACGATGATCATCGCTGTTGGCCACCCGTCAGAGGCCGCGACTGTCCCCTCCGTTGCCAAGATGAAGAAACCTCTGGACGAGATTTCGTCGTTCTTCTGATTGGGCCTCTGGTGACTTCAGCCGCCCTGCAAGTCAGGTGTCGCTGGCTTGGGCAAGACGACCATGTAACAGGCAGCGGTTGCGACCAGACTGCACAGCACAATGAACGCAACCGCCAGCGAAACCTCATGCATATGCGCGACCGCTGCCAAAGCGGCTGACATGGCAACAGCGGTCAGGCGTGCGATGCTTTTGATCGCGGCAGAGGCCTGAACCCGCTGCTCTTTCGGGGCGACGTCAAGAAAGTAGAGCTTGCGCGCGCTGCTGATCCCCGTGACGGCAACCGTTGCGATGAACAGGGCAATTGCGTGCAAGTGAACTTCGTGGTCGATGCCCAAATAGTGAAACGCCAAGAGGACGATCCCCGTGATCGCCACCATCAAAGTCCCTGCGACCATGACGGTACGATGGGATTTCATGTTTAACAGCTGCCAAAGCGGGGCCGAGACAAGATAGCCAGACGCCGAAGACACAATCATCGCGGTCAGCCCCTTGGCCGAGCTGTGATGCGTCTCGGCCGCGATCAGGGCAAAGAACGGCACCGACAAGGACACCACGACAAGCGGCATGCGCATGACCAGGTAGCGGCGAAACCAAGCATGTTCGAACATGCTGAAAATGGACTTGATATTGGCTTTCAAAGACAGGCCCAAGTGTTTCGCTTCATTGGCTGCTGAACTGTTGGCTTTGCGGATCTCAAACATCGCGAGGATCGACAGGGCAGACAGTAAAAAGAACGTGGCGGAGACAGCGATGACGGCTGAGTGGCGCGAAAACGGCGGATTGTCCTTGGTCAACTCATGCAACAAAAGTGCCAATCCTATGGCGCCGAGCCCACCGGCCCCCAATTGCAAATACTGCATCATCATTCGGGATTTCGAATGCACATGATCGCCCAGTAGATCGGTTAACATGAGGTTCTGCACCTCATCGATAAGCCCGATCAGGAAAAAGACTGCGATGAAGGCAATAGCGATCAGCGGCACGATGCCTGTGGCGGCTACCCCCATGGCGACCAAAAGGCAGGTTCCGATTGCAATTTCGGTCATCGCGATCCCGCGTTTCTTCTCGGGCCGCGCGGCAATCGAACTCGCCAGAAAGAAATCCGCGATCATGCTGCCAACCATGCGAACCGAGACCAATGCCCCCGCGATGAACATCGGCAACTCGAACGAAACCGCCAGAAACGGCAAAACCACCGACGGGCTGCCTAAGGTCCACGCGACCTGAGACAGAATGCTCTGCCCGGCCAGGACCGGGACATTGCGTTTTGCCAGATCTGACGGGTCACGCGCCATGTATCACTCTGGCATCAAAGCCAGCCTTTTTGTTTTCTCGTCTACATTTCAAAGAGTAATCGCTTGAGCCTGATCAGCCAAGCAACACTTCGGAGGCTGAAAAAACAAAAGCCCGACCAAACAGGCCGGGCTTCAAGGTACCAGATGTCTGGTGGGATCAGAGCTGCGCCATGACCTCATCGGTCGCTTCAAAGTTGGTTGTCACGCGCTGAACGTCATCGTCATCTTCCAGCGCATCGACCAGCTTCATCAGCTTCTGCATGTCTTCCAGACCCAGCTCAGTGGTCGTGGTGGGTTTCCAGACCAGCTTGGTGGATTCGGATTCGCCTAACGCCTCTTCCAGCGCGTTCGATACATCGTTCAGATCGGTATCGGCGCACCAGATAATGTGACCGTCTTCCGAGCTTTCGACATCCTCGGCCCCGGCTTCAATTGCGGCTTCGAAAATGGTGTCCGCATCGCCTGCGTCCGCCTGATAGACAACCTCACCCTTGCGGTCGAACATGAAGCCAACTGATCCGGTCTCGCCCAGATTGCCGCCGTTCTTGGAAAAGGTCGAGCGCACGGTCGAGGCGGTGCGGTTGCGGTTGTCGGTCATCGTCTCAACGATCACGGCAACGCCGTTGGGGCCGTAACCCTCGTACCGGATTTCTTCGTATTCGTCGCCTTCACCGGCAACCGATTTCTTGATCGCGCGGTCGATCACGTCCTTGGGGACCGAGTTCGACTTGGCCTCTTTCACCGCCAGACGCAGGCGCGGGTTCTTGTCGGGATCGGGATCGCCCATCTTGGCGGCAACGGTGATCTCTTTCGACAGTTTGGAAAACAGTTTGGACCGTGCGGCGTCCTGACGTCCCTTGCGGTGCTGGATATTGGCCCATTTGGAGTGGCCTGCCATGGTGCGTCCTCGTCATCATGTTAGCGTATTCGGCGCTCATATAGACGTTTGCGGGGCAAAGGATCAAGAGAGCGGCTTGCGAGACGCCCATCTGAGGGTAAGGTGGCCGCATGACGACCGATCAAATCATTCTGTTTGCGCTTTTCATTACAGTCTTTGGAATGCTCCTGTGGGGACGTTTCCGGTATGACCTTGTGGCATTCACCGCCCTGATGATCGGGGTCACGCTGGGCGTTGTACCAGTCGACAATGCCTTTGCCGGGTTCGGGCACCCCGCAACGATTATCGTTGCCCTAGTGCTGGTGGTCTCGGCCGGGCTTGTTCGGTCAGGGGCCGTGTTCCTGATCACACGCACCCTCGTAGATGCCTCGCGCGGTCTTGGCGCCCATATCGCACTGATGGGCGGGATCGGCGCGGTTCTGTCAGCCTTCATGAACAACGTGGCCGCGTTGGCTCTTCTGATGCCGGTCGACATACAGACCGCGCGCAAGGTGGGGCGCGCTGTGGGGCTGACGCTCATGCCGCTCAGTTTTGCGACGATACTGGGTGGCATGGCGACCCTGATCGGGACACCGCCCAATATCATCATCGCATCGATCCGAGCCGAGACCTTGGGCGAGCCGTTCAAGATGTTCGACTTCGCCCCGGTTGGCGGGATTGCAGCCATCGCCGGATTAGCTTTCGTCTCGCTGATCGGCTGGCGGCTGATCCCGAACCGAGGCGCGCAGGAAGAAGCAACCGAGGCGCTGGCGGAATACATCGCCGAACTCACCCTACCCCCCGATTCGCCTCATATCGGCAAGCGTGTTAGCGAGCTGTACGAGGATGCCGAAAAGTCCGACGTGGCAATCATTGGACTTATCCGCGACGGCAAACGGCGCTATGGCCGATCTGCCCACGCCACTCTGAAAGAGGGCGACGCGCTGGTACTGGAAGCGCGGCCCGAAGCGCTGGATGAGTTCCGCGCGGCGCTTAAGCTGGATTTCTCGGACACCCGTCGGCAAGAGATGCTGACCGCGGAAGGCGACGGGCTTGAGGTGATCGAAGTTGTCGCCACGGAAAGCGCGCGCATCACCGGTCGAACCGCGCAAGGGTTGGGTCTGGCGTGGCGGCAAAGTACGGTTCTGATGGGCATCTCGCGCCAGGGTCGCCGCATCACTGAACAGGTCCGCAAGACCGAGGTCGAGGCCGGCGACATCTTGCTTCTGCTCTGCCCCCGGGACAGGGGTGCCGACGTGACAGAATGGCTGGGCTGTCTGCCACTGGCGCAGCGGGGGCTGAACGTGACGGCGAACGAAAAGGCGTGGCTCGCCATCGGCCTCTTCGCCGCTGCGGTTCTGGCGGCCAGCATCGGGTTGATCTACCTGCCCATCGCGCTGGGATTTGTTGTCGTGGCCTACATTATGACCAAAATCATGCCGATCAGTGACATCTATAATCACATCGAATGGCCTGTTGTGGTGCTGCTCGGCTCGATGATCCCTTTGGGCAGCGCGCTGGAGACCTCAGGCGGCACCGAATTGATCGCCAATGCCCTGATCCAGCTGACAAATGGCCTGCCCGCCTGGGCCATCCTCACCGTTCTGATGGTTGTGACGATGACGCTGTCGGACGTACTGAACAACACGGCCACGGCCATTGTCGCCGCCCCCGTGGGCATCCAGATGGCCCGCACGCTCGAGGTCTCTCCCGATCCGTTCCTGATGACGGTGGCCGTTGCCGCCTCGGCCGCGTTCCTCACGCCGATCGGGCACAAGAACAACACGCTGGTTCTGGGGCCCGGAGGCTATCGGTTCGGTGACTATTGGCGCATGGGTCTGCCGCTTGAGATCCTGATCGTCGCTGTTTCGATCCCCGCGATCCTTGTCTTCTGGCCGCTTTGACAGGTAAAGCCCCACTATGAAACGCTTTCTGATCCTACAATTGCGCCCCGAAGCTGATGCATCGGATGCCGAATATGCCTCGATCCTCGACAAAACCGGCCTGACGCCCGAACAAACCCACCGCATCCGGCTGGATTGCGAAGACCTGCCCAAAGGCTTGAATGTCACCGACTACGCGGGTGTCATCGTCGGCGGAGGTCCGGGTTGCGTCAGCGACGATCCAGCAACGAAATCCGAGTTGGACACAAAGATCGAAAACGCGGTCATGGGGCTGATGCCTCAGATCACGGCACAGGATCACCCCTTTATGGGCTGCTGCTACGGGTTAGGCGTTCTGGCCGCGCATCTGGGTGGCGACGTCAGCAAGGCCAAGTTCGGTGAACCGGTTGGCCCTTCGGCATGCCGTCTGACAGAGGACGGCGCCGCTGATCCGTTGACTGCGGGCCTTACGCCCAAGTTCGACGCGTTTGTGGGCCACAAAGAGGCCGTCCAGACCCTGCCGGATGGATGCGTGCATCTTGTCGCCTCAGACCCCTGCCCGTTTCAGATGATCCGCTGGGGGCAGAACGTCTATGCGACTCAATTCCATCCGGAAGCCGACGCCAAAGACTTTGAGCAGCGCATCAACATCTATAAGCACCACGGCTATTTCCCTCCTGAGGACGCCCAGCGCCTGATCAATATCTGCAACGCCGCCGACGTCACACAGCCGGGCGAAATCCTGCGCCGGTTTGTAGAACGTTATAGATGACCTAACGACGCGGTTGCCTGACGGTTTCCCCCTCGCTTAGTCTGCATTGAAACGACTTTGGGAGGAGTTGTTCTTGGATTTTCTAATCAATGTCGGCCTGCCTGTTTCGCTGGCCATCATCATGTTGTCTTTGGGTATCGGGCTTGAGATCGCCGATTTCCGGCGTGTCCTGACCCGAAAATACCCGTTTGCAATCGGTGCGCTGTGTCAGGTCGTGCTACTGCCAATCGCCGCGTTTGCAACCGTCAAACTGCTAAGTCTGCCGCCGGAGATTGCCGTCGGTTTCATGCTGCTCAGTTTTTGTCCGGGTGGTGTAACCAGCAACATCCTGACGAAATTTGCCAAGGGCGATGTGGCGCTTTCGGTCAGCCTGACGGCGGTGATCAGTATCCTGTCGATCCTGACTGTGCCGATCCTGGCCGCCTGGACCATCGCGCATTTCATGGGCGAGGACGCGCCCAAAGTGTCGATCACCGGGCTGGCGATTGCCATGTTCCTGATCACGACCCTACCCGTCGCCATCGGCATCACGGTTCGCAGGTTTGCAACGGGGTTTGCAAACCGTATCGAGGGCGGGTTGTCCAAACTGGCGGGCGCTCTGTTCCTGCTGATCGTCATCGCCGCCGTGGCCGGGAATTGGCAGCTCTTCATTGAGAACCTTGGCATCATGGGCACCGGGCTGGTGTCTCTGAATATCGCCCTGCTTCTGATCGGTCTGGGTGTCTCGCGCGCCGCGAACCTGTCCTGGGCCGAGTGCAAAAGTATCTCGATTGACACCGGTATCCAGAACTCAACCCTTGGGCTGACCTTGGCGGCGTTGATCACGGGAACCGAGACCGGGTTCAGCACTCTGGCTTTGCCTTCGGCAGTTTATGGCGTCACTATGTATGTCGTTGTGTTCCCCTTCCTCCTTTGGTTTCGCAACCGCTGAAAGGACCTGACATGGCCAATAACACGGCAGATGCGATCGTTGTCGGAGGCGGATTGGCCGGGCTGGCGGCTGCGGCCGAGCTGGGCGACCGAGGTAAAACAGTGATCGTTGTGGATCAGGAACCCGAGAGCTTTCTGGGTGGACAAGCGTTCTGGAGCCTCGGCGGCCTGTTCATGGTCGACACGCCCGAGCAGCGCCGGATGGGCATCAAAGACAGCCACGACCTGGCCCTACGCGACTGGATGGGCAGCGCGCAATTTGATCGCGACGACGATCTGTGGCCCCGGAAATGGGCCGAGGCCTATGTCGAGTTCGCCGCAGGGGAAATGCGCCCTTGGCTACATGACATGGGTCTGCGCTGGTTTCCGGTGGTCGGTTGGGCCGAACGTGGAGGCTCCTACGCGGACGGGCATGGCAACTCGGTTCCACGGTTTCATATCACCTGGGGCACCGGCCCCGGCGTGCTGGAGCATTTCATCCGCCGCGTGAAAGAACATGTCAGTGCCGGGCTGGTCCAGCTGAAGTTCCGCCATCAGGTCAGCCACATCATCATGCAAAACGGCTGCGCCAAAGGTGTCTCGGGCGAAGTTTTGGCCGAGGATACAGCCCAGCGCGGCGCCAAAACCAACCGCGAAGAGCTGGGCGAGTTCGAATATTACGCCCCTTCGGTCATCGTCACCTCGGGCGGGATCGGTGGGAATTTTGAGATGGTCCGCAAGAACTGGCCCCGCGACCGTCTGGGCGAGCCTCCGCAAGACATGGTTGCAGGCGTCCCGTTTCACGTGGACGGACGTATGATCCCGATCAGCGAAAAGGCGGGCGGACATGTGATCAATGGAGACCGCATGTGGCACTACACCGAAGGCGTGCGAAACTGGGATCCGATCTGGCCCTCGCACGGGATTCGCATTTTGCCCGGTCCAAGCTCGATGTGGTTCGATGCCAAGGGTAATCGGCTGCAACCGCCCTGCCTGCCGGGGTTCGACACGCTGGGGACGCTACGCGAAATTCTGAAAACAGGATACGAGTATAGCTGGTTCGTTCTGACCCAGAAGATCATCAAAAAGGAATTCGCTCTGTCGGGGTCAGAACAGAACCCCGATTTCACCTCGGGCAGTTGGAAAGAGGTGATCCGCCAGCGCATTCTGTCGGGCAGCAAAGCCACAGCCCCTGTTGAGGCTTTCAAGGAAAAGGGCGAGGATTTCATCGTCGCGAACACTCTGACCGAGCTGGTCAGTGGGATGAACCAGTTGGGCGGAGGTCTGATTGATGAGACCCATCTGAGGGCGCAGATCGAGGCGCGCGATTCTCAAGTCGACAATCCGTTCTCGAAAGACGCTCAGATGATGGCGATTCTGGCGGCGCGCAACTATCGCGGTGACAAGCTGATACGGACGGCCAAGCCGCACAAGTTCCTCGATCCCTCAAACGGCCCGTTGATTGCGGTCAAGCTGCACGTGCTCACCCGCAAGACGCTTGGCGGGCTGCAGACCAATCTGGACAGTCAGATGATCGGAGCGGACGGGCAAGTGGTGCCCGGCCTGTTTGCTGCCGGTGAAGTCGCCGGTTTCGGCGGCGGGGGCTATCATGGGTACAACGCGCTTGAAGGCACCTTCCTCGGCGGCTGCATCTTCTCAGGCCGCAACGCAGGGCGATCCCGCGCTGTGGCCTGACGCGTCACTGCTTCCGTACCAGTTTGATGACGGGTTCGCCCGCCTCATCCAGAAGGGCCAACGCGCTCCCCTGGACAGCGAAGGTTGTGACGCTCTGCATTGTTTTTAGGAAGGCGCGTTCGATCTCATCCAAAGGTGGCGGGCAAGCCATAAGGGTGGCCGCCATATTGTCAGGAAACTCGATGCGGTTGCCTGATATCTCGGCCTGACCAGTGAACCGATTGCACCCGCCGGTGCCCGAGAACGCGCCGCCTTGGCCAAAGATCAGCTCCGGTCGTCTTTCCGTTTCGATGGGCTCACCGTTTAGCGATGCGGCGATCCAGTCCGAATTCTCCAGCATTGTCGCCCCCTGCGCCTGAACTTGCACGAGCATCAGATCGACGGAATTGCCCGCCTCATCAGAAATTACCGGATAGGCCGTGTCCGTCGTGAAAAGCAGCTTTTGCCCCTGAGTAATTGTCGCCCTTACAGAGTACCGGTGCCCGTCCTTGATCAGAGCGTCGTCATAGCTCAGCTTGAAGGGCGCGGGAACGGCTGACAGAGTGTAGCGTTGCGCCGCAAGCGTTACGGCTGGCGCATCAGCAAGCGAAACATCCTGCAGCTCAACAAACAGGGTTGCATCGGGCGGAACGGCGATCCTTTCGCGATAGCTGGCCGAGCCTTCGACTGTTCCGGCAAAGCCAGTGCTCGCCATCATCGCGCAGGCGATCGCGGCAATTGCGGTTCCTTTTGCAGGCATGGTCCAATCCTCTTGTCGCAAAATACATTCATAAAGCTTTGTGTATCGGCCAAGATTTGCAAGAGGCACCGCAAAATGACGGCGGGTCAGTGCCGATCTTACAGCGGCCAGAACAGCGGAATGAGAAGTGATGCCAACAGCCCAACGGTCAGGTTCAGCGGAATACCCACTTTCATGAAATCCGTGAACCTATAGCCGCCGGGGCCATATACCATCATGTTGGTCTGATACCCGATCGGCGTCGCGAAAGAAGCCGAAGCCGCAACCATGACAGCAACCACAAGTGGACGCGGGTCCATCCCAACGGCTTGCGCCAGACCAATTGCAATCGGCGTGACAACTACGGCGACCGCGTTGTTTGAAACCAGCTCGGTCAGAACCGAGGTCAGCAGGTACACCGCCCAGATGATCAGGAACGGAGGTAAAACACTCAGTGACGGCGCGACCGCTTCGACAATCAGGGACACCGCACCCGAGGCGTCCAAAGCGGCCCCGATGGCCAGCATGGCAAAGATCAGCGCCAGCAGGCGACCCTCGACAAAGGAAAACGCTTCATCCGCGTCGATGCAGCGCGTCAGAAGGACTGCAGCGACGGCTAGGATGGACAGCAGCAAGATCGGTGCAACGCCGAGAGCCGCAAGAACCACGATCCCGATCAGAGAACCAATCGCAATTGGCGCATGGCTTCGGCGGAAGGCCCGCGCCGAGGGTTGGGTGACATCGACCATGTCCATATCGGCGGCCAGCTTCTGGATATCAGCCGGAGACCCTTCGAGCAGCAGAGTATCCCCCACCCGCACGACAAGTTCATCGAGCTGCAAACCGATATTCTGGTTCCGCCGATGCACCGCCAGCACATAGACACCATAACGACGGCGCAGACGCATCGTACCCAGCGCTCGACCTACCATCCGACAGCCCGGAGTGATCAGAACCTCGACCGTTTTGGTCTCGACAGCCGAAAGCTGATCAACCCTCTTGAGCTCCTTGTTGCTCTGCAGACTCAAAAGCTCGGTCATTTCGGTGCGCAGAACCACCCGGTCGCCGACATTCAGCGTCACCCCTTTGAGGTTGCGCCGCAAAGAGTCGTCGCCGCGCAGTACGTCGATCAGGCGCACACCAGGTCGCTTGAACAGCTGCACGCCGGTGACCTCGCGCCCTATCAGGTTACTTTCCGGGGGAATGACCGCCTCGGTGAAGAATTTCATCTTGGACCGGTCGCTCAGCATCGAGGCCATGCTGTCCCGTTCCGGCAACAGGCGCGGCGCGATGAAGCGCAAATAGACCATGCCATAGATCACCAGCACGATACCCAGCGGCGTGACTTCGAAAATCGTGAATGCCTGCATGCCCTGTGCCCGGGCCACGCCATCCACCAGCAGGTTTGTCGAGGTCCCGATCAGGGTCAGCGTACCGCCCAGAATAGCCGCGTAGCTGAGAGGGATCAGTAGCTTCGAGGCGGGTACGTTCAGCGTGCGGGCGATCTGGACAAAGACCGGGATCATTACGACAACCACCGGAGTGTTCGACACCACCGCGGACGCCACCACTACAAACCCCATCAGCAAGGCAATCGCTATGCGCGGGTTCACCTGCGCCTGCTTTTGGGCCGTTGAGGTGAACGCATCCAGCGCTCCGGTCCGCACCAATGCCCCCATGATGATGAACATCGCGGCAATCGTCCAAGGCGCGGGGTTCGATAGCACGGCCAGCGCGCTTTGGTACGGCAGAATGCCCGTCACCAGCATCACCGCGACGCCACCAATGGCCACGACCTCGGTCGGGTAGACCTCGCGCAGGAACATCAAGAACATGCCCGCGACCACCAAAAGCGCCAGTATCGCGCTGCCCGTGTCTGTCAGTGAGAGGAATTGCATTCGTGGTTTTCAGTCCGAACCCTAGGCCCAAGCGCCTGACTTCCAGTTTCCAGCATTGCGCGGGTCAGGGCAAGTATTTACGGCCCGGCCTGTTCCAACCGACCGCCCACGCGGACCATGCGCACTGATTTTGCGCTGCCATCCTGATCATTGGTCTCGACGAACACTCCGCTGAGGGTTGCTTCGCCATTGGCCGGAGAAAAGCGCGCCTTGGGCATACCGGTGATGAACCGCCGCATCGGCTCAACCTTGTCCATACCAATGACCGAGTCATAGTCACCGCACATCCCCGCATCCGTCAGATAAGCGGTACCGCCGGGCAGAATCTGCGAATCCGCCGTCGGCACGTGCGTATGCGTGCCCACCACAAGGCTGGCGCGCTTGTCGCAATAGTGGCCCATCGCCATTTTCTCGGATGTCGCCTCGCAATGCATATCCACGATGATGGCATCGGCCTGTCCGCCGCGCGGGTGGGACTTCAGGATCGGCTCGACCGCCGAGAACGGATCATCAAATGGCCGCTTCATGAAGACTTGACCCAGAACCTGAACCACCAGAACCTTGCGCCCTCCGGGTGCGTTGAACAGGCGATGACCCCGCCCCGGCGCGCCCTTGGCAAAGTTCACCGGGCGCACGATACGCGACTCTTTCTCGATATGTTGCAGCATGTCTTTCTGGTCGAAGGCGTGGTCGCCCAGCGTTACGCAATCCGCGCCCGCATCGAGCAGCAGTTTGGCATGATCCCCGGACAGCCCCATCCCGTTCGAGGCGTTCTCGCCATTGACCACAACAAAATCCAAACGCCATTCGTCGCGCAGACGCGGCAGATGCTGTTGGATGGCCGTGCGTCCCGCGCGGCCCATTACGTCACCCAGAAAAAGTATCCTCATCCCATCGGTCGTAAGTCTGGTCAACGCGAAGCACAAGTGGTTATGCTGCCGTAATAAACCGTCAAAGCCCTTTAGATCGGAGAAACTTGATGTCGCGTATCTTATTGTCTGCCCTTGGCCTCACTGCGCTAGCCGCTTGTGACCAGGCGGGAACGAGCGATTCCAACACCCAGATTGCCAACCCTGCGGCCACGTTCTGCGTGGAAAGCGGCGGCAAATATGAAATCCGCGACGGTGCCGACGGGCAAACCGGCGTTTGCATATTGGCCAGCGGCCGCGAGGTAGACGCTTGGGAATACTTCCGCGAAAACCACTCGATCTAACGAGGCAGCCTTAGAACGTCAGAATCCGGCTTTCCGTGATTACCATATCCAGCGGCTGATCGGTGGCTTCCAGCGGCAGTCCTTCGGCCTCTTGCGCATCGAACGCAAAGCCGATCGCCAGGGTTGGGCGTTTGGCTCGTAGCCCTTCCAAGGTGCGGTCGTAGAAGCCGCCGCCATAGCCCAGACGGCCGCCTTTGGCGTCAAAAGCCACCAGAGGAACGATCAGGATTTCGGGGTCGAAGTAATCATCGATCTCGGGCACTCTCGCCCCGAACGGCCCATCCTTCAACGCACCTTCGGGTGTCCAGCGTGAAAATTTCAGCGGCTGCCCTGCGGCCTGAATCACTGGCACACCAACGGGGCCGTAGGCTGTAGCTTCAGCCATTGCAGGCAGCGGGTCGATCTCTGTCCGGATTGGCATGTAGCCCGACATGGGCACGCCTCGGTGGCCTGCCAGTATCTCGGACAAACGGCCCGCAGCGCCCGGCAAAGAGGCATCAAACGCCGCTTTGCGACGGGCAAACGCGGCCTTGCGCGCCATCGCTTTGATTTCAGTCAGATCGGTCACAGAAGCACCACGCTGGCAAGTCCCAAGAAGATGAAGAAGCCCATGACATCCGTTGTGGTTGTCACAAACGTCCCCGATGCCAGCGCCGGGTCAATGCCCATTCGGTCCAGCAAGACCGGTACTACCGTACCTGCAAAGCCCGCGATGATCATGTTCACGACCAAAGCAGACCCGATCACGACCCCAAGCAGCGGTGAATCGAACCAAAGCATCCCCACCGTGCCCAGAACGATCGCAAAGCACAGGCCGTTCAGCATGCCGACCAACAGCTCTCGCCGTATGACACGCATGACGTTCGAGGCGGTCAGGTCGCGCGTGGCCAACGCCCGAACCGCAACAGTCAGCGATTGCGTTCCCGCATTGCCACCCATCGAGGCGACAATCGGCATCAGGATCGCCAACGCCACCAGCTGATCAATCGCAGCCTCGAATTGCGAAATCACCAGCGACGCACAGATTGCCGTACACAGGTTCACCGCAAGCCACGGCAAACGCCGACGGCTTGTTGCGGCGACACTGTCCGAAATCGAGCTTTCGTCGCTTACACCCGCCAGACGCAGAATGTCTTCCTCATGTTCTTCGTCCAGAACCACCATGGCGTCATCGATGGTGATGACACCGACCAAACGGCCATCGGCATCGACCACGGGGGCCGAGATCAGGTGATACTGGTTGAAGGCATAGGCCACATCCTCTTCGTCCTGATCGACGGGGATGATGTGGAATTCCTCTTCTGCCAGGTCCCGCAGCGGCACTTCGCGCCGCGTCGCCATCAGCTTGCCCAAGGTGATCTGCGCCACGGGCTTCAGGCGCGGATCAACCAGCACGACATGATAGAACTGTTCCGGCAGGTCATCATTGGCGCGCATGAAATCAATGGCCTGCCCCACCGTCCAATGCTCGGGCGCCATGACGACCTCGCGCTGCATCAAACGACCGGCCGAGTTTTCGGGATACGAGAGCGCCTGCTCTGCCGCGACCCGCTCGGAATCCTCAAGCGCGTCCAGGATCGTCTCCTGTTGCGGCTCTTCCAGATCTTCCAGCAGGTCAACGACATCATCGCTGTCCATGTCCCGAACCGCTTCGGCCAGAACGTCGGGTTTCAGGACACCAATGACCTCTTCCCGGACGGCCTCATCCAGTTCCGACAGGATGTCGCCATCGAACTCTTTGTCATAGAGACGGATCAGGCGCGCACGGTCGTAGGGATTGATCTGTTCCAGAAGGTCCGCGATATCGGCTGCGTGCAGCGGCTCCATCAACTCGACCAGCTTGTCGCGATCATCCACGTCCACGGCAAACAGGATCGCTGCAACGGTACGGCGGTCCAGCGCGTAAACGTCTTCGTCAGCGGAGTCGGTTACGGGATCATCAATGCCTGTGGTCATGTGCTGCTCCCGTTCTTGATCATGCTATTGGCCCCTAATTAGAAGAAGCAGCTACCGGAAAACAATGACAATGCGCCGATTTACCCTCAAGTTTCGCACGCATATGCTGATGACCGGGCTCAAACAGCTAAGGAACAAGGCGAATGGCGCAAAAGACGCTTTTGAAAGGGCGCGTTCTGAGTTTCGACGGCTCCCCTTTTGATGGAGAGCCAACGGATTGCACCAAACTCGACGAAGCGGTCGTGATCGAGGATGGGCGTGTGCGGGCAGTCGGCGCGCTGGATAGCCTACGCGCCGCGCATCCGGATGCCGAGATTACGGACTACGGCTCTCATCTGATCATGGCCGGGTTTGTCGACCCGCATGTGCATTTCCCTCAGACCGCCATGATCGCGAGCTGGGGCAAGCGGCTGATCGACTGGCTGAACACCTATACCTTCCCCGAAGAGATGAAGTTCGGCGATATCGACTACGCCACCGAGATCGCAAACCGTTACCTCGACCTGACGACCGCACATGGAACAACGACCATGTGCAGTTTCTGCACAATCCATCCAGAGAGCGTTGACGCCTTTTTTTCGGCAGCCCTACAGCGCGGTCAAAGGGTTGTTGCAGGCAAGACCTGTATGGACCGCAACGCGCCAGAAGGGCTGCAGGATACGGCGCAAACGGCCTATGATCAGTCTCAGGCTCTGCTGGAGAAATGGCACCGCGTGGATCGTCTGTCTTATGCGATCACGCCGCGGTTCTCGCCCACCTCTACACCCGAACAGCTTGAGGCTTTGGGCGCGCTTTGGGCGGAGCATCCGCATTGTCTGATGCAAACCCATCTGAGCGAGCAAACCGATGAGATCGAGTGGGTCCGGTCTCTGTTCCCGGACGCACGCGACTATCTGGATACTTATGAAAAGTTCGGCCTGCTGGGACAGAATGGCCTCTATGGTCATGTCATCCATTTGGAAGATCGTGAGCGGGATCGGCTGCGCGAGGTGGACGCCGGCTTGGTGCATTGCCCGACCTCGAACACCTTCATCGGGTCGGGCCTGTTCGACATGAATGGGTTGATCCGAGATGGCCACCGCGTTGGTCTGGCCACCGATACCGGCGGAGGGTCCAGCTTTTCGATGCTGCGGACCATGGCCGCGGCTTATGAGATCGGCCAGCTGCGCGGCCGCCCCCTGCATCCGGCGCAATTGCTGTGGCTGGGTACAGTCGGGTCGGCGCGAACGCTGCGGATGGACGACTGCATCGGGAATGTTGCCCCGGGGATGGAGGCCGATTTGGTGGTGATCGACCTCGCCTCGACCCCGGCTATCGCCCAGCGTGAGGCCCATGCGGAGGATCTGTGGGAGGCCGTGTTCCCCACAATCATGATGGGAGACGACCGCGCTATTGCCGATGTTTGGATCGGAGGGGCGCAGGTCGCCCCTTGAATGCGAATTCAGCACATGCCTCCGGCCGGGATATTTTTTAACTAGATGAATGGCGATCCCGCTATTGGGCAAGCGCGCGGGCCAGACGGTTTTGGGTCTCGATGACGCGCGGCAGGTCAATCGTCGTGATCTGTCCGCCGCGCACGATCTGGCGGCCTTCGACGAACAGATGTTTGACCTGCATTGGCCCCGCCAGAAGCAAGGCCGCCGGGTCCCAGCTGCCTGCGCTTTCGAGGCTTGTGCGGGTATCCCAGACGGCAATATCGGCCCGTTTACCCGGCATCAGCCGCCCGCAATCTGGCCGTCCAAGCACGTCGGCGCCACCCCGTGTCGCGATCTCAAGCGCTTCGCGGGCGGACATGGCGTCTGCGCCATTCACCACGCGTTGCAGCAACATAGCTTGCCGCGCCTCAAGCATCAGGTTCCCGTTGTCATTGCTGGCCGACCCGTCCGCGCCCAGCCCCACCTTCACGCCCTGATCCCTCATGGTTCTTACTGGCGCTATGCCAGACCCGAGGCGACAGTTCGAGCAGGGGCAATGGGCCACTCCGGTTCCCGTCCTTGCGAACAGGTCGATCTCGACCCCATCCAGTTTCACGCAATGGGCATGCCAGACATCTGCTCCGGTCCAGCCCAGCTCCTCGGCATATTGACCGGGACGACAGCCGAATTGAGCTTCGGAATAGGCGATATCTTCGTCATTCTCGGCCAGATGGGTATGCAGCATCACCCCCTTGTCGCGCGCCAGCAGTGCTGCGTCTCGCATCAGGTCGCGGCTGACGGAAAAGGGCGAACACGGTGCAAGGCCTACCCGACACATCGACCCCTCGGTAGGATCGTGAAACGTATCCACCACGCGGATCATGTCGTTGAGAATGTCCTGTTCACGCTCGACCAGACTGTCGGGTGGCAGGCCTCCGTCACTTTCGCCGATACTCATCGCGCCGCGCGTGGGATGAAAGCGCATCCCTAATTCCGAGGCGGCGGCAATCGTGTCCTCAAGCCTAGCCCCATTCGGATAGAGATACAGGTGATCGGAACTGAGTGTGCAGCCCGACAAGGCAAGTTCGGCCAGACCGATCTGCGCCGAAGTGAACACCTCATCCGGTCCGAACCGCGCCCAGATCGGGTAGAGCGTCTGCAGCCAGCCGAACAGCAAAGCGTCCTGCCCGCCCGGAACCGCCCGTGTCAGCGTTTGGTAGAGGTGATGATGCGTATTCACCAACCCGGGTGTTATGACGCAGCCCGAGGCATCGTGGACCTCTCCGGTTGTCGTTAAACCCTGGCCGATTTCGGCAACCTGGCCGCCCCGGATCAGGATATCCGCGCCGTGCAGCTCTTGGCGATCATCATCCATTGTCAGGATGGTGTCGGCGTCTTTGATCAGTATTTCGGGCATTTCACGCTCCTGCTTCTGCCCGTCTCAAGCAAGGAGTGCATCAGCCAGCGGAAAACGGGCGCAAGAACCGGCTCAGTCCAGCTTACTCACGCGCGACCATTGCGGCAATGAAATTCAATAGTTACGCAGGATTTCCAACGCCGCGGCGTGAATTTCAGCGTTGGCGGCTGCCAATGCCCTTCCGCCATTGTGAGCCGGACCACCCTGCCAATCCGTGACGATACCGCCTGCGGCTTCAATCACTGCAATTGGCGCCTGAATGTCATAGGCGTTCAACCCGGCCTCGATCACCAGATCTGCCTGACCGGCAGAAAGCAGGGCGTAGGCATAGCAGTCCATGCCATAGCGAGTCAGCTGAACTTGCTCAGCTACGGCTTGAAAACCTGCACGATCCTCGGACGTGCCAACCTCAGGGAAGGTCGTGAACAGGGTTGCCTGCTCCAAAACCTGTGTGTCACGCGTTTTCAACGGATTTGTGCCCATAGGCCCAGTCAGTTGCGCAATGCCCGCACCGCCTACAAACCGTTCACCGATATAGGGCTGATCCACAACGCCCATGATCGGACCATCTTGAGTGGACAGAGCGATCAGCACGCCCCAGGTCGGTGTACCGCTGACGAACCCTCGGGTGCCGTCGATCGGATCAAGCACCCAGGTCCGACCCGAAGACCCCTCAACCTGCCCGAATTCTTCACCAAGAATGCCATCTTCTGGCCGACGCTGTGCCAGAACCGCCCGCATAGCTTGTTCCGCCGCGCGGTCAGCCACAGTTACGGGGTCGTAGCCGCCTGCCAGCTTGTTGTCGGTTTCGAGATTGGTCTGTCTGAAATACGGAAGAATGACTGCGCGCGCCGCGTCAGCCATTTCTTCGGCAACTTCAAGGTCGGTCAGGTCGGTCTGGCTCATGCAGCACAGGTGCTGCGAACACAGGCCGGTGTCAAGCCGTGGAGATCAGGCAACGTCGCTGAGAACGCGTGCCAGTTCAAACAAGCGGCGACGCTGGTTTTCCGGAATCGCGTAGTAAGAGCGCACCAGATCCAACGCTTCCTTGTCCCCCATCAGGTCAGCAGGAAGCGCGCTCTTGTCGGATTTCTCTTTTTGGCCTTCTTCAAGACCTTCAAAGAAAAAGCTGACCGGTACGTCCAGCGCATCGGCAATGTCCCACAGACGGGAGGCACTGATTCTGTTCGCCCCGGTTTCGTATTTCTGGATTTGCTGAAACTTGATACCAACTTGCTGCGCCAACTGCTGTTGGGTCATGCCAATCAGCCAGCGGCGATGTCGGACACGCTTGCCCACATGGACATCGACGTGATGAGTCATTGGTATTCTCCTCTACTACACACACATCTGTTGCGGGACTTCGCGCCGTTCACATAAACAGAAGTTAGAGAAGTCCCCATAAGCATCCCCCAACCAGACATGTGCGATCCCCCGATACAGCACTGCCGTCCAATATTGCCGCTTTTGACTTTTTTTTCAAGTTGGTTGAATTGGAATCTCTGTACATTGGTTTATGGTTGTGTATCTCTGGGATTTTGGCGGCGCGGCCTGACCAAACTGTCTTCGTTAGCGCGCTCAATCAGCTGAACGCATTGACAATTTCGCTCTTACTGCGACCTATTCCCTGAAAACCGAGATGGACCATCATGCTTGCATATCGCATTGAATCCAAAGGCGCCGACGCGCGAATTGTCGAAGTACCCACGCCGACACCTGCCGAGGGACAGGTCAGAATCGCCATTAAAGCATGCGGCCTGAATTTCGCTGATTTGCTGATGCAGAAGGGCACGTATCAGGATACGCCTAACCCTCCGTTCACTTTAGGCATGGAAATCGCCGGCGTTGTCGAAGAATTGGGGCCAGAAGTCTTAGGTTTGAAGGTTGGAGACCGTGTCGCCGTGTACTCGGGCCAGGACGGGTTGGCTGAGTACGGCGTGTTCGACGCGGATCGGGCCATCCCCATGCCGGATGAGACCAGTTTTGAAGAGGCTGCCGCCATTCAGATCGCCTACGGGACCAGTCACATAGCCCTGGACCATCGCGCCCGTTTGCAACCAGGTGAGACCCTGCTCGTGACCGGAGCTGCCGGTGGCGTCGGGCTAACCGCGGTGGAGATCGGCAAACTGATGGGGGCAACCGTCATCGCCCAAGCGCGCGACGCAGAAAAGCTGGCGGTTGCCCAAGCCGCCGGGGCAGATCACTTGATCGACGCCTCAGAAGACCTTCGCGCCCGCGTCAAAGAATTAGGAGGCGCTGATGTGGTCTATGACGCGATTGGGGGCGACGTATTCAAAGCCGCCTTCCGCGCCACCAACCCCGAAGGTCGTCTGCTGCCAATCGGCTTTGCTGGTGGCGAAGTCCCTCAAATCCCGGCCAACCACCTGTTGGTCAAGAACCTGACGGTAATCGGCTTCTATATCGGCGGCTACCTCAGGTTCCGCCCCGATATCGTGCGCAACAGTTTTCAAACCTTGTTCCAGTGGCATGCCGAAGGGAAGATCACCCCTCATATCAGCCACACCCTGCCGTTGAGCGAGGTCGAACACGGCCTGCGCCTGTTGAAAGAGCGCAAGTCCACCGGCAAGATCGTGATTACGCCCTAGCCCACCACGGCCCGCAAAGGGGTGCTGCCCAGCATGCGGAAATTCTGCCGCACCAGTTGCGCCAATGCTTCGATGACTGCATCGCGCCCCGGCTCTCCTCCGTAGAGGTTGATCATATGCGCGGGCAGCTCGGGTAAAACACCACCCGAGTCGATCTGTTCAAGGTGTGCGGCCTCGGTGCCGTCCAGCATCGCGTGAACCGCCAGATCAGCGCTGACGGTGGCTTCGATGGTGCGGTCATTCTCGGTTTCGACCGAAAGCTCCCACGGTATACCCGCCGCATCCAGCGCCGCGATAACCTGTGGGCGGAACATGCAGCGCCGCCCCAGCGCAATCGGCAACGGATTCTTGCGCCAAGCCGACCCACCCGGTGCCCCGATCCAGCGTAGAGGCAGCTCAGCAATGGTCTCAGAGCCGTCGGATGACGAAGGCTCGGTCGTCAGGATCAGGTCACATTCCCCGCGTTTGAACATATCCTTAAGTTGCAACGAATAGGACGAGATCAACTGCACGCGCACACGTGGGAAATCGGCGTTGAACCGCTGAAGAACACGCGGAATCGCCGGGTAGACAATGTCATGAGGGACACCCAGAACCACCTCACCTTCAAAGGCCTGATCCGTGAGTTTCGAGATCACCTCATCATTCAAAGCAATCATCCGACGGGCATAGGCAAGCAACTGCTCACCTGAGGCGGTCAGCGCTATGGTACGCCCGCTGCGATCTAGAAGCTCCAGATCCAAAAGCTCTTCCAGGCGTTTCAACTGCATGGAGACGGCTGATTGCGTCAGATGCAGAAACCCCGCCGCCCGGGTAACGCCACCCTGATCGGCCACAGCCACAAAGGATCGCAATGTGGTGATGTCCAGATTTCTCATGTTCACGAATCCTTATGCATCCAATCAAAAATATTCGTTTTTAAAATGTGCCCTAACTCGCCATATAAATCAAGGATGTTGATGAGACCAATTCAAACCATCTGAAAAACGAAAGGATAGACCATGAACTCGATCGCCCTGAACCGACCCTGCCCCCAACACAAACAATCCCTGTTTGCGCGTATACAGTCCGTCCTGTCCCTACGACGTCAACGCCAACAACTGGCTCGGCTGGATGCCCGCGCCCTGAACGACATCGGCATCACCCGTGCCCAGGCCGACGCCGAGGCCCGCCGTCCCATCTGGGATGCCCCGCAGTTCTGGAAAAGCTGCCTTTAAGACTCATGTTTTTTCAGAGATAGGCGATCTGCGGCAGCAGGTCGCCGTTTTTGTTGCGTATTTTAGGCGGAAATACCGCAGAAACTCTTGAAACACAGCCTGCAGTTGCCGATATTCAGCAGGAAAGCGGCCCATACTTACGGGCCGCACGCAGATACGTTTAGGGAGACCTTTGAAAATGGCACAATTCGATACGATTCGGACGGCCGCAGGCGCACGCGCCGCCGAGATTGATGAGGGCCTTCGCGCCCATATGAACAAAGTCTACGGCACGATGTCCGTGGGTATGTTCATCACCTTCCTCGCAGCCTGGGCGATCTCGGGTCTGTCGATCACCACCGATCCGTCGGCGGCCGTTGCGCAGCTGAACGCGAACACCTACCTGACCGCGCTAGGTCATTCGATCTATGTCTCGCCACTGAAATGGGTGATCATGTTCGCACCGCTGGCCTTTGTGTTCGGCTTCAGCGCCATGATCAACCGCATGTCGGCCGCGGCTGCGCAGTTGGTTTTCTACTCGTTCGCCGCCGTAATGGGCCTGTCGATCAGCTGGATCTTCATCGCCTTTACCGGTCAGTCGATCATTCAGGTCTTCCTGATCACCTCGATCGCCTTCGCGGGTCTGTCGCTCTACGGCTACACGACCAAAAAAGACCTGTCGGGTATGGGCACCTTCCTGATCATGGGCGTTATCGGCCTGATCGTCGCGATGGTGGTCAACATCTTCCTGGCCTCGTCGGCCATGGCCTTTGCGATCTCGGTCATCGGCGTTCTGATCTTCGCCGGCCTGACCGCCTATGACACGCAGCAGATCAAGAACACCTACCTGCAGATGGCACATGCCGGTGATCAGGAGTGGCTGGGCAAAGCCGCCATCATGGGCGCGCTGAGCCTGTACCTGGACTTCATCAACATGTTCATGTTCCTGCTGCAACTGCTGGGGAACCGAGAGTAAACCTCTCCCCCACTGCAGAAACCATTCAAACCTGCCAGGATCCGATCTTGGCAGGTTTTTTTTGTTTCCGGACTATACGTGACGGCCCCTGCAACTCGCAGGCGATGGCCGAGCGTCACCCCTCCAGCTTGCGCGCGACCAGATACGAGGCCGGAAAGGCCGCCACAAACCCCACCGCCGCCGCCAGCACGATTGGGAGGACTGCGGTGTATCCCATCACCAGAACAGCAATAACCGCTGTGCCTGCGAGGGTAGAGCCAAGGAAGATATGAACGATCAACATCAGGGGGAGCATTGCGACCTCATTCAAGTATTCAACTATGCGTAAACACTAGCGCATTGATCGAATTTGGTCCTTGATCTGGGTCAGAGGTCTAGAGGTCACAGATCACTTGCAACGGCCCGCGTGTATTAGTTCGAGGAACCGTTCGGAGCGGCGGAATGGAGGGGGGAAGAACCGCGACCGACCCGAGTGGATGAGTGGCGCCCCAGAATTTATCCAGCGTGCGAACTCATCCGCGAAAGAGCGGAACCCCGTGGCGCAAAAGCACTTGCAACCGTTGATCAACATAGACGAGGGCAGCGCCGGCCCGAGGGGTGGCGCAAACGCGCCGCCCCATGGGGGCGGGTCGGCGCGGCCCGGCGGTGCCGCCGGGTGGGTGGGTTGATTGAAGCTAAGTAACATCGCCTTTGAAGGAGAAGTTACTTCGGTTTATCTAACGCTCCCAAAACGTTAAAAATTTGGGCCATCCGTAAGAGAATTCATGCGGTCGATACCGCTACGCAGTTTCATAAACCATACAAAAGAAACCGACAGCGGATACCAAGTTAAATGTGTACGCTTGACTAAGTAGCACGCAGAAAAGGGAAGTGGTTTGTATCAAAATAAAGTGGAAGAAACTTGCCGAAGCTTTCATATAGAGAGACTTTGCGCGACCACGCTCCTGGACCTTCTCCATGAACTTTTGATTGGAGAATGCTAGCAAAATAGCCATCGCGCCAAGCGAAAATGCCATAAGGCTCGGGATAATCTCGACTGCAGCCGAAGTCCAAAGTCGTTCATTGTCCTTTTCTGCGGACCAAAGCGGGAAGGAAACAGCGGAAAAACCGACCGAAAACCAGAAATATCTTGAGTATATGATAGCTTCCCAGCCACCATATAACCGCCAATAAACTTGGAAGTAGTTCAGACTTTCTTCGTCAGTCTCTTGCGACATATCTCACTTGTGCACTGGCGGTCTTCTCAGGATCAGGTTCAGTCGAGACTATCTGTGGATGATCTTTGGTGGAAGCGTCAATCGCTGTTCCGTCTGCAGATCGCCCAAATGCTTTTATATAGCCGTTTAGTGCCGCGACTTTAGCCAAAACAGTGTTTTTAGCGTTAAGAGCGATGGTCTTGACACCCGGCGCTTTTGTGAGACTGATATCCGTTCTTTGGAGACCCTGCTCTTGTAGTTCGTCCAAAATTCTGTTGGCTTCGTCATCTAGGTCATCTGGGTTGGGGCGATGGATTCGCATCTCAACTCTTTTAATGCCCGGTATTTGGAGTACCTTCTCAACTGAATCCTGTTCAGGAACCATGTGCACTTTAATGTCTTCCACATCAGTGAAGTCCAGTTGGGCCAAAATCCTATAGACAGGTCTTTCTGCTCGCTTTGGAGAAAGATGTTTTCGCTCATCATTTTGCATCTCAATATACATATGATGTCGCTTTTCATTGAACGCGAAAACGAAGACTTTGCTGTTTAACCCAATGTTATTGGGTACACTTACCTCACTTTCGCGCAGAGACAATTGTTCGAAACTGTCGATCCTGATGACATCGGAGTTTTTGTCTACCTGCGTCCAAATTGCGAGGCGACCGGAAAACACGCCATCTCTTGTTTCACTTATCGGGGATAGGGCGGCAAATTCGTCCCCCCAGAATCTCACCCCGTTGCCCGCAGCTTTCTCAAAAATTCTTCTGTAGATACCCGGGGGGTGCGGTTGGGCGACGACATTAAGTACTGAAAATTTCATTTGCCGAGCGTTAGCCATTTGAATCACCTAGATTTTATTCCAAGTGATGGCTAGCTCATCAGTTATCCATTTTCAACGCAGAGATGAAAGCCTCCTGAGGTATATCAACTTTCCCGAACTGACGCATCTTCTTCTTACCCGCCTTCTGCTTGTCCAGCAGTTTGCGTTTCCGCGTGGCGTCGCCTCCGTAGCATTTCGCGGTCACGTCCTTGCGCAGGGCCGAGAGGGTCTCGCGGGCGATGACCTTGCCTCCGATGGCGGCCTGGATCGGGATTTTGAACATGTGGCGCGGGATCAGGTCCTTGAGCTTTTCGCACATTGCACGGCCCCGCATCTCGGCCCGGTCGCGGTGAACCATGGTCGACAGCGCGTCAACGGGCTCATCATTCACCAGCACCGACATCTTGACCAGATTATCTTCGGTATAGCCGGTCATCTGGTAGTCGAACGAGGCATAGCCCTTGGTCACCGATTTCAGGCGGTCGTAGAAGTCGAAGACCACCTCGTTCAGCGGCAGGTCATAGACGACCATGGCGCGGGTGCCTGCATAGGTCAGGTCCAGCTGGATACCGCGACGGTCCTGGCAGAGTTTCAGCACGTCGCCGAGGTATTCGTCGGGCACCAGAATGGTCGCCTTAATGCGCGGTTCCTCGATATGGTCAACCTTGGAGGGGTCGGGCATGTCGGCGGGGTTGTGCAGCTCGATCATCTCACCGTCTTTCATGTAGACGTGATAGATCACCGACGGCGCGGTGGTGATCAGCTCGATATCATATTCGCGTTCGATACGGTCGCGGATCACCTCAAGGTGCAGCAGACCGAGGAAGCCGCAGCGGAAGCCAAAGCCCAGCGCGGCCGAGGTTTCCATTTCAAAGCTGAAACTGGCGTCGTTCAGGGCCAGTTTGTCGATCGCGTCGCGCAGGTCTTCGAATTCGGAGCTATCTACGGGGAAGAGGCCACAGAACACCACCGGCTGCGCGGGTTTGAAGCCGTCGAGCGCGTCCTCAGTCCCGTTGCGGTCATTGGTGATGGTGTCACCAACGCGGGTGTCGCGGACTTGTTTGATCGAGGCCGTCAGAAAGCCGATCTCACCGGGGCCAAGCGAGTCCACCATCTCCATCTCGGGCCGGAAGACGCCGACGCGGTCGACATGATGGAGAGTGCCGTTCGACATGAACTTGACCCTCATGCCCTTTTTCAGCGTGCCGTCCATGATGCGGACCAGAACGATGACACCGAGATAGGCGTCGTACCACGAATCCACCAGCATCGCCTTGAGCGGCGCGTCCAGATTGCCCTGCGGTGCGGGCAGCTGCTGGACGATAGCCTCAAGTGTCTCATGGATGCCCTGCCCCGTCTTGGCGCTGACCTGAATAGCGTCGGTCGCGTCGATGCCGATCACATCCTCGATCTGTTCGGCCACGCGATCACAATCGGACGCGGGCAGGTCGATCTTGTTCAGCACCGGCACGATTTCGTGGTCGGCGTCGATGGCTTGGTACACGTTCGCCAGCGTCTGCGCTTCGACCCCTTGGGTCGAGTCCACGACCAGCAGCGAGCCCTCGACCGCGCGCATGGACCGGCTGACCTCATAGGCGAAGTCCACGTGGCCGGGGGTGTCGATCAGGTTCAGCACATATGCCTCGCCATTGTCGGCGGTATAGTCGATGCGAACCGTGTTGGCTTTGATGGTGATGCCCCGCTCGCGCTCAATATCCATGCTGTCGAGCAGCTGTTCCTTCATGTCGCGATCCTTGACCGTTCCGGTCTCTTGGATGAGCCGGTCAGCAAGGGTGGATTTGCCATGGTCGATATGGGCGACGATGGAGAAATTGCGGATATGAGCGAGGTCTGTCATGGATTGGGATATGTCCGGAGTTTGTGGTCTCGTCAAGCGCTGAAGCGTTGCAAAAAAGGCCATTCTCGCAGCTTTCTGAGCAGTAGCATTTACCGGATTCTAGCCAATGGGTAGAATGCTTAAAGCGACTGAGCCGAATAAGAACCAGAAAGCAGTTATCAGGTGGCCGATTACTCTATCTTCGTTTTAGGCGAAAGCCAGCTAACGATTTCGGTCGCGCAAGGGCTGGACGGCCTCACCCAGGGTACCGGCATCCATCTGATTGGTGAAACAATTACGTTCGACACTCTAGCTGTTACAGAAGTCTTCATCACGGACGCAGGTTCAGACACGAGCTTTGCAGACAATGATGGCAATCAGCGCTTGGACGGAGACCAAACAATTGATGGGACCCTGTTTTCCAGTGGTACGCGGGTTGAGGCCGAATATGGAATTACCCTGACGGATGGAACCAATACCTACCAGGCTGTTGCCTTCAATGTGAATAACTCCTCCCCCGCCTTTGGTACAGTTGAAGGGATAGCATTCATCGGCGGCCCGGGCGAGTTTCCTCCGTCAGGTATCCCACTGACCGTCGTCAGCACGCAAGAGGGTCCGAGCTTTGATTCCTCAGAATATGTGAGCCCCATCTGCTATTGCCGCGGAACACTCATAAAGACCCCAGAGGGTGATATCCCGATTGAGAAGCTTCAGGTGGGCGACTTGGTCTGGACAAAAGACGACGGGTACCTGCCGATCACCTGGGTCGGATCGCAAGATGTCATCGCGAGCGGCAGTTTTAGAGCTGTCGAAATCCCCCCCGGCCCATTGCAAAATCCAATTGCGCTCAGCGTTTCACAGCAACATCGGCTTCTGATCACGCATCCTGCGGCTGAGCTAATGTTTGGGGCGCCGGACGTGTATGTTCCTGCAATCAGCCTTGTTGATGTTGGCCTTGCCCACTTCTCCGATGCACGCGCCGTTAGTTATCATCATATCTTGCTTGATCGACATAGCATCCTAAAGGCCAACGGGGTTGAGTCAGAAAGTATGTTTGTTGCGAAAGCACCTCGGGACTCAGAGCCAGACGCTTTGTTTTTTCAGAATATCACCCCCCCAACTGCCGGGCCGATGCAGATCGCGCGAATGCCACTAAGACGTCGTGAAGCCACGGTCTTGCTTTGTGAAGTCCTACGTATTGATCCCAAGCCCCGTTTGATTCATACTCCCGCGCAGATTGAGAGGGGCGCAAGATCCCTCCAAGCAGGCAAAAACGAGGCATGAGCATGAAACAGTTCCTCCTAATCGCATTTTGTGCGGCGTCGCTGACGGCCGTGGCTCCGGTTGTGGACGCATCGCAGATCAAGCGGGCGTGTTTGGCGTCGGATCGTCAGGCGGCGACGCGGGCACGGTGTTCTTGTATCCAGCGCGTGGCAGATCAGGCGTTGACGCGCAGTGATCAGAAAACCGTCTCGAAATGGTTCACAGACCCCCATCAGGCGCAACAATTGAAGATGTCTCAGACTGCACGCGATGACGCGCTGTGGGACCGGTATCAGAACTTTGGCCAGATGGCGCAGGCGATCTGCAGCTAGGCCCTTCTGAAACCTTGACCTGATGCCCGCTGCGCCCCAGAAAAGGCGCAGCGAAAGGTGTATCTTATGGTGATGAAAGGGCTGACCCTGCGGGGCCTTGAGGTGTTCGAGGCGCTGGCCCGGACAGGATCGGTGGCGCAAGCGGCCGAGATCACGGGGCTCAGCCAGCCCTCGGTTTCTCAGCAATTGCGCAATCTGGAAAAGGCCATCGGCACCGATCTGGTGGACCACGGGCGCAGGCCGATGCGGCTGACGCAGGCCGGGCGCAGCTTTCTCACCCGCGCGCAGGCGGTTCTGTCCGAGCTGCAGATGGCCCAGAGCGAGCTGACTGTGATGGATCTTGGCCATCTCACTACGCTGTCCATCGGCTTAATCGACGATTTCGACAACGACCTGACACCGCGGCTTGCGACCCTTCTGGCCGACAGCCTGACGCGCTCGAAATTCAAGCTGATCACCCTGCCCAGCCTTGACCTGTTTTCCGAACTTGAGGCACAGCGCCTGCATATGGCCGTCTCGGCCCATAGCGGCGAGGTACTGGAGGGTGTGGTCGAGTACCCCTTGGTGCAGGACCCCTTCATTCTAGTCGCGCCGAGCAGCGTCAGCAATGGAACCGAGGCCATCGAGAAACTGCCTTTCCTGCGATATGCGCGCGAGCAGCTGATCAGCCGACAGATCGAGGCCCATATCGCCCGACAACAGATAGAGTTCGAAGAGCGGTTCGAGATCGGCTCACACCTGGCCCTGATGGCGATGGTGGCGCGGGGCTTGGGCTGGGCGATCACTACACCGCTGGGATATATGCGCGCGGCCCGGTTCCACGAGGACCTGCAGGCCCATCCCTGCCCCCTTGGAGCGTTTTCACGCACGATTTCGTTGTTCACCCGCACCGACTGGTCCGATCAGGTCCCGCAAGAAGTCTCGGGCATGATGCGACGGCTGATGCAAAGCCAGATGATCGACCCGGCCACAGCCAAGCTGCCCTGGCTCAGCGGACAGTTGAAGGTGATGGACAGCTAGCCCTCAAGATGCGTGGCAAGCCCTTCAACTGCGGTTTCGATCAGATCCAGTGCGCCGTCAAAATCCCGCGTGTAGTAGGGATCGGGTACGTGATCAGCGCCGGTCTGAGGCGCGAAATCAGTCAATAGACGCACCGGTGTCTGATTGCCGAATGGGCGCAGGGCTTCGATATTCGCGATGTTCTCCGCGTCCATCCCAATAATCAGGTCGAACCGCTCGAAATCCTCAACGACGAATTGCCGGGCCCGCAGATCGTCCAGCTTGATATCCCGTGCTTTTGCCGCGGATTGCATCGGGCCATAAGGCTGCTTGCCGATATGCCAGCCTGCCGTCCCGGCGCTGTCGGTTGCGTGATGGGGCGCACGGGCGCGAAATACACCCTCGGCCGCAGGAGACCGACAGATATTGCCCAGGCAAACAAAGAGGATACGATGTGTCATGGGCCAATCTGTAACGCGTGAGGGGCATATGGAAAAGATCGTCATTCTGACCGGGGCCGGGATTTCCGCCGAAAGCGGCCTCAGCACCTTTCGCGATGAGGGCGGCCTATGGGCGCAACACCGGATCGAGGATGTGGCAACGCCCGAGGGTTTCGCCCGTGATCCTGCCTTGGTTCAGGGGTTCTACAACACCCGCCGCGTGCAGGCCGCCAAGGTGGAACCCAACCCGGCGCATAAGGCGCTGGCCCGGCTGCAACGAGACTTTCCGGGCGAGGTTGTGATCGTCACGCAGAATGTAGACGGGCTGCACGAGGCCGGCGGCGCGCAGGACGTGATCCACATGCACGGGAAACTGTCCAGCGCGCTCTGCGCATCCTGTGGCCACCGCTGGACAGCACCGCCTGAGATGGAGGTGGGCGAGCCCTGCACGGCCTGCAACGCCCCCACCGCACGCCCTGACGTGGTCTGGTTTGGGGAAATGCCCTATCATATGGATGACATTTTCGATCACCTCGCCTCCGCCACGATCTTCGCTGCGATCGGCACATCAGGCCAGGTCTATCCGGCGGCAGCTTTTGTCCACGAAGCTCAAGCGGTTGGGGCGCGAACGATTGAGATCAATCTGGAGCCGACGGGCGGAGGTTTCGACGAACATCTTCTGGGCAAAGCGTCCGAAACTGTGCCAAAATGGGTTGATCGCTTACTACAGATCCAAACCTAGTACGAACGATATAGCGGGACGACCCCGCTCTATTTCAACAAGGTTTTTTCAAGAGGCAGTAAAATGACCGACCAAAACCCACAAACCGGCGAGATTCTGGACGGTGACAGCTTGACAGAGCGTGACAGGCTGAGCGCGCAACTCTCAAGCCTGTGGTGGACGTTCCTGATACGTGGGGTACTGGCGGGTGCGGTTGGCATCGCCGCGCTGTTCTGGCCTTCCGGCAGCATCGCGCTGTTGCTACGGCTGGTTGGGGCACTGTTGATCATCGACGGCGGGTTGACTCTGTTGGGGGTTGGTCGTCGCGGGCTGTTGGGCGGGGCGGCCATCGGCGCTGTTCTGATCGGCCTCGTTCTGCTGATATGGCCCGAAGGCACCGTCAAGCTGGCCTTCTTCCTGCTAGGTGCCTGGGCATTGATCATCGGCATCGGCTCGTTGGCCGCTTCGCAACAAATGAATGAGCGCGACCCTCAACGCGGCTCGATGCGCGGGTCAGGGATTGCAGCTTTGATCATCGGCCTGGTGTTGATGATATGGCCAGCCGTTGCATTGATCGCACTTGGTTGGGCCATCGCCTTTTCAGCACTTGCGATTGCAGCCGTGATGTTCTGGCTGGCCACCCGTCTGCACAACGCCAGCGACCGGGTCGGCATGAAAACCATCAATCGCTAAAGCGCCGATACTAGCCGTAGGACGCAAAAGGCCGGGCTCTGTGCCCGGCCTTACTCATGGATGACGGCCGCAACGCGGCCCGAAGACAGGCGTTCACCTAGTTCGAATGCGACCCGTTAATATCATGGCCATGTTTGTCCTGACGTTCCAGATCAACCGGAATCTCAATCACGACCTCACCTGCATTTTCAAAAACCAGCTTAACCGGCAGCATCTCGCCTTGTTCAAACGGGTCCTTCAGACCCATGAACATCACATGGGCACCCCCGCGCTTAAGCGCAAAGCTCTCACCCGCTGGAATCACAAAACCTTCCTCGACATGCACCATCTTGGCCACGCCTGCATCGTCGATCATATGGGTGTGCAGCTCTACTCGGGCCGATACGTCCGAAGTCGCGCTGATCAGGCGATCATCGGTATCACTGGTATTCTGTATCACCATAAAGGCCGCGCCCGCCTTGGCAGCCTTACCAGACGACCTCGCATATGCGTCGTCTACAACGATGATATCGGCGGCAAGGGCTGGAACGGCCAATACGCAACCGGCCAGTGTTGCGAACAGAGTGGATTTGAGGGACATCGCGCCTCTCCTATTTCTTTTGGTCTGATTTGTATCGTAAGGAAATCAAACCGTCGCCGGAGGGGCCCGCGCCGGTTTCTGTGGCAACGGCAGCGCTATCAGGTTTTCATCGCGGTTGAGCGGCTGAACACCGCTCATCAGCGGCGCATCCGGCACGACCGAAGGATGCGGGTAAACCGCCCCCAGCAGAGCTAAAGCATAGTCAGGACAATAGTGCGGAGGCGCTGTCGGCTGCCCGTCCTCATCCATATAGACGACAACGGGTCCGGCGCCCGTACACAGCACCATCTGGCCGACGGCGCGGTCAACTCCGCGCGAAACAGCCAATCCCTGCCCTGTCAGAACAACCAACAGGCACATCACAACAGGCAGGATTCGAGGCACGAAACGTTTCATTCGGCCTCGATATAGGCCGCTGAGCTAACGGGCTTCAAGCGCCAAACCGTCGCGCCCGAAATCGCTTCAGTATTCCAGGCCGCGCCGCTTAACTGTTCCCTTTGTGAGGCTGGTATGAGACCGGTTCACCCGGCGCTGCATCCGGGAACATGCGGAAATTGTCTTACTTGCCAGCTTACTAAGCAAAAGAAAGAAATAAAAACTCTTAAATGACATTGGACAACACTCGTTGTTGATAAACCAATAATGGCAAAAATAGGGCGACCCGGTCTGTGAACAAGATCACTCAAGAGGATTTTGTTTCCTAAATCTTCACAGTTCTCACTAATCATTTCCAAACAAAAAAGCCCCGAACCACCTAGGTTCGAGGCTTTGAAATTCTAATAAGTGTAAGGACTTAGGCCGCGGCTTGTGCCTTGGCAATTTCCTTTTTCACTTTCAGAGCGTTTGCCGACAGCTCTTCGTCCTTGGCTTTCGCCAGGAACGCGTCCAGACCACCACGGTGGTCGACCGAGCGCAGAGCAGCCGCCGAGATGCGCAGCTTAACACCGCGACCCAGGGTCTCGGACTGCAAGGTGACGTCGTTCAGGTTCGGCAGAAAACGACGACGAGTTCTGTTTTTGGCGTGGCTGACATTGTTGCCAGTCATCGGGCCTTTTCCGGTCAGTTCGCAACGGCGCGACATGGTTTCTTCCTTTGTTTCTGGAGGCCCGGCAAAACGCCTGCGGCCAAATCACAAGGGGCACAACCCGAAGTCGCGCCCGAAAACTGGTTGGATGCGTGTAGTGGGAATCGCTAGAAGGGTCAAGACACGGCGGACGGATTCTTTTCCAAAACCGTTTGCTAGGGAAACGGCCCCCGAGCCACACCTGCGACGCGCGTATTTTGGATAAGGTGAAAGCACCATCAGACCAGACTCGCCAGCATTTTCTCGGCCGCGGCGGCAGGGCTGAGGCGGCCTTGGGACACTTCGGCGTCAAGCTGTGCCATCTGCGCCTTGGCCTGCGCCGTTTCGAGGCGTGCAAGCAGCGAATGCCGCACCTCCTGATCGAACCAATAACGGGCTTGTGCGGCGCGGTTGGATTGCCAGTGCCCTGCTTCGCGCCGCCAATCGGTCAAGCTCTGGATTTCCGCCCATGCTTTGTCCAATCCATGTTCCTCAACCGCTGAAACCGACATGGCCTTCGGGAAACCTTCAGGATCTTGCGGCCGCTTGCGCAACAGGCGCAGGGCACCGGCGTAATCGGCGCAAGTGCGGGTTGCGGTTGCCTTCAGGTCTCCGTCGGCCTTGTTGATCAGGATGATGTCGGCCATCTCCATAATACCGCGCTTCACGCCTTGCAACTCATCCCCGCCTGCCGGGGCCAGCAGCAGTAGGAACAGGTCCGACAGCTCCGAAACCACGGTTTCGGACTGGCCGACGCCCACGGTTTCGATCAAGACGACATCGTAGCCCGCTGCCTCGCACAAGGCGATGGCCTCGCGGGTTCGGCGGGCGACACCGCCCAGGTGGCTTTGGCTGGGAGATGGCCGGATAAAGGCGTTTTTCTCGCGGCTCAGACGCTCCATCCGGGTTTTGTCACCTAGAATGGACCCACCCGAGCGGGCCGAACTTGGATCAACAGCCAGAACCGCAACGCGCAGCCCCTGCCCGATCAGCATCATACCAAAGCTTTCGATAAATGTAGACTTGCCGACACCCGGCGTTCCTGACAGGCCGATCCGCAGGGATTGCCGCCCGGACTGCGCTAAATGGGAAAGCAACTCAGTCGCTTGCGCCCGGTGATCTTCGCGCTGGCTTTCGACCAAGGTAATCGCACGCGCCAAGGCCCGACGCTCACCCTGCAATATCCTGTCGCCCAAGTCAGCTATGTCCATCCGTCCGGTCCCTTTAGAATCCGCCCTAGATGAATGTGCGACGCGGGGTTTGTCCAGAGGCTCAGCGGGATTAACTGCGCTGCTTCTGGACGTCGGGTCCCGCTTTGGCGATAAGGCCGCATGAGCCGTTTGCCGATAAATGACGCCCTTCCGGACTTACTGGAGGCCCTGAGAACCCATGGCCGTGCCGTGCTGCAGGCCCCGCCGGGTGCGGGCAAGACGACGCGGGTGCCTCTGGCGATGCTAGAGGCCGGACTATGCGCCGGTCGGATTGTGATGTTGGAGCCCCGGCGGCTGGCTGCCCGCGCCGCAGCCGAACGGATGGCCGAGACGCTGGGCGAACGCGCCGGGCAAACGGTCGGATACCGCGTCCGGGGCGATGCCAAAGTGTCGAAATCCACCCGGATCGAGGTGATCACCGAAGGCATCCTGACCCGCATGCTGCAATCTGAGCCGGACCTGCCCGGGGTCGGTGCGGTGATTTTCGATGAGTTCCACGAACGCTCTCTGAACGCCGATCTGGGGCTGGCCCTGTGTCTTGAGGTAACCGGAGCCCTGCGCGATGATCTGATCCTTCTGGCCATGTCAGCAACGCTGGATGCAGACCCTGTTGGGAGGTTGATGGAGGCGCCGCTGGTGACCTCGGAAGGCCGCAGCTATCCGGTTGAAACGCGATGGTTGGAGAAACCACTGGGTGCGCAGGCCCGGCGGTTGGATGCATTGATTGATCTCGTCGTAAAGGCCGAGCGGGACAGCCGCGCCATCGGTGGCGGTATCCTCGTGTTCCTCCCGGGCGAGGGTGAGATCCGCCGCGCAGAAAGCGCACTGTCCGGGCGACTGCCACAGGATTGCGTTGTGCGCCCTCTCTTTGGGGCCATGCCCTTTGCCGCCCAGCGCGCGGCCATTGCGCCGGTTGAGAGCGGGCGGAAGGTGGTGCTGGCAACCTCGATTGCCGAAACCTCGCTGACGATCCCCGATATACGCGTCGTGGTTGATATGGGACAGGCCCGGCGGGCGCGGTTCGATCCCGGCTCGGGCATGTCGCGGCTGGTGACGGAACGGGTGACACGGGCTGAAGCGACCCAGCGCGCCGGCCGGGCGGGCCGGGTTTCAGACGGGCTGTGCTATCGGCTGTGGTCGAAGGGCGAAGAGGGCGCATTGGCCGCATACCCGCCTGCCGAGATCGAGGCCGCCGACCTGACCGGGCTTGCGCTGGAACTGGCGCTATGGGGGGCCGACGCCGGTGATCTGGCATTTCTGACAGCACCGCCCGAGGGCGCTTTGGCTGAGGCGCAGGCGCTGTTGACCCTACTGGGCGCGCTGGATGGCAAGGTGCGGATTACGGATCATGGGCGAGCGCTGGCTGCCCTGCCCCTACATCCCCGCTTGGGTCATATGCTGGTTACGGCGGGGGTACAGGCCGCCCCTCTGGCCGCGCTGATGGCGGAACGTGATCCGCTGAAGGGCGCTCCGGTTGACCTGTCCTTGCGGCTTGAGGCACTGCGCGACGCCCGTGCGTTTCAGCGCAACCGGGTCTGGCAAGTCAATATGGGCGTGTTGAACCGGGTGAAGGCTGAGGCCAAACGGCTGCGAGCGCAGGCCGGATCTGAGGCTGAAAATCTCAGCCCCGCCTCCGTGGCCGCGCTGGCCTATCCCGACCGCATTGGCCAAAGGCGCAAGGGTGAGGCACCGCGCTACGTGCTGTCCGGTGGCAAGGGCGTTGTGCTGGAAAATGGAGACACGCTGGCTGGTGCGCCCTATTTGGTGATCATAGATACAGACGGCAATCCGCGCGAGGCGAAGGCGCGCATGGCTGTGCAGATCAGCGAAAGTGAAATTCGCGCGCTGTTTGCAGATCAGATCGGATGGGAGACCAGCTGCGTCTGGTCAAAACGCGACCGACGGGTCGTTGCACGGCGGCAAGAACGCCTCGGCGCAATCACGTTAGAGGACCGGATTTGGAAAGACGTTCCCGAGGACGCGATCGCCCGTGCCATGGTGGACGGTGCGCGCGATCTGGGGCTGCGGTTGGAGGGCGCAGCCGCCCGGCTGGCCGCGCGTGTTGAGCTTGTGCGCGCCGATGGGGTCAACCTGCCCGACTTCTCGGACCAAGGGCTGATCGACACGGTGGAAGACTGGCTGCTTCCCATGCTCTCGGGCGTGCGCAGTGCAGAGGACTGGAAGCGCTTTGACCTACTGCCCGCGCTGCGGGCCCGTCTGGACTGGGCGCAGACGCAAGAGCTGGACCGCCGTGCGCCGGGATCCTTCGTCACCCCACTAGGCCGCAAGGTTCCCATCGACTATGGCGGCGATGCGCCCGAAATCTCGGTGCGTCTGCAAGAGCTATTCGGTGTCACGCGCCATCCGGTGGTCGGAGGCACACCGCTTAAGATCACCCTACTGTCTCCCGCACAACGCCCGATCCAGATCACCCGCGACCTACCAGGGTTCTGGGCTGGCTCTTACGCGGATGTACGCAAGGACATGCGCGCGCAATACCCCAAACACCCTTGGCCCGAAGATCCAACGCAGGCCGATCCGACGTTGCGGGCCAAACGAAGGCCCGGCTGAGGCATCACCAGTGCCGGATTTTGCCGAATTCCCCCCAAATTGCGACAAAATTACCGCCAAACCCCTAAGAAAATCCGTTTTTCCGAGGTTACGTTGCATTCATCAATTCCGACGACTATCTGAACATGCATTGAGGTAAAATGTTTTCCGAGCGGCAGAACAATGAAAGCGCAGTTGCAGAGAATCTGGGATGAGGTCGGACGACCTATGATACAGCGACCTAAGCGCGTGCAGGTGGCCGCCCTCTGTACGCGTCAGACCAAATCAGGCCACGAGGTACTTTTGGTGACCAGCCGCGACACCGGGCGCTGGATCATTCCCAAAGGCTGGCCGATCGACGGGTTGGACGGCGCCGGAACTGCCCTGCAAGAGGCTTGGGAAGAGGCTGGCGTTCGCGAGGCCAAAGCCAAAAAAGAGCCGGTGGGTCACTTCACCTATGACAAGGTCCTCAAAGACGGCTCAGTCGAGGCGGTGTTGACCAGCGTCTACCATCTGCGCGTGACGAAACTGCTGGATGACTTCCCCGAAGCAGATCAGCGCCAGCGGAGCTGGGTGACGCCGAAGATTGCCGCTGAACGTGTGGATGAGCCTGAACTCAAGGCCCTGCTAAGGCATCTGTAAAGGTCAAGTGGCGTCATGGTTGCCCTCAGGTCGCGAAACCTGTAGGGACCGGCGTCACTCTTTTTGGACCTTGTCACACCCATGTCGAACACGAACTCCAAACCGCGCTGGAAGGCGCTGGACAGCGACCTGCATCGCATCTCGCGGGTCGAGACGGCGAATGCACATGTCGCCCGCCCCTTGCTGGCGCCGGGCGTCGCCCTGGCCTTTATGGCACTGGCCGGGCTGACGGCGGCGGTTCTGTTCGGACAGGCGGATGGTGGCGTGATCGTCGCCGCAGCGGCTGCGTTCGGGGCCTATATGGCAATCAATATCGGCGCCAACGACGTTGCCAACAACATGGGCCCGGCCGTTGGTGCAAATGCCCTGACCATGGGGGGCGCGATTGCCATCGCGGCCATTGCCGAAAGCGCAGGCGCGTTGCTGGCGGGCGGTGATGTGGTCTCGACCATCTCCAAGGGGATCATTGATCCGGCCTCGGTCCAGAACAGCAACGTGTTCATATGGGCGATGATGGCGGCGCTGATCTCCTCGGCCATGTGGGTCAATCTTGCGACTTGGCTGGGCGCGCCTGTTTCGACCACACATTCTGTCGTAGGCGGAGTCATGGGTGCTGGCGTCGCCGCGGCAGGGCTGAGCGCGGTCAGTTGGGGCACCATGGGGGCCATCGCGGCCAGCTGGGTGATCTCTCCGGTTCTGGGCGGCGTGATTGCGGCTGTGTTTCTGGCGCTGATCAAGGCCAAAATCCAGTATCAAGACGACAAGATTGCAGCCGCACAGCGCTGGGTGCCGATCCTCGTGGGGCTGATGGCCGGTGCGTTCGCCACCTATCTGGCGGTGAAGGGGCTGAAGAAAATCGTTGCGATTGATCTGAACACTGCCGTTCTGATCGGTCTCGGCGCTGGTCTGCTGGCATGGGCCGTGACGGTGCCGTGGGTGCGCCGCCGCTCGATAGGGCTGGAGAACCGCACGCGGTCGCTGAAAACTCTGTTCGGGTTGCCTCTGGTGATTTCTGCGACCTTCCTCAGTTTTGCGCATGGGGCCAATGACGTGGCGAATGCGGTCGGCCCTCTGGCCGCTATCGTACACGCAGCCGAGTTCGGAGATTTCGCCGCCAAAGTCACCATTCCCACATGGGTCATGGTGATCGGAGCATTCGGGATTTCCTTTGGTCTGTTCCTGTTCGGGCCGAAACTGATCCGAATGGTGGGCAGTCAGATCACCAAGTTGAACCCGATGCGCGCCTTCTGCGTTGCTTTGTCTGCCGCCATCACTGTGATCCTAGCCAGCTGGTTGGGCCTGCCAGTCAGTTCGACCCATATCACTGTGGGCGCCGTCTTTGGCGTGGGATTCTACCGCGAATGGCATTCCGACCGACGCTGGGCACACTCCAACCGCCAACGCCCTCCCGAGCAGCGCCTGGCGCGGGAAGAGCATCAGCGGCGCAAGCTGGTTCGCCGGTCGCATTTCATGACGATCGTGGCTGCTTGGGTGGTGACCGTTCCGGCAGCGGCTGTGTTGTCCGCTGTGATTTTCTGGATGCTGACTGCATTTGGATAAGCTGGGGACTTGCGAGGTTCTGCCTCGCGCTCCGGGATATTTTTAGCCCGATGAAGAGCGGATCAGGGCCTGATCTGGGCAGGCCGCATGGGTTCTGTTGTGGTTGCACGGATCAATTCGGCGACCCGGCTGTTGATTGGGGTTGGTCTGTTCAGGGACACGCCTAGACGGATAATTTCACCTTGCAGACTGTCGATTTCCGTAGGGCGACCAGCGCTGAGGTCATAGGCCATCGAGGTTCGCGCGCTGGGGTCGATGGTCAGCATTTTAGAGGCGATGCGCTTGAACAGAGGTGTCGGCAGGCGCAGGATATGCGGCGTCATCCATGCAGGCAGCGGCGTGGTCGAGGCAACCGGGTGACCGGCGGCTTTAAGAACTGAAAGCGCCTCGACCATCTGATCGGCCATAAGGCGACGCCAATTGCGGTCCGTCAATTGTTCAACCAGAGTGAGGCCCGATAGTGCATTCAGCGCGTTGTTGAGATTGATGACAAGCTTGCCCCATTGAACGGCCTCGATCTGGTCGCTCTCGGTGATTGGAAACTGAGCGCTGGTCAGCTGTTCGGCCAAGGATCCAGCGCCCGCCTGGATGACGATATCTCCGGACGTGGCGCGATGATAGGTAGCCGGGCCGGTTGGAACCACGTTGAAAGGCACCATCCCCGCGCGGACATCGTGGTCGGGCAAGTTGGAGCGCAGGGTTCGGGCGTTCTCCATCCCGTTTTGCCACGAAAAGACCAGAGCCGACTGCGAAGCGTGCGAAGCGATCAGCGCCGCCATGTCTTCGGTCGCGCCAGATTTCACAGTGACGATGATCAGATCGGCTTTGGCCAGACAAGTGGGATCTGTGCTGAGCATCAGCGACGTCGCCGGAACTGTGAGGCTGAGACCCGAGAAATCGGTGACCGTCAGCCCCTTCTCTCGGATCGGGTCCAATACGCGGGCGCGGCCGAGCAGAGTGACCGTATGCCCGGCATCAGCCAGCAACGCGCCGCAATAGCAACCGATACTGCCCGCTCCTGCAATGACGATCTTCATGGCGATCCCTCCGTTGCGGGAAGGATCACCGGGTTGGCGTGTCGGGGCAAGCCCAGAGCGGGGTAACGTGGCGTTCAGCGGGCCAGTCTGGGTTTGGTGCGCTCCAGTTCCGGCGAGATTGGAATGAACTCCTGATCATCGCCGGGCGGTAGGTGGAAAGCTCCGTTCGCCCAGTCCGCGTTCTTCCATTCGCGTGTTGCGTGTTCGATCTTTTCCTTCGACGAGGATACGAAATTCCACCAGATATAGCGCTCTTCGTTGAGGGTCGCGCCGCCGAGCAACATAAGCCGCGCGCCCATCGGCCCGGCCGTGACCGAGAGCTTGTCGCCCGGACGGAAAACCATCATGCGCCCTGCCTCGAATTTGTCGCCCGCAATCTCGACCGAGCCTTCGGTGACATAGACGCCCCGATCCTCATGGTCATCCGGCAGCGGGAAGGAAGCACCGGGGTCCAGTTGGACGTCCAGATAGAAGGTCTCCGAAAGCATGGTGACCGGGCTTGTCTCACCATAGGCCGAGCCGAGGATCAGGCGGGCGCTGACCCCTTTATCCTGGATATGGGGCAACGCGCCCTGTTTGTGATGCTCGAAATCCGGGGCCATGTCCTCATGCGCTTCGGGCAAGGCGATCCAGGTCTGGATCCCGAATAGCTTGTTTTCGCGGGCGCGCGTCTCGGCACTTGTGCGTTCAGAGTGGGTCACGCCGCGACCGGCGACCATCCAGTTGACCTCACCGGGATAGATCATTTGGTGCGTACCCAGACTGTCCCGATGTTCGAACTCGCCCTGATACAGATAGGTCACCGTCCCCAGCCCGATATGAGGATGCGGGCGAACATCAATACCGCCTTCGGTGATGAACTCGGCAGGACCCATCTGATCGAAGAAGATGAACGGCCCGACCAGTTGGCGTTCGACCGATGGCAGCGCCCGGCGCACTTCGAACCCGCCCAGATCGCGGGCACGCGGGATGATCAACGTCTCAAGCGCCGGGTTTTCGGTAACGCAGTCGGGGGTGTGAGTCGGGTTCCAGCTCATGCCTGATCTCCTTTGGTCGGACGGGCTCTCTTTCTAACGTTCCTGAATGCACTGTAGCGCAGAGTTCGCGACATGTATCGCGCACCTGCGCACACATTTGGTGCGGCGTCTGGTTCGGTAAAGCTCGGTGGGCCATGCACCCTCACATAGCCGTGAACATTAAATCGTCCACGCTTTGACCGCGCGCGCTCGGTTTTCCAAACAAGCGTGCTATATTTTGGAATAGGCGAACCCGGCCTGTCAGGTCGGGGTAGAATGTGGGCCACATGACAGGAGAGTTTCCATGACGCGCCTTCAAATAAACCGCCGGTCTTTAATTGTTGCCGGCATTGGCACCCTCGCGACAGGTCTATCGGGCGGAGCGCATGCCAGCGGGCTTGCTGCGACCCAGTCTATGCGCGGTGGGTCCAACAATTATCGCCCCGGCGCGCCGGTCGTCGACAGGATCGGTGGCGGAGGGTTCTGGATGACAGGCTCCGTGCGACGCGCCGGAGACGGAGCGCCCCTGCCCGGTCAACGTATCCAGATCTGGGCGCACACGACCGAAGGGCACGAGCGCGATCTTCACAGTCACGGAGCTACCTTGACCGACGCCAATGGTGAGTTTCGGCTGGAGATGCCGCAGATCGTGCCTGCCTTCGGGCAACCGCATGGGCATCTGGCCTATGACAGCGGTGAGTTCCAGACGGTGTTCCTGCGGCCTGTGATGTCCAGCGCGAAGGACAAAACCCTAGCCGCACATTTCGTGCTGCAACCTGCCTGAGCCACGTGATCCGCAGCGCTCTGATTTGGCTGGGGATTGGGGCGGCGCTGCTTGTTCCGTTGATCGCGACTGCAACCAGCCCTTATCTCGCTTGGCGTGACCCCATCTACATCCTAGCAGGGTTTGCCGGGGTTCTGAGCCTTGGGTTGCTATTGCTGCAACCTCTACTGGCGGCAAGGTTCTTGCCGGGGATTACCCCGATGACCAGCCGTCACGCGCATAGGTGGGTTGGGATTGCGTTGTTCGGGGCGATCATCATCCATGTTGGCGGCCTTTGGATTACCAGCCCTCCGGATGTGGTGGATGCGTTGCTCTTCGTTTCGGCGACCCCTTTTTCCGCGTGGGGAGTGATCGCGATGTGGGCGGCTTTTTTCACAGCGTTTTTGGGTATCTACCGACAGCGCATGGCCTTGCGGTTTCGTGTCTGGCGGCTAACGCATACGACCCTGGCTTCTGTGACGATCGTCGGAAGCGTCGTGCATGCCATGCTGATTGAGGGCACGATGGAGATCATGACCAAGACCGCCCTCTGCGTTTTGGTGCTATTGGCGAGCGTGCGGGCGCTCGCCAAACTGCATGTTTGGGACGTGAGGAGGCGGGCTTAGACGCCCAGACACCACCGCATCACTGCTTTCTGGGCATGAAGGCGGTTCTCGGCCTCATCAAAGATGACCGAGTTCGGGCCGTCCATCACCTCGGAGGTCGCCTCTTCCTCGCGGTGAGCAGGCAAGCAGTGCATAAACAGTGCATCCGGCTTGGCATGCGACATCAGCTCTGTATTGACCTGATACGGGCGCAGCATGTTGTGGCGACGCTCTTTCGCGGATTGGCTGTCATGCATCGAGACCCAGGTGTCGGCAACCACAAGATCTGCGCCCTCAACGGCCTTGTAGGGATCCCTCTCGACAACGATTTGGGAGCCTTTCTGACGGGCAAACCCCATGAATTCTTCCTCGGGGTCGAACTGTGCCGGGCCGGTGAAGGTCAGGTCAAACCCAAACTGCCCTGCCGCATGAAGGAACGAGGCGCAAACGTTGTTGCCGTCGCCGGTCCAGACCACTTTTTTGCCCGTAATTGGGCCGCGATGTTCTTCAAAGGTCAGGATATCGGCCATGATCTGGCAGGGATGGGTGCGGTCGGTCAGGCCGTTGATTACAGGCACATCCGAGTATTCGGCCATCTCGGTCAAGACGGTCTCGTCAAAGGTGCGGATCATGATCATGTCCACATAGCGTGACAGGACACGGGCCGTGTCGGCGATGGTTTCGCCATGGCCAAGTTGCATGTCCTTGCCAGACAGAACCATCGTCTGGCCGCCCATTTGACGTACACCGACATCAAAGGACACGCGCGTCCGGGTCGAGGGTTTTTCGAAGATCAGCGCAACCATATGGTCTTTGAGCGGCTGTTCATCATCCAGCGCGGCTTTTGGCCGTCCAAGGCGGGCCTGTTTCATCGCGCCCGCTTGATCAATCATGTTGCGCAGGTCTGCTGCGCCGGTTTTGTGGATATCAAGGAAATGGTTCATATCGTTTTGCTCTTGGCTATCAACGGTCGGGGGCGGTGCCCCCGAGGTATTTGTGAACAGAAGAAGGATCAGGCGGTGGCCAAATTGGCTTCGATTTGCGTTGCGGCCTTGTCGAGGCGGATCATCGCCTGGGCGATATCGTCCTCGGTCAGGGTCAGTGGCGGCAGCAGGCGAATGACGTTGTCGGCGGCGGGAACCGTGATGACCTCGTTGTCATAGCCTGCGTTGACGACGTCGATATTTGTCGCTTTGCATTTCAGGCCCAGCATCAGGCCGGTTCCCCGCACCTCATCGAAAACCTCGGGGTGGTCGGCCACCAAGCCTTCGAGTTTCTGGCGCAACAGGCCTGCCTTGCGGTTGACACCTTCGAGGAAGGCAGGCGTGGCGACCTGGTCGATCACGGTACAGCCAACTGCGCAACCTAGCGGGTTTCCTCCGTAGGTCGATCCATGAGTGCCTGCGGTCATGCCGCTGGCGGCGTCTTCCGTGGCCAGCACCGCGCCCAAAGGGAAGCCTCCGCCGATGCCTTTGGCGACCATCATGATATCCGGCGTGATACACGCCCATTCATGGGCAAAGAGCTTACCGGTCCGGCCCACGCCACACTGGACCTCGTCCAGAACCAGCAGGAGGCCGTTTTCATCACAGATCCGGCGCAGGGCTTTGAGCTCGGCGTCGGGAACGGGGCGGATGCCGCCTTCGCCTTGAACCGGCTCGATCATGATTGCCGCTGTTTTTTCGGAAATCGCGTTTGTGACGCCATCGAGATCTCCGAACGTGAGATGCACGAAGCCGGGCAGCAAGGGGCCGAAGCCTTTGGTCATCTTCTCCGACCCGGCGGCAGCGATACCAGCCGAGGAGCGGCCGTGGAAGGAGCCATCGAAGGTGATTATCTCGACCTTCTCGGGCTGGCCTTTGTCATAGAAATACTTGCGGGCCATTTTCACAGCCAGTTCGCAGGACTCGGTGCCCGAGTTGGTGAAGAACACCGTATCGGCAAAGGTATGTTCAACCAGCTTGTCGGCCAGCGCCTGCTGTTGCGGGATGTTATACAAGTTCGAGACATGCCACAGCGCGTGCGCCTGCTCGGTCAGCGCTTTCACAAGCGCCGGATGCGCGTGGCCCAGCGCGTTCACCGCGATGCCCGCCCCGAGGTCCAGAAAACGTCGGCCATCCGCCTCGGTCAGCCAGGCGCCTTCGCCCTTCACGAAAGTCAGGGGCGCACGGTTATAGGTCGGCAGAACGGACGGGATCATCGGATCATCCTTTTAAGATAGCTTAAGCCCTGTGAGTGATACACCGGGGCCATGTTCGTCAACTAATTTGGTGGAGAATGCGCGAATTTGGTCAGCGCAAATAGATCAAACGGGCCGGTTACGCGGTCAGGCGTCGGCGTCGGAGGCGCAGGATATGTGCGGTATTGATCATGGCGGCTCGTATAGCGAGGTTCGATCTGTCTGGGAAGACCAATAATTGGAAAGCCCAGAATTTTCATAGTGAGATGAGAAGCCGCCATTTCACGCTTGCTATTTCAATTCCTGTGGCGCACCGCTTGGCCATGACGCCTACACCTCAGAATCCGCCCCTTGCGGCCCTGTTGATCTTTGCCGCCAGCGCCCTGCTGGCAGGGACAACATTGCTGGCCAAAGCGTTGGGGACAGACACGCTTGGCCCTGCCCTGCATCCGATGCAGATCAGCCACGGGCGGTTTCTGTTTGCTTTTGTGGTGATCGTGACCGCCACAGCTGTTCTGCGCCCGGCGCTGAGGCGCCCTCATTGGGGGCTGCATATCGGCCGCACCAGTTTCGGATGGCTGGGGATCACGCTGATGTTTGCATCCGTCGCCTATATCCCGATCGCGGACGCCACGGCGATTTCCTTCTTGAACCCGGTTTTTGCGATGGTTCTCGCCATCCCGCTGCTGAAAGAAGGTGTCGGCCCTTGGCGTTGGCTGGCCGCAGCGGTGGCTTTGACCGGGGCACTGATTCTCTTACGCCCGACTCCTGCCAGTTTCCAACCAGCCGCCCTGTTGGCCCTGACGGCGGCCGCGGTGATCGGGATGGAGTTGATTTTCATCAAAAAGCTCTCAGGCCGCGAGATTCCGATCCAGATTCTGTTGGTGAATAACGGATTGGGCCTGACCATCGCCTCAGTCGCGGTGATTGCAGTATGGCATGCGCCGACCCCTGCACAATGGGCAGCTTTGGCCGGAATCGGGTGGTTGATGGCCTGCGCACAGGCCTGTTTCGTCAACGGAATGGCCCGCGCCGATGCCTCGTTCGTTGCGCCCATCAGCTATGCCACATTGATCTTCGCGGCGTTCTACGACTTTGTGATCTTTAACGTGATCCCGGATCGGATCAGCATCATCGGCTCATCCATCATCCTGACAGGTGCGCTGATTTTGGTCTGGCGCGAGACCCTGCACCGTCAGGCTTTGAGCCGATAGCCCGTCCGCAACATCTGCCAGGTCACCGCACCAACGATCAGCGTCGCCCCGGTGCACACTGCCATCCCAAGCCAAGGTGAGCTGTCGGACACTCCGATCATCCCATAGCGCAGACCATCGATCAGATAGAAAACCGGGTTCAAGTGGCTGAGCTTGTTCAGCACAGGTGGCAGCGCCTCGACCGAGTAGAAGGTCCCCGACAGGAAGGCCAAAGGCGTGACGATGAAGTTGGTGATCGCGGCCATCTGGTCGAATTTATTGGCAAAAATACCGGCGAATAGGCCCAAGGCGCCCATGAAAGCACCGCCCAAGATGACGAATATCAGGGTGATGAACAGGTTCTGCGGCGCAATCGATAGAAACACCAGAAACGCGAGGGCCACGACACAGGCGATCAGAACGCCGCGCGCGATGCCGCCTGCAAGATAGCCCAGTAAGATCTCCAGAGGGGACAGCGGCGGCATCAGGGTATCCACAATGTTCCCCTGCACTTTCGAGATCACCATCGAAGACGAGGTATTGGCGAAAGCATTCTGGATCACCGTCATCATCATGATACCAGGCGCCAGAAAGATCAGGAACGGAACACCCATAACGTCAGGCCGGCTTGGACCGATGGCAATAGTGAAAATCAACAGAAACAATCCAGCCGTCACCAGCGGGGCCAGCAAGGTCTGGGTCCACACCGCCATAAAGCGCAGGGTTTCGCGTTTGGCCAGCGTGTAGAGGCCCATCCAATTGAACGCGCCAAACCGGCGCGCGTCCTGATCCATAAGATTCTGCATGAGAGCCTCTTAACTGATTCGAAGACCGCTTGTAACTCGGCCCGCAGTGATTAGAATAGGGCGCTGAGACGAATTCCCAAGGCGGCCCGAATCCGGGGCCGCTTTCCGCTTTTGAAAGGCAACCGATGTCCTGGACTGACGAGCGCGTAGAACTGCTGAAGAAAATGTGGGGCGAGGGCCAGTCGGCCAGCCAGATCGCCAAGGAACTGGGCGGCGTGACCCGCAACGCGGTGATCGGCAAGGTCCACCGTCTGGGCCTGTCCAACCGCGCAACCGGAGCAACGCCCGCCAAGGCTGAGCCAAAAGAAAAACCGGCACCCGCCCCCAAGGCCGAGGCGAAACCAAAGCCCGCCCCCAAGACCGAACCCGCGCGTCCGGCCCCTGCCCCGGCAGCGGAGACGAAGCCCGCGGTTCCCGCCCGTCGTCAGATTATCCCGGCGGGTCAACCTCTGCCGCCGCAGCCTTCGGCGAATGAGATCAGCCCCGAGGCGCTGGCCAAGGTCAACGAGGTTGAGAAGAAAGCCAAAAAGCTGACGCTGATGGAGCTGACCGAAAAGACCTGCAAATGGCCCGTCGGCGACCCCGCGACCGAGGATTTCTGGTTCTGCGGCCTGCCGGTTGAAGCGGGCAAGCCCTACTGCGAGGCGCATGTCGGCGTGGCCTTCCAACCCATGAGCTCGCGCCGCGAACGCCGTCGGTGATTTGGAACGCCAGAACCGTATTTCTATTCTGGAATGTGGGAAGGGTACGGGGTTTCTCCGAGCCTTTTATCAGATGTGTTGCTAAGTCAAAACAACTCAAGGCGCAACGAACACTTACGAGAAAAACACCCTCGCAGCTATCTGCAAGGGTGTTTTAGATCGGGGCGTCGGATGCGCAGACGAAGTTGCTGTTCGTTGCGGCGGTGTAAATAGTTGCCTTGATTTAACAGGCCCAGCGTGCAGAGGTCGGCTGATCGCAGCCAGAATTACACAGCTATTGTACGCATGCATCAGTGTTCTACGAGTCTTTGATCTCTCATCTTCTTCATTCGCAAACTACATTCATTGTCAGTCCTCGTGTTCTTGTAGGTGGCGAAAATGTACCCTCCCGCCAACCGGGTCGAACCTGACACCTCAATGAAATAACCTTCGCTGACTTGCTCAAAAAACTCGAAACTTGTGGCGGAAAAGCTTCCGGTTACCAAAAAACCCGTTATGTCTTTAACGCCGAAGCTCACACCCCGTGATTTACCGGAAAGCCTGCCGTTTCGAGTTTGCTCAAAATAGTAGATATAACGACCAGACCCAAAACTACATCGAAGGGTCGCATACCATTTCCCGGATAAATTGGGCACCTGGGGCTTGTAGCCGTTCGAAGTAGAGAATTGAGAAATTATGACGTCATCTGGAAACGACGTTGACTGTGTTCTTTCAACTTCCGCCACAAGATGGCCGTACCCGATTTCACAAAATGCGCAGATCGAAAAGACGAAACCCAAGATCGATCCTGCAAACACCTTGCTTGCTCCATAACTCTTGTCTGTCTAACTTCGTACCATATTTGTAGCGTAGGGTAACGACAGCTTCTCTATTCCCTGCCATCCGCGTCCAACCTGAACGACGAAGTGATGTTTATCGCCAAAACGATCGGAAAGTCTTGTTCTACAAACCTTGGGCAAACCTAGGTTAGTCTCATCATGTCTACTTTCCGAGTCGAACACCGAACCTTCGTGCAGTTTGCCATTAGCAAGAAAGGGTTCGAACCTGACATTGAAGTGTCAGTGATCTTGGAGCCGAGGGCACATGATCGGCGTCTTACTGCGCCGGATGGGATGGTAGATCCGGTTCAGGTTGCCAGCCCGGCACATCTTCGGGCGCGACCGAGGCGTGCAGGTGTTCGGACTGGTCCTTGCCCACTATCCGTCTTTTGCGCAGAAGAAAAATCTTGCCCCACCCGCGCCACGTCCCAACCGAAGCCCCCTGAGCATTGGTAGGAAAACGAACGCGCCATCCCTCCGGCAGCGGCAGCCCGTGCCGCTCGGCCTTGTCCAGCATCCAGATGAGAGAGATGTTGCTGAGGGCGCGCGCCTCTTCGTAGCCGTTCAACTGACCACCCACATCGCCATGGGTGCCCCGAAACCAAACCTGTTCGACATGGCCTTTGAACTCGGGCGTGCATTTCCAAAGGACAGGCTCATAGACCTCGCGGGTCTCATTCAGGGCCATCGCGTGATATCCGTGGCGGATTGCGCGGCCCAGCTGATGATTGTGGAAGGCGTGCTTTTCCTCGGCCCAACGCCATAGCAGCGGTAGGCGCAGACCAAGCGCTTTGACCGTGTCCCACACCCCGACCATCTCAATTGCCACATCCTCATGGCAGAATTTGCGGCGGAAATCGCGGGCCGCCGTGCCACTCGGGTTGCATTCATAGTGGCGGTAGGCCTGCTTGATGTTCCGCTCGGTCGCGTGTTCCGCCTTCAACAAGCCGATCATGTCGATCACACCCGCAAGGCTGCGAACACCGTAGGCCCCACGGGAATACCCTATAAAGTAAATCCGGTCTCCGGGTTTGTAGCGCGAGGCCAGATAGCCATAGGCCCGACGGATCTGCCGATTGATCCCCCGCCCCATCATCACATCGAGCGAAGACTTCCAGCTTTCCCACTGCACGCCAGCCTCATAAAACACGGAAACCTGAGGCCCCATTTCCTGACACAGGCGAAACGTCTGCCCGGCATGGGTTTCGAAGCCAGGCTCCAGCGTCGACATTGTTCCGTCCAGAATGACAACATGGCTGATCGGCTCACGGTGCAGCGCTTCGGCGGAATGCTCTGAGCGTAAGGGCCGCCCGAGCCATCCAAGAACCTTTCTGCTTAACCGTGACAGAATCATATCTCAGCCACTCCTGTACTCTGCGAGGGCGCGCGCGCGTCTCAGCATTGCGCCTCCCTGACCTTCAAGGTGCATCGGCAACTGAGGCCTATGCGCCCATATCCCGCCTCTGTTCAACCGCCGGTCCATAACTTGCCTGCGCGCTGGTAGAGGCGAGGTATACTCAAGGATGGGTATCATCCGCATTCCGGACAAGAGATCCAACGAAACCGTGAGACGTTGAAGCATAGCTGCAAGACTAAGCGGGCATTTGGGCATCATCATGACTAAGGCGTGCGGCATGCGTGACCTCATGGATACAGCCACCATATGTCTGAATATATTACGAAAGCTCAAACGCATTGCAAAATTCCCGAAACCGACTGACGACAAATCACGAAACGAGCAGTGAAGCCGCATCTTGTCGGGTCGCATCGTCTCGTGACTGCACGCTACAAGTGTAGCTGAACAACCCAGTGGCCGTCTGTGGCCTGGTTCACGGTTAAGGCGGACCGAATGCCTTGTGGATTTGAGTGCAAAGCCTTCCCCTTTTGCCATCCTTTCGCTATTGCACGCACTAACCCAAGATTGATGACGCAGGACGCACCCCATGGCGATGGAAAAGACATTCAACGCGGCCGAGGCCGAGGCCCGCATCTACGAGGCCTGGGAACAGGCCGGAGCCTTCGAGGCAGGCGCGAACAAATCGCGTGACGAGAGCTTTACCATCATGATCCCGCCGCCCAACGTGACAGGTGCTTTGCACGTGGGCCACGCGTTCAACAACACGCTGCAGGACATCCTGATCCGCTGGCACCGCATGCGCGGGTTCGACACGCTCTGGCAACCGGGTCAGGACCACGCGGGTATTGCGACGCAGATGCAGGTGGAAAAGATGCTGGCCGCCACGCAGCAACCGGGACGGCGCGAGCTGGGCCGCGAGAAATTCCTTGAGAAGGTCTGGGAATGGAAAGGTGAATACGGCGGCACGATCATCGAGCAGTTGAAGCGTCTCGGCTCCTCCTGCGACTGGTCGCGCAACGCCTTTACGATGGCCGGGGCGGCGGGCGATCCGCGCACGGGCCATGAGAACTCGGCCAATTTCCATGACGCTGTGATCAAGGTCTTCGTCGACATGTACGAAAAGGGTCTGATCTATCGCGGCAAGCGGCTGGTCAACTGGGATCCGCATTTTGAGACCGCGATCTCGGACCTCGAAGTCGAGAATATCGAAGTCGCTGGGCACATGTGGCACTTTAAATACCCGCTGGCCGGTGGCGAGACCTACACCTATGTCGAGAAGGACGAGGACGGGAATATCGTGCTTGAGGAAGAGCGCGACTATATCTCGATCGCCACGACCCGCCCCGAAACCATGCTGGGCGACGGCGCGGTTGCGGTTCACCCCTCGGACGAGCGCTATGCGCCCATTGTCGGCAAGCTTTGCGAAATCCCGGTTGGTCCGAAAGAGCATCGCCGTCAGATTCCGATCATCACTGATGAGTATCCCGACCCCGATTTCGGCTCAGGCGCGGTGAAAATCACCGGTGCGCATGACTTCAACGACAACATAGTCGCCAAGCGCGGCGGCATCCCGATGTACCGCTTGATGGACACCAAAGGCGCGATGCGGGCCGATGGTGCGCCTTACGCCGAAGAGGCCGACAAGGCGCAGGAATACGCGCGTGGGCGCGCGTTCACCGAGAACGAGATCGACGCGATCAACTTAATCCCCGACCACCTGCGTGGCCTCGACCGGTTCGAAGCGCGTGCGAAGGTCGTCGAGGAAATCACCGCCGACGGTCTGGCCGTTATGACCCGTGCGGACGATCCGCGTCTGGGTTCAACTGCACTGAAGCCCGATCATGAGGGCGCGGACAAGCTGGTCCCTCTGGTCGAAAGCAAACCAATCATGCAGCCCTTCGGCGACCGCTCAAAAGTGGTCATTGAGCCGATGTTCACCGACCAATGGTTCGTCGACGCGGCCAAAGTCGTCGGCCCCGCGCTGGATGCGGTCAAGGACGGTACAGTCAAGATCATCCCCGAATCGGGCGAGAAAACCTATTACCACTGGCTGGAAAACATCGAACCCTGGTGCATCTCGCGTCAGCTTTGGTGGGGGCATCAGATTCCGGTTTGGTATGGCCTCGATCTCTCGGCTGAGAACTTCAAGGACGACGAAAACGACGGCGACCTTGATCTGGTCGAATTGGGCCGTTTGCTGAACGAAGGAGGCATGTTGCATCGTGGCAATGTCATGGAATGCGCTGCTAGCCTTGAAGCCGTCACCGAGAAATTCCTCGACGACAACGCAAACATCCCCAGCCCGCTGAGCCACGCGACGGTTGTCGAAGTCGCCGACAAGCAGGAAGCGATTCATCAGTTCGCCGAAAGCCTTGCTCAATACGCGGTCGAACAAGACCCGACCAAGCTGGTCTATCCGGTTTGGCGCGACCCGGATGTGCTCGACACATGGTTCTCCTCCGGCCTCTGGCCCATCGGTACGCTAGGCTGGCCCGAACAGACCGAGGAACTGGAACGCTATTTCCCGACGGACGTTCTGGTTACCGGTTTCGACATCCTGTTCTTCTGGGTCGCCCGGATGATGATGATGCAACTGGCCGTGGTCGATCAGATCCCGTTCCACACCGTCTATCTACACCAGCTCGTCCGCGACGAGAAGGGCAAGAAGATGTCAAAGACCACCGGCAACGTCATTGACCCGCTGGAGATCGTGGACGAATTCGGCGCCGACGCGCTGCGCTTTACCAACGCCTCGATGGCGGCGATTGGCGGCGTGCTGAAACTTTCCCGCGAACGCATCACCGGCTACCGGAACTTCGGCACCAAGCTGTGGAACGCCGTCCGCTTTGCTGAGATGAACGAGGTCTTCACCGACGCCGTCCCACAACTGGATGTGGCCGACCTGAAGCCCACGGCGGCCGTGAACCGCTGGATCATCGGCGAAACCGCCCGCGTGCGGGAAGAGGTCGACGCTGCGCTAGAAAGCTATCGCTTCAACGATGCCGCCAATGGGCTTTATGCCTTTGTCTGGGGCAAAGTCTGCGATTGGTATGTGGAGCTGTCGAAACCGCTACTGCAAGGCGACGATACCGAGGCACAGGCCGAGACCCGCGCCACCATGCGCTGGGTTCTGGATCAGTGCATGGTCCTGCTGCACCCGATCATGCCCTTCATCACCGAAGAGCTTTGGGCTCTGACCGGCACCCGCGCCAAGATGGTCGTCCACGCCGACTGGCCGACTTACGCCGCCGCCGACCTGATCGACGCCGACGCGGATCGTGAGATGAACTGGGTGATCTCGGTGATCGAAAATACTCGCTCGGCCCGTGCGCAGATGCGGGTTCCGGCGGGCCTCTACGTGCCGATGTTGGTAACCGAGATCGACAATCACGGCCAAGCCGCATGGGACCGTAACGAAGCACTGATCAAACGTCTGGCGCGGATCGATAGTCTGACCAAGGCTGACGAGCTGCCAAAAGGCACCATCTCGATTGCCGCTCCGGGCGCGAGCTTCGGCCTGCCTCTGGCGGACATCATCGACGTCGGCGCGGAAAAGGAACGGTTGGAGAAAGCCAAAGGCAAACTGGCAAAGGAACTCGGCGGTCTGCGGGGACGTCTGAACAACCCCAAATTCGTGGCCTCGGCCCCGGAAGAGGTGGTTGAGGAAGCCAAAGCCAACCTTGCTGCTCGCGAAGAAGAAGAGGCCAAGCTGAACGAAGCCCTCGCTCGTCTGGCCGAACTCGCCTGACCTTCTTCTCGTTCCAAATACGGAAATCCAGACCTCACCACCCGAGCCGGTGGTGAGGTTTTTCTTTGCCCTCAGAGCTTTCCCCTTGTTCGCGCCAGCCTGCGCTTGTTAGCACTTCGGAGCAACAACTCTCCGAGGCCCCTATGGCACGACCTTTCCCTCCGATGCAGACCGTCTCAACCGGACTGGTAGTCGCCATTGTCGGGTTCTTCAGCTCGTTTCCCATCGTGCTGCAAGGGCTGGCTGCAATGGGCGCATCAGCTGCCCAAGCTGCCTCGGGCCTGATGAGTGCTGCGATTGCCATGGGGCTGGCCGCGATTGTTCTCAGCCTGCGCTACCGGCAACCCATCAGCGTGGCCTGGTCTACCCCCGGAGCGGCGTTGCTGGCGGTTTCGGTTACCCCGGCCGCAGGCTTCTCAGGCGCAATCGGAGCCTTCCTCTGCGCCGGAGCCTTGACGATTCTGGCCGGACTTTGGAAACCCTTGGGGCGTCTGGCCGCTGCGATCCCGACCACTCTAGCGCAGGCGATGCTCGGCGGAGTGCTGTTGCCACTGTGCATTGTCCCGTTCAAAGCAGCTGTTGAGCTACCCTGGCAGGCCCTGCCCGTGATCCTGACATGGTTCATCGCCGGACGTCTCAACCGGCTGTTTGCTGTTCCCGCAGCCGTAGTCGCCGCAGCGCTGGTGGTTGTGTTCAGCGCCGAAGGTGCATCCGTCCGGCCCGAGGCCTATCTGGCCGCGCCGGTCTGGACGATGCCCTCATTCTCGTTTGCGTCAGCGATCGGCATCGGCCTGCCGCTATTCGTCGTCACAATGGCAACCCAAAACATCCCCGGCATCGCCGTGATGCGCAGCTTTGGCTACACACCCGCACCTGGCAAGCTGTTTTCCTCCGTCGGAGGGGCAAGCATGTTGTCGGCCCCATTTGGAGCCCCTGCCACCTGTCTGGCGGCCATCACCGCCGCGATGTGTTCGAACGAAGACAGCCACCCAGACCGTAGTTTGCGCTATTGGTCAGCAATTATGGCAGGTGTGTTCTACTGCGTCTTCGGTATCTTCGCCGTGGCGATCACAGGCTTTGCCGCCCATGCCGACCCGCTACTTATGGGCACGCTGACCGGCGTGGCCTTGATCGGAGTGATGGCCAACGCCACCTTCGCAGCACTCGAAATACCCGCCGAGCGCGAAGCCGCAATCCTGACCTTCGCCATCACGGCCTCAGGGATCACGGTGTTCGGTCTGGGCGCTGCGGTCTGGGGCTTGATGGCTGGGGGCGTCGCCTACATCTTGACCACCAAACTGCGATGATCCCTTTCTCCCCGCGCCTGAAAAAGCTATCCTGCACCCATGTTCGGATCGCTTGGAAAATTGGTAGAACGCCAGATCAAGAAGGCTCAGGCCGAAGGTCAATTGCAGGGTCTTGAGGGCGAAGGTGCGCCTCTGCCCGATCGCTCAGGCGAAGCGCAAAGCGATCCCGCCATTGCGGCCGGCCATCGGATCATGGCGCAAGCCGGGGTACTGCCCGAGGAGTTCGACATCAAAAAACAGTTGGACGAGGCCCGTAAACAGTATGCCGGATTGACCGATCCCGAGGCCCGCAAAGCCACGATGTCAAAGATCGCCGATCTCGAGATGCGCTACAACATGGCCCGAGACGCGCGGCGCGCCTTTATGCGGTGATCACTTGAACTCGGGCTTTCGGCCTTGCATCTGCGCCATAACGACCTCCATCTGGTCGGGTTTTCCAATCAGATCTACCTGTTCCGAAGACTCGGCCAGCAACACATCGGCGCGCGGATTGGTTTCGGCAAAGTCTATGAGCCGCTTAGCGGCACGGATGGCCGAGGGGCTTTGTGAGGCGATGTTTTCAGCCAAGGCCAGTGCTTCGGTCTGCGGATCGTCGGACAGCCTGGTGACCAAGCCCCACTCGGCCGCCTGTGCAGCCCCAATGGGACGCGCGGTATAGGTCAGCAGCCGCAAAACGTCTGAGCGGACCAGTTTCGGAAGCAGAACCATGCCCCCCATATCGGGAATGATACCCCATTTCATTTCCATCACCGCCAGCTTCGCCTCGGGGTGGGCGATGCGGATATCCGCGCCTAGGGCAATCTGCAGGCCGCCCCCATAGGCCGCGCCTTGGATCGCGCAGATGACAGGAACGGGGATGCGCCGCCAGATCAGGGCCAGTTCCTGCATCTCGTTGGCGTCTTCATGGCTGCGGGTCATCAGCCATTCGGTCGGGTCCAAATGGGCCATCTTCGCAAAACTCGCCATGTCGAGACCGGCACAGAAGCTTTTGCCCTCACCAGATAGGACAACAGCGCGGGCGTCTGAGGCCGCGACCTCTTGCCCAGCGGCCAGCAGCGCCTTGATCATCGCCTCGTCCAGAGCATTCATCTTGTCGCCGCGCGTGAGCGTGACATGAGCGATGTGATCCTTGTACTCGACAGATACGCGCGCCATTCCGGACCTCCTTGATTTGCAGTCTTTACAAGACTGCCCCGAATGTGCGTGCAGTTCCACCGCGACGTTGAGGCATGCTGAGGCTCGGGCTTGCAGCAACCCGCACGGTGGGCTTATCTGCGCCTATGACCAAACCTCGCTACACATCGCTCGCCCAATCCCTGCCCGCAACCGTCCCGTTTGTGGGGCCGGAAACGCAGGAGCGTCAGCGCGGTGCCCCCTTCAAGGCACGGCTTGGCGCGAATGAAAGCGTGTTTGGCCCCTCGCCTCGCGCCATCGAAGCGATGCAACGGGCTGCCGGTGAGATTTGGATGTACGGCGACCCCGAGAATCACGATCTGCGCAATGCTTTGGCCGCACATCACGGTGTTGCCCCCGAGAATATCGTGGTGGGCGAAGGCATTGACGGGCTATTGGGCTATCTGGTGCGGCTGTTAATCGGGCCGGGTGACACGGTGGTGACTTCAGACGGGGCCTATCCCACATTCAACTACCATGTGGCGGGTTTCGGAGGTGAGTTGCACAAGGTTCCCTATCGCGACGATCACGAAGACCCCGCAGCTTTGTTTGCCAAGGCCGCAGAGGTTAATGCCAAGCTGGTCTATCTGGCAAACCCCGACAACCCGATGGGAAGTTGGCATTCGGGCGCCGATATCGTGGCCGCGATGGAGGCTCTGCCCTCAGGATGCCTGCTGGTTCTGGACGAGGCCTATGTCGAATGTGCGCCGGACGGCACTGCTGCGCCTGTTGCCGCCAATGATCCGCGCGTGATCCGGATGCGGACGTTTTCGAAAGTGTATGGAATGGCAGGCGCGCGGGTCGGCTATGCCATCGGTGCCCCCGAATTGATTGCGGCGTTCAACAAGGTACGCAACCATTTCGGTATGAACCGGGCTGCACAAGCTGGAGCACTGGCGGCACTTGACGATGGCGCTTGGCTGTCAGAGGTGCAGGCCCGGATCACTGAGGCGCGGGATCGTATCGGGCGTATTGCGCAGGCCAACGGTTTGATCCCGTTGCCTTCGGCCACGAATTTCGTTGCGATTGACTGCGGGCGTGACGGGGTGTTTGCGAAGGCTGTTCTGGACTCGCTGGTCGAACAGGGTGTGTTTGTGCGGATGCCATTTGAGGCCCCGCAGAACCGCTGTATCCGGGTGAGTTGTGGTGGAGAGGCAGAGATGGCGGCTTTTGAAGCGGCCCTGCCATTGGCCTTGGCGCAAGCTCGGGCGGTATAGGGGGGCCGTCTGCCCCCCAATCGCGCCAAGGCGCGATTCCCCCCGAGGATATTTTCAGCCAGATGAGGAGGCGGATCGGCGCTATGTGGCCAATGTGGCGGCGGCGGCTTCCAGCGCGCCTTGGCCGCGGTGGATATCAAGTGCCGCCATGGCGGTTTCGATGCCGCCCAGCATCGCCATGACCATCTGCGCATTGACGTGCCCCATATGGCCGAGGCGGAAGCAACCGTCCCAGTCCTCCATCCCCAAGCCGATACCCAGTGTCAGGCCAACCTGATTTTCGGTGTAGTTGCGCAGCGGCGTGCCGCGCCCCTCGGTCAGGCGTAGGGCGGTGACCGCATGGCTGCGATGGGTTGGGTCGGCGACGTTGAAATGAAGCGCTCCGCCTTGCGCCCAGACATCGCAGGCGGCCCAGATGGCTTTGGCGAGGCGCTCATGGCGGGACCAGACGTTTTCGAGACCCTCACCGTGGATCAGGTCCAGCGCGGCGCGCAGCCCGTAGAGGTGATGGGTGGGCGCGGTGCCATTGAAATACTGATAGAACAGCTCGGGGTTGGCGCGCGGTTGCCAATCCCAATATTGCGAAACGCGGGGCATTGCGGCGCGTTTCGCCTGCGCTTTGTCGTTGAAGAAGACAAAGCCGGTGCCCGCCGGGGTCATAAGGCCCTTTTGGCAGGCTGTCACGGTGACATCGACTCCCCAAGCGTCCATCTCGAACCTATCGCATCCCATCGAGGCGATACAGTCGGCCATCAGGAGTGCGGGGTGGTTCAAGTTATCAAGCAAAGCGCGCAAGGCTGGAATGTCATTTCGGATCGAGGTGGAGGTATCCACGTGGACGGCAAGCACGGCCTTGATTTTGTGCTCTTTATCGGCGTTCAACGCCTCGGCGATGCGGTCGAGATTCCAGGGTGAAGACAAGCCGAAGTCTATCAGGTCGACCTTGGCACCGATCCCCTCAGCCATCTCGGCCCAGCCATGGGTGAAACGACCCGAGGCTGGGGCCAGAACGGTTTCTCCGGAGGCGATCACATTCGACAGCGCGGCCTCCCACGTGCCGTGGCCGTTGGCGATATAAATGGCGACGTCGTGCTTGGTACCAGCCACGCGCTTGAGGTCCTGCGTCAGCGCGGGCATCATCTCGATCAACGCGCCATCGTAGATGTTGGGAGACGGGCGGTGCATAGCCTGCAGCACCGCGTCGGGCATCACCGAAGGGCCGGGAATGGCCAGATACTCGCGCCCATGCACGAGGGAGGTTTGGTTTTTCATGAGGGTAACCTGCTTAACTTGAGGCCTACCCTAGCGTTTCGCCTTGCGGCGTCAATCCGTCAGGTGGGTCGCCTCACGCGCAAGCGCTTCGATCCCGGACCAGTCGCCCTCTTGAACCATCTGCTTTGGCGCGACCCAGCTGCCACCGGCGCAGACCACGTTGGACAACGAAAGGTAGTCGCGGGCATTCGAGGGCGATACGCCTCCCGTGGGGCAGAAAGTGATCTGAGGCAGGGGCGCCCCTATGGCTTTCAGGGCCGGTGCGCCGCCCGAGGCCTCGGCGGGGAAAAATTTCAGCATGTCATAGCCCTTTTCCAGCAGGGCCATCGCTTCAGTCGCAGTGGCCGCGCCAGGTAGAAGGGGCAGGCCTTCGGCTTCGCAGGCGGCGATCAGGGCATCGGTCGCGCCGGGCGAGACGCCGAACTGCGCGCCAGCCTCTTTGGCGGCGCGGACGTCTTCGGGAGTGACCAGCGTGCCTGCGCCCACGACGCCTCCTGACACAGCGGCCATGGCGCGGATCACGTCCAGCGCGGCAGGGGTGCGCAGGGTGACTTCGAGCGCGGGAAGACCGCCTGCGACCAGCGCCTTGGCCAAAGGCCGAGCGTGGGCGGCGTCGTCCACGACCAACACCGGAACTATGGGGGCCATCGCGCAGATCTCGCGAGTACGTTGGGTTTTGTTCATGGGTCAAACTCCGAAAATACTGGCACCTGTGTCGGCGGACCCGACATTCTGGCGGAACGCGCCGAAGAGGTCGCGGCCGACGCCGTGCTGGTTTGCAGACAGATCAGCGGTCGCTGGGCTGCGGTCAAGGACGCCGGGTGTGAGGATTTCAAGCTCACCCTTGACCGCATCGACGCGCAGCAGATCACCGTCTTGCAGATAGCCGATGGCACCACCGTCCAGCGCCTCGGGGCAGACATGGATGGCGGCGGGAACCTTGCCCGACGCACCAGACATGCGGCCATCGGTGACCAGAGCGACCTTTTGGCCCCTGCCCTGAAGGATCGACAGTATCGGCGTCAGCGAGTGCAGCTCGGGCATACCGTTGGCCTTCGGACCCTGGAACCGAACAACGACGATGACGTCATCAGTGAACTCCCCGGCCTTGAAGGCGGCTTTGACATCGTTCTGGTCGTGGAACACACGGACGGGCGCTTCGACCACCTGATGTTCGGGTGCCACGGCCGAGACCTTCATGACGCCCGTGCCCAGATTTCCGGTCAGGCGCGAAAGGCCACCGGTAGGCTGGAACGGGTCCTTGGCCGGGCGCACAATCTTTTCATTCAGGCTGTGACCAGCGCCGTCTTCCCAGACCAACTCGCCATCTTTCAGCTTGGGTTCTTTGGTGTAGTTGTGAAGCCCCTGCCCCGCGACGGTTAGTGTGTCGGGGTGCAACAACCCATCGTCCAACAGGGTGCTTATGGTAAAGCCCAAGCCTCCAGCGGCGTGGAAGTGGTTCACATCGGCCAGACCGTTGGGATAGACCCGCGCGACCAGAGGGACCACTGCGGAGATGTCGGAAAAATCCTCCCAATCCAGAACGATACCGCCTGCGCGCGCCATGGCGATCAGGTGGATCAGCAGGTTGGTCGAACCGCCCGTGGCCATCAGGCCAACGATACCATTGACGAAGGCGCGTTCATCGAGGATCTGACAAACTGGTGTGTAGTGATTGCCCAACGCGCTGAGAGACAGGGCGCGGCGCGCGCCCTCCTCGGTCAGGGCATCGCGTAGAGGCGTGTTGGGATTGACGAAACTTGAGCCCGGCAGGTGCAGGCCCATGAACTCCATCAGCATCTGGTTGGTGTTGGCGGTGCCATAGAAAGTGCAGGTGCCGGGGCCGTGATAAGCTGCCATTTCAGCCTTCATCAGGGCGTCGCGACCAACCTCTCCGGCAGCGAATTGCTGGCGCACCTTGGCTTTTTCGTCATTCGGTAGACCGCTGGTCATGGGTCCTGCGGGCAGGAAGACGGCCGGCAGATGGCCAAAGGCCTGCGCGCCGATGATCAGGCCGGGCACGATCTTGTCGCAGACCCCAAGAAACACCGCCGCGTCATAGGTGTTGTGGCTGAGAGCCACGCCCGTCGCCAGCGCGATCACATCGCGCGAGAACAGCGACAGCTCCATCCCCGCCTCGCCTTGGGTTACGCCGTCGCACATGGCGGGAACCCCGCCTGCGACCTGTGCCGTGCCACCTGCCGCGCGGATCGCTTGGCGGATCAGTTCGGGATAGCGCTCGAACGGTTGGTGGGCCGATAGCATGTCATTATAGGCGGTGACGATACCAAGGTTGCCAGCCGTCCCGGTCGCCATCGAGTTCTGATCCTCACCCGCACCGGCATAGGCATGCGCCTGACCGCTGCAGGACAGATGCGCACGGGCGGGGCCTTTGGATTTGGCCTGTTCCATCCGCTCAAGATGCGGGCCGCGCAGGTCGGCGCTGCGTTCGATGATGCGTTTAGTGACGTCCGAAATAACTGTATTGACCATGATTACCCTCCGATCTGACGCCAGCGGCGTCCATCGCGATGCATCAGCATCAATGCTTCTTCGGGCCCTGAACTGCCCTGATCGTATTTTGCGGGCTTGTCGCCACGCTCTTCCCAGCCGCGAATGATGGGATCAACCCAGGCCCAGGCGGCCTCGGCCTCATCGCCGCGCATGAACAGGGTTTGATCGCCGCGGATCACATCCATGATGAGGCGTTCATAGGCGTCGGGCGATTGGGCACCATCGCCCAGCGCATCGGCAAAGCTCATGTCGAGCGCGACGTCGGACAGACGGAACCCGCCCTGCCCCGGTTCCTTGATCGTAGTGCGCAGAGTGATGCCTTCGTCCGGCTGCAGGCGGATCACCAGAACATTGCCGTGCAGAGGCCCGACGTTGGGGAAAATCGTATGCGGTGGGTCGCGGAAAAACACTGCAATTTCGGACTCGCGCGCCCTCAGGCGTTTGCCGGTGCGCAGGTAGAACGGCACGCCCGCCCAGCGCCAGTTACCGATATGAGCCTTCAAAGCTATGAAACTTTCGGTGCGGCTGGCGGGATCTCCGACATGATCGAGGTAACCATCGCCGCCCTTGTCTGTGCGATACTGACCACGCGCGATATCCTTCGGCTCGACTGGCTCTAGCGCTTCGATCACCTTAACCTTTTCATCTCGTACCGCGTTAGGCGCGAATTTCGAAGGCGGCTCCATCGCGGTCAGACAGAGAAGCTGCACCAGATGGTTCTGGATCATATCCCGCATCGCGCCGGATTGGTCATAGTAAGCACCGCGCCCTTCGACCCCGACAGTCTCGGCCACGGTGATTTGCACGTGATCGACATGGGTCGCGTTCCACAGCGGCTCGAACAGGGAATTGGCAAAGCGCAGCGCCATCAGGTTCTGCACGGTTTCCTTACCCAGATAGTGGTCGATCCGGTAGATTTGATGCTCTTCGAAACAGGCGCGTAGCCCCTCGTTTAGCGCCTTGGCCGAGGCCAGATCATGACCGAAGGGCTTTTCCACCACGATCCGGCTATCAGGCGTGGCAAGCCCGTGATCGTTCAGACGCTGCGCAATGCCTGAGAACAGGCTCGGTCCGACCGACAGATAGAAAGCCCGCACCACATCCGGGCGCAAGGCTTTGGCCAGATCGGCCCAGCCCGCATTGCCCAGCGCATCCACCGGCACATAGTCAACATGGGTCAGGAAGCGATCCAGTGTTTCCTTGTCGTAACTCGGAGCGAATTTTTCCATCGACGCGCGCAACTGGTCCCGAAACCCGTCACTGTCCATGTCGGAGCGGGCAGTCCCAATGATCCGCGCATCCTCCGGCATCTGGCCCATTTCAAACCGATGATACAGCCCCGGCAAGATCTTGCGCTGCGCCAGATCGCCCGTCGCGCCAAAAAGCACGAGGTCGAACGGGTCTACCGGGATGACGCGTGAAACCATGATCAGCTTCCTTTTATGCTTCCTGCCCCAAGAAACAGAACCTCAGTCGCGATAAGGGTCGCTGGTGCGGCCCTGAATGTTATCGCTAACATTTCCACGGTTGGATACGGAACCTTGAAATAAAAATCAAGCCCGGAATCCCCAATAGGCCGACTGATGGGTCACGATTGCGACCGCAACCACTCCATTACCGCCGGGCGCACGGATTGCTCACCACGATGACGCGCATCCGCGATGATCTTGCGGACTTCCTGCAGGTTCGATCTCAGCAAAAGGCTTTTGACCGGTCCGATCGAAGCCGGACGCATTGACAAGGTGCGGATACCCATCGCCGCAAGACACAGTGCCTCAACCGGGCGACCGGCATCTTCGCCACAGAAACTCAGCGGTGTATCCGAGATACTGCAGCGTTCCACGATCCGCTCAATGAAGCTGAGGAAACTGACGTTCAACGTGTCATATCGGCGGCGCACCAGTTCGTTTTCGCGGTCGGCGGCAAAGAAGAACTGTTTCAGGTCGTTGCCCCCGATCGAGATGAAATCCACCTCGTCAAAGAACTTTTGCGGTGAGAACGCCAGCGACGGCGTTTCCAGCATCGCCCCCACTTCGAGCGTTTCCGGCAGGATATGGCCAAGACGCTTTTCACGCTCGATGGTTTTGTTGACCTCCCAACGGGCCTCGCGGAACTCCTCGGCCTGCGCAACGAAGGGGAACATGATGGTCAGTGGGCGGCCATTGGCGGCGCGCAACAGGGCCTGCAGCTGCATCCGCATCACGCCGCGCTTGTCCAGGCCCACGCGGATCGCACGCCAGCCCAGCGCCGGGTTCGGTTCCGCCACGTGCTTCATATAGGGAAGAACCTTATCCGATCCGATATCGAGGGTCCGGAACACTACGCGTTTTTCTCCGGCCGCGTCCAGAACCCGCTGGTATTGGGTCACCAGCTCAGACCGTTTCGGCATCTGGTTACGGATTAGGAATTGCAGCTCGGTCCGGAACAAACCAACCCCTTCCGCGCCCGAGTTCCCGAGCGAGGGAAGATCGGCCATCAGGCCCGCATTCATCGCCATGATGATCCGCGCGCCATCCTGCGTAACGGTTGGCGTTTCCCGGATCGAAGCATAGCGCTCCTGTGCTTTGGCCTGCATCGCGATCTTGTCGCGAAATGCGCTGACCACAGAGTCTTCAGGGCGCAGATGGACAACGCCGTTGTCCCCATCAACAAGGATGTGGTCGCCGTTCAAAGCCTCGGTCGTGATCCGCCCAACGTGTACGACCAAAGGGATCGCCAGCGCGCGAGCAACAATCGTGGCATGGCTGCCAACCGAGCCTTCTTCAAGCACGATCCCCTTCAGGGACCGCCCATATTCCAGCAGGTCTCCGGGGCCGATATTGCGGGCGATCAGGATCGGATCGGGCGGCAGATCGGCGCTGTCGGTCTTGCCCTGCCCCGTAAGGATGCGCAGCAAGCGATTGCTGAGGTCATCCAAATCCGCCAGCCGTTCCCGCAAATAGGGATCGGTCACCTGCCCCATACGGGCACGTGCCTGTGATTGCTCTTTCTCGACCGCGGCCTCGGCGCTGAGACCGAGGGCGATGTCTTCCTCCATCCGCCGCATCCAGCCCTTGGAATTGGCGAACATGCGGTAGGCTTCCAGGACTTTCAGCTGCTCTTTGTCGCCGTTCTGCGAGATTTCGAGCATCTTGTCGACGCCGACACGCAGCTCCTCGACCGCCTCATTCAACCGCTCGCTTTCGCGGTGCGGGTCTTCGGCAATCGGGTTGGTCACGACAACGCGCGGCTCGTGCAGCCAGACATGCCCTTCGGCAGACCCTTCCTGCGCCGGACCGCCGGTCAATTGCACAGATTGCTGGTGCAAGGGAGACAGGGCCGCGCCTTCACCGACAAAGGCACCCAGTTCGGCCATCTCAGCCAGAACCATCGCCACCACTTCCAGCGCATAGATCTCATCGGCGGAGAATTCACGCGCGTCACGGGACTGCACCACCAGAACGCCCAGTTTCTGACCGAGCCGCTGTACCGGCACCCCGAGGAATGAGGAAAAGCGCTCCTCGCCCGTTTCCGGCATGAACCGGAAGCCTTTGGCCGCGGGCGCATCCGCCGTGTTCACAACCTTGCCGGATTTGGCCACCCGGCCCACGAGACCTTCGCCCAGACGCATCCGTGTCTGGTGGACGGCTTCGGGCGATAGGCCCTCGGTCGCGCAAAGCTCAAGGGTTTCTTCGTCACGGAACAGGTAGATCGAGCAGACCTCGCAACGAATGCTATCGGCAATCAGCTGCGTGATGCGGTCGAGACGCTCCTGACCGGCCGCCTCGCTCGCCATTTCCTCACGCAGCCGAACCAGCAGCTTGCGGGATTCTGTTTCCGTACCGTCCGCCATGGCCCAACCCAATTAGTGCGTCAGGCGAAACCTTTGGCTGATCAGCTTAGGCCGCCTTGTCCAGTTCAAAGGCATCATGCAGTGCCTGAACAGCAAGTTCCATGTATTTCCTGTCGACGAGGACGGAAATTTTGATCTCAGAGGTTGTAATGACCTTGATGTTGATCCCCTCATCCGAGAGAACCTTGAACATCTTGGCCGCAACACCCGATTGCGATCGCATGCCGATGCCCACCACCGAAACCTTGCAGACGTCTTCGTCGGCCACCAGCTCGGCATAGTTCAACTCACCCGCATCCTTGATCGCCAGCAGCGCCTTTTCGGCCCGCGCGACCTGATCGGTCGGGCAGGAGAAGGTCATGTCGGTACGCCCTTCGTCCGAGATGTTCTGGACGATCATATCCACATTCACGCCCTCATCGCTGAGCGCGGTGAAGATGATCGAGGCGATGCCGGGGCGGTCGGCCACGGAAACGACGGTCATCTTGGCTTCGTCGCGGGAATAGGCCACACCGGCCACAACATTGGATTCCATGATATCCTCCTCGTCGCAGACCAGTGTACCGGCCTCGTCGGATTGTTCTTCGAAACTTGAAAGAACGCGCAGTTTCACCTTATAGCGCATCGCCAGCTCGACCGAGCGGGTTTGCAACACTTTCGCGCCCAACGACGCCAGTTCGAGCATTTCCTCGAACGAGATCCGGTCCAGCTTGCGCGCCTTTTCGCAGATACGCGGGTCGGTCGTGTAAACGCCATCGACATCCGTGTAGATGTCGCAGCGCTCAGCCTCGAACGCGGCAGCAAAGGCCACGGCGGTCGTGTCCGAGCCGCCACGGCCCAGCGTCGTGATCCGGCCTTCGGGGCTGATACCCTGGAAACCGGCAACCACGGCCACTCTCATGCCTTCGCCGAACTTCTGGTTCAGGTTATCGGTCGGAATTTCCTCGATCCGGGCCGAGGAATGCGCTCCATTGGTCAGCAGCGGCACTTGCCAGCCCTGCCAGCTGCGCGCCGGAATTTCCATCTCCTGCAACGTCAGCGCCATCAGACCCGCAGTGACGTTTTCGCCAGACGACACCACAGCATCATACTCGCGGGCGTCGAACAGCGGCGAGGTCTCGTTCACCCACCCCACCAATTCGTTGGTTTTGCCGGACATTGCCGAGACGATGACAATGACGTCATAGCCCTTTGCCACCTCAACGCCGATGCGTTTCGCCGCGCGGCGGATGCGGTCAAGATTGGCAACCGATGTGCCACCGAATTTCATCACGAGTACGGGCATGGGGGCAAGTGTCTCCGCGCCTTGGATTTAAAGTCCCGAGCCTCATATGCGAGGGGGACACCAAGAGCAAGGGGCGCTGCATAACAGATATTGCGTCAAGGGGCCGCTTTACTTTCCGAAAACGCAATGTCAGCCTAGCGCTAAAGCAATTCCAAGAGGTTATTCATGCTTCGTTTCGCAACCGTCCTTGCCGTGATCGCATCCCCAGCCCTGTCCCAGCAGGCCAGCGTGGCTGGCACCGATGGACAGAACGCGCTGGGTACGGTTCCCTGCGCCGGCAGAGCCGGAGATCCGCTGCAAAGCTGCAATGCCGAACTGCGCCGCCGCGATGATGGCACCGCAACATTGGCCGTAATGTTGCCCGGCGGTGATGTTCGCAGAATTTACTTCACCGATGGCATTCCGGATTCCAGCAGCTCGCCCTCACCGATCAACCATGAAGTTCGGGGCGATATCATGGTGATCTTCATCGAACCCGGTGAGGTCTATGAACTGCCCAAGGCCGCGCTGAGCACTCAGTAAGCGTGGGGTTTGCCATCATAGGTTTCAAAACAACCTGTGTTGTCCAGCGACAGCGCATCGAAACGCTCCATCAGGCCGGCGACTGCCTGATCCACATGGATGTCAGCCGCTGAGCCACCCATGTCGGTCTTCACCCAACCGGGGTGATAAATGCCCACTGCAATCCCATCCGCCTTTAAGTCGGCCGCCAGATTACGCCCCAAATTCAACGCCGCCGCCTTGGAGGCGCGGTAGATGTAGCTGCCGCCCGGCGCGCGGGTGTGCGAGGCCATCTGAGACGACATGATCGCAATCCGTCCGCCAGCCGCGCGCAGATTGGGCAGCAATGACTGCACAGTCAGGAAAACGCCAGTTACATTGGCCGCAAAACTCTGCGCCCACATCTCGGCGGGGTAGTCATCAATGCTGTGACCTTTGTCCAAATAAACGCCTGCATTGCAAATCAATAGGTCGACGGGCTGCCCTTTTAGCTGGTCAGCCATGGCCGCTTGATGCGCCGGATCGGCTACGTCCAACTGAACCTCGGCGCTGCCATCACGCGCAGTTCCCGTGACGCCATGACCCTGCGAGCGATATCGCTCCGCCAGAGCCCATCCAATTCCCCGATTGGCTCCGGTAATCACGATATGCATAGGTCAGTTTGTCTTTCTGCTGGGAATAAAGGGCAGTGGCGCAACCGGCACCCCGTCTTCGATCAGGGATTTCGCCTCATCCGGTTTCACTTCGCCATAGATCGAGCGCTCGGGTGCCTCGCCCAGATGCATCTTGCGCGCCTCCGAGGCGAAGTCATGGCCCACATAGTCCGAGTTTTCTTCGACCTTGCGGCGCAGTTCGGCCAAGACACGTTCAACTTCAGTAGGGGTGCTGGTCACGTTGATATCATCCGACGACGGTTTTGGCATTTGCGCCGTCTTCTGGGCATCCCGCGCAGGCCGGACACGCGGAGTCATGATCGCCTTTTCAACATGCGCACATCCACATACCGCGCATGTCACCATGCCCGAGGCTGCCAGCTTGTCGTAGGCTTCGGCAGATTGGAACCAGCTGTCGAAACTATGGCCCTTACTGCACTTCAACGCGTACTGAATCATGGTCCTTCCAAAATGTCGGTTGGCGAATAGATACCGACCGAAACTCCAATATCAAGTCTCTCAATATTAAGTTTAGTGTATTCGGGGCGCAAATTTGCGCAAAATATCGGCAAGATCGGGCGAGTTGACTTTCGATGCGGCCTTTTGAAGCGTACACCATTTGCGTTTCCGTTGCCCTGTCTCAGGAAAACGACTCTGAACCTGATCCACATGCAGCGGGTAGACTTCCACCGCGCACAGAACCGGTCCACGCTTGGCGCAGGTTTTGGCCATCGAGAACTGGCCAAGCTTGAACGGCACACATGTGCCAACCACACCCGCCTCTTCCCAAGCCTCCTGAGCCGCGGTTTCCGAGGCGCTTAACCCATCAATCAACCAACCCTTCGGGATGATCCAGCGCTGCGCCTTGCGGGAGGTGATCAAAAGAACCTCAGGATGACCCCGCGACAGCCGATAGCACAATGCAGCTGCCTGAGGCAGGACCGGCACCTGCCCCATATTGAGGTCTAGACTGGACGCCCGAGAAACTTTCATCGCGCCGCACTCACTTTCGCATCAGATCAGTGCCTGTATACCGCGTCTTCCGTTAAGCTTTTGTATCGCGGTCTGTTAAACTTAGTATACCACATGATGCGACAGCGACCAAATTTAACCGCTACATACGCGCGCTGAGCCTGCGAACTAGAACATCGTGCGAGATATCCGCGTCCATCGCCAACCGGCGCAAACCAAAGTGAACATGGGCGATCTGCTGGTAGTATCGGGTGTAGATGTAATTCGTCCCACCCCCCGCAAGCGCCCCCAGAACTGGTACGGATTGCGCTGCCAATTTCTGACCCAACACAACCGAGAGCTTCGGAGCCACCGCTGCAATCAGTTTCTTCATCGCGGGGCCTGTCAGCGTCAGACGCACGGAAAAGAACCCTAGCTCCGCTCCGTCATCGTGTGACAAGGGACCCGCAGCCGCCAACACCCGAACACAGTCGAATTTCACGTTTTCTTCAGCTGGATCAAAGCCTTCGCGCGCTGCCGCCCCCTGGATTGAGCGCAACAGCATAGCCGTGGTCGCTGGCAGCTCGACCAAAGCGGTAGAAAGGCCACCTATTCCGCCCGCAGCGCCCATTGCCGTTGTCACCGCAGTGTTCACCCAAGGGGCCTGATCCGGTACGACCTGCCGCGATCCTTGTGCCGCCTGCATCGCCATCCAAAGGGCTTGTTCGGTCGCTCCGGTCAAGCCGTCGCGCAGGGGTTCGGGCAGTTGTTCCAGCAACGACTCCGCGGACCCGCCCAAAGCGTTGAGCAGTTTGACACCCACCCCACCGGCCGAGCGGTAGTGTTTCGCCAAGCGATCCAATTCCGCGTCCGCGTCGACACTGTCGATCAGTATAACATCCTGCATCCGAACCCTCCGTTCCTTGAAAGATCGGTATTTCGGCGCGGTGTTTCAATAGCTCAGCGCGTCCAGCGGGTTACGGCTCCGGCGATATTGTCCCACTTTCCGGGGCTCAGAGCCATGCCCAAAACACGCTCTGGGTTGGTTGGCGGGGGCATCTCAACCCCCCTCAATGGCGTGAAACCAAAACGGGCGTAATACGGCGCGTCGCCGACCAGCATGACCCGGTCCCAACCCTTTTCCCGCCCCGTTTCGACGCCGGAATGGATGAGGTAGCCGCCAAGTCCCTCGCCCTGATGCGTGGGGTGAACTGCAACAGGACCCAACAGCAAGGCGTCATGATCACCGACATGAACAGGCCAGAACCGGATCGCTCCGGCCAGAATTCCCTGCCCATCGCGCGCAACCAAAGACAAACCGGCCACCGGAGGTACATCATCGCGCAAACGGTAGGAGGAAAGCGCCTCGCGCCCCGGCGCAAAGCACAGATCATAGAGAGCTTCGACCTCCCACCAATCCTGCGGCTCTTCCGGCCTGATCGCGAAGTGCTGCACGCCTGCCCTCTTTTCCTAGCTGGCAATCGCCCTAGCACTTCGTTACGCCTTGGGCAAACGCTTGGAGACCATATGTTCTATCGCCCCGAAGACGGCCACGGCCTGCCGCACAACCCGTTCAACGCCATCATCACCCCGCGCCCCATCGGATGGATTTCATCGCGTGACGCAAATGGGATCAACAACCTGGCGCCTTACTCATTCTTCAACGGGGTCGCCTACACCCCGCCACAGGTGATGTTTGCCACAACCGGAACAAAGCACGATCAGGACGGCGGCAAAGACAGCATCGCCAATATCGAGGCAACGGGCTTATTCTGCGTGAACATTGTAGCCTTTGCCCACCGGGATGCGATGAATGCGAGTTCAGCCGGACTGCCAAAAGATACCGACGAATTTGCCCATGCAGGCCTGACAGCGGTCGAGTGCGAAACCATCGCTTGCTCACGCGTTGCAGATGCGCCCGCTGCGCTGGAATGCAAGCTGACCGAGATCACAACCCTACCCGGTGAGGCGAACCGCGTTGTCTTTGGCGAAGTTACGGGTGTTCATCTGCGTGACGATTGCCTGAAGGATGGCAAATTCGACGTGACAACCTTCCAGCCTTTGGCGCGGCTTGGCTATCGAGACTATGCCGTTGTCACCGAGTTGTTTTCACTGAACAGGCCTGATGATTGAGGCCTGCCCTTAGGGGGCGCTGCCCCCGCCGCCCTGCGGGCGACTCCCCCGGGATATTTCCAGCCAGATGAAGCAGGGGATCCTTCATTCATCTGGCTAAAAATACCTCGGAGCGCGAGGCAGAGCCTCGCAAATGACTCAGTGGCCGCCCAGGATGCCGGTACGGACCGAGTAGTCCACGGCCAAGCCGTAATCGGGGTCATCGTCGCTATCGACCATCAAGTGGCCCGCTTTGTTCAGCAGCTTGTGGCAGTCGTGGCTAAGATGGCGCAGCATCACACGCTTGCCCGCAGCCTCGTATTTTGCAGCAACGTTTTCGATGGCCTGAAGTGCGGATTGATCGACAACGCGGCTTTCGGCGAAATCCACGATGACCACGTCAGGATCGTTCGGAACGTCGAACAGCTCAACAAATCCGTCCGACGAGCCAAAGAACAACGGCCCCTGAATTTCATAGACTTTCGCGCCCTTTTCCGTCTCAGAATCGCGGGTGACAGCATGAATACGCTTGGCGTTATTCCATGCATAGGCCAGGGCCGAAACAATCACGCCAACGACAACCGCAACCGCAAGGTCTTCCATCACCGTAACGACAGTCACCAGAACAATCACGAAGGCGTCCATCAAAGGCACCTTGCGCATGATCTTGAATGAGTTCCAGGCGAAGGTCCCGATCACCACCATGAACATTACGCCAACCAGCGCAGCCAGCGGGATTTGCTCGATCAGCGGCGAGGCGAACAAAATGAAGATCAGAAGGAACAGAGCAGCCGCGATACCTGCGATCCGGGTGCGGCCTCCAGATTTCACGTTGATCATCGACTGGCCGATCATGGCGCAGCCACCCATGCCTCCGAAGAAGCCGGTGGCGACGTTTGCGACACCCTGCGCGATGCATTCCTGCGAGGCTCCGCCACGCTTGTTCGTGATCTCACCCACAAGGTTCAGAGTCAGCAGGGATTCAATCAGGCCGATGGCGGCCAGAATGACCGCGTAGGGCAAGATGATCTCAAGCGTTTCAAAATTCAACGGCACCATCGGGATGTGGAAGGCAGGCAAACCGCCCTCGATCGAGGCCAGATCACCGACGCGCGGCACATCCAGACCAAAGCCGATCACGAGCGCGGCAACCACCAGAATACCGGCCAGCGGGGCCGGAATGATACGCGTGATCCGTGGCATGACCCAGATCACCGCCATGGTCAGAGCGACAAGACCCAACATGGTATAAAGCTGCATGCCCGAGAGCCACTCGCCCCCGCTCATCCCGTGGCCGGTGTTTTCCATGGTTCCGGGGACCTTAAACTGGCCCATCTGCGCCAGAAAGATCACAATCGCCAAACCGTTCACAAACCCCAACATCACCGGATGCGGCACAAGGCGAATGAAACGCCCCCAATGCATCGCGCCGGCAATCACCTGCAGAATGCCCATCAAAACCACGGTTGCGAACAAGTACTCGACCCCGTGCTGCGCGACCAACGCCACCATCACGACCGCCAGCGCACCAGTCGCGCCAGAAATCATACCCGGGCGGCCTCCGATCAGCGCGGTGATCAGGCCGACCATGAAGGCCGCGTAAAGACCAACCAGAGGATGCACGCCCGCGACAAAGGCAAAGGCCACGGCCTCGGGCACCAGAGCCAGAGCAACGGTCAGACCCGACAGCAGCTCAATCCGCAGGCGCGACACGGTCAGGCCTTCATCTGGCACCCAACGGAGATCGGGCTTGGCTATACGGTTGGCAAAGCTTGCCAGCATGGCTCGGGGCATGGGGTGGTCCTGTGGGTCTTTATGTTCGCGCGAAAGGGGGCCTTTTACCTGTCAAAACCCCCAAGAGATACCGCGCCCAGCGGGACCCTGATATGCGTCAATCGCATAGCTTTACAGCACAACTCGCGACGAAACGGTGCAAATGGCTGAGACCACTTGCCAATTTCGCCTGTGACCCGCAGAGTTTGCCCGCATGAATCGAGCAGCGGAGACCCAACGTGACCCAAACAAAAATCGGCGTTATCGGCGGATCAGGCATTTACGACATCGACGGGCTGGAAAATGCGGAGTGGGTCCGGGTCGATACGCCGTGGGGCGCGCCCTCCGATGAGGTTCTGACTGGCTCATTGGACGGGGTCGACATGGTGTTCCTGCCGCGCCATGGGCGTGGACACATCCATTCACCGACCGAAGTCCCCTATCGCGCCAATATCGACGCTCTGAAGCGGCTGGGGGTGACGGATGTGATCTCAGTCTCCGCTTGCGGATCGTTCCGCGAGCATATGGCGCCGGGAGATTTCGTGATCGTGGATCAGTTCATCGACCGGACCTTTGCACGTGAGAAAAGCTTCTTCGGAACCGGCTGCGTCGCCCATGTCAGCGTGGCGCATCCGACCTGCCCGCGCTTGTCGAATGCCTGCGAAGAGGCCGGAATAGCCGCCGGCATCACCGTGCATCACGGCGGCACCTATCTGGCGATGGAGGGGCCGCAGTTTTCGACCCTGGCCGAGTCCAAGATGTACCGCGAACAATGGGGTTGCGATGTGATCGGCATGACAAATATGCCAGAAGCGAATCTCGCCCGCGAAGCTGAGCTTTGCTATGCCTCGATCGCGATGGTGACTGACTATGACAGCTGGCACCCTGATCATGGCGAGGTCGACGTGACCTCGATCATTGCAACCCTCACCGTGAATGCAGAAAAGGGTCGAGCTTTGGTAAAAGGACTACCGGCCTTGTTGGGCCCGGTCCGCACGCCCTGCCCGCATGGTTGTGACAGGGCCTTGGACCACGCGATCCTGACGGCCCCGGAAGATCGCGACCTGACCGTGCTGGCAAAGCTGGACGCGGTGGCGGGCCGGGTTCTGTAGTCTTACAGTGGGGGCAGATTGTCCTGTACGGTCTGCCACAAGCCATGCGACCAGAGATCATTGTGGGTGCCGCCCTCGATAATGAACAATTCCGCTTCGCTTCCTTCGGCAAGCGCTGTTCCGTGATGTGGCGGGACCACGATGTCCTCGGTGCCGTGGAAGATTAGCGTCGGCACCTCGATCTGGCCGATAATGTCGCGTGTGGCGAACTTGTCCTGCATGAGAAGTGAGACAGGTAACCACGGGTAGCGCTCGGCCGCGACATCAACGGTTGCGGTAAACGGTGCCTCCAAAACCAGTAGCTCCGCGTCGGGGCGCTGCGCGGCAACAGCCGCTGCGACGCCGGTTCCAAGGCTCTGACCGTGGAGCACAACGGGTTGGCCCTGCGCGCTTAGTTGGTCATAGAGGGCCAGACCGTCAGCGACGAAAGCGGCCTCGGACGGAGTGCCATCGCTGCCGGGGAACCCTCGATAACTGGGCGCGAGCAGACCAAAGCCGCTGTTCAGGATTTCGCGCAGCCGGTCGGCGCGGTCCCCAAGATTGCCGCTTTGCCCATGGAAAAACAGAACGGTCGGCGCACCCTCAGCCACTGCAGGCGCGGACCAGACCGCCAGGTCGGTGCCATCCGGCATGGGCAGCGACAGGACCTCGACATCCGCCAAACCGACCGAGCTGGGCTCAGGCAACGCGCCGGATGGTTTGAACAGCAGATCGCGCTGATTCACATACATATAAACCACGGCCAACACATAGAGCGCCGCGATCACCGCAATCAGGACAAACGCGCCTTTTCTCAGCCGCGCTGTCTGGTCGTGCGTCATTTTCTGAGTCTGCTCCATCGGGGCCTCCGTTCATCCGTCTTATCAGTCTGGGCATCGATGCGCGGGATTCAAGAGAGATGTATCAGGCTTAATCCGGCCTTTAGAATTACTGGGCGAGGCTGAAACCGCTTGACGCCTGCCCCGTGTGAGGGCTTGCTGCGAGGCGAACAGGAACAGGATGGACCATGTCTTTAGAACTCTGGCTGGCTTTCGTGGCCGCATCGACCGCGTTGCTGCTGATCCCCGGACCGACCGTGCTGTTGGTTCTCAGCTATGCGCTTTCAAAAGGGCGCAGCGTGGCGGTTGCCTCGGCCACCGGGGTTGCCGTTGGTGATCTTGTTGCGATGACAGCGTCTCTGTTGGGGCTGGGCGCATTAGTTCTAGCATCCGCGACGTTGTTTTCCGTGTTGAAATGGATCGGGGCCGCCTACCTGATCTGGCTGGGCATCAAACTGTTGCGCAGCGCGCCATCCGGCGGGTTGAACCCGGTTGAAACAGGGCGAGACGTCACCGCGCGCGGGGTTTTTGGGCATGCGGCGGCGGTTACCGCCTTGAACCCGAAATCGATCGCCTTTTTCATCGCCTTCGTCCCGCAGTTCCTGCGCCCGGCCGAACCCCTGGGCCCTCAATTCGCGATCCTGATCGCGACCTTCGTGGGTCTTGCTTGGCTGAACGCTCTCGCTTATGCGCTTTTGGCTGATCGACTGCGGCTCATGATCGGGCGCGCTGGCGTGATCAACGCAATGACCCGGTTCGGAGGTCTGGCTCTGATCGGTATGGGCGTTGCGACGGCTGTTCTGCGGCGACCCGCCTAATTGTCTGCGTGTTCTTTCATGAACCCGCGGATAAAGCGGCGGATTTCGCGTGCAGCTGACGTGTCCAGCTCTTTGCACAATTCGACAAAGGCATCACGTTCGTCCTTGTCCAGACGCAACACCAACTGACTGTTTTTCTTGGTAGAACCCTTACCGTCTTTCTTCGCCACGCGCCTTAATCCCGCAAACCACTTGATTCTTTCCGCGATGCAATGTATATACATAGCATATAGGATGTAGATATCGGGCACCTAACAACAAAAAAAGGATTTTGGCAATGAACCTTCATGCGGCTCAAGCATTTCTTTTGCGAGACCAGCGCAATTGGCGCAAACCTCACCTGTCGTGGCTGCCCGCCACGCTGTACCGGTATTACGGGCTATCAAAGGCCGTCCCGAACCGTCGTAGATAGGCGCAGGCGGCATTCTATCCTTGCAAGGTTGACCCCAATGGGCCAAACACCCCCGCGTGTTCTGATGCCAAAAGGGTGCCTCATGTCCAGAAACAACTCGGTCAAGGATTACATCCGAACCATCGTCGATTTCCCTCATGAAGGGATCATGTTTCGGGACGTCACCACCCTGTTTGCCGATCCGCGTGGGTTTCGCATGGCCATCGACCAGATGCTGCACCCCTATGCGGGCGAGCGGATCGATAAGGTCGTCGGGCTTGAAGCGCGCGGTTTTATTCTGGGCGGCGCTATTGCACACCAGTTGAGCGTCGGCTTTGTTCCCATCCGCAAAAAGGGCAAGCTGCCCGGCACCACGATCAGCCAAGACTACAAGTTGGAATATGGCGAGGCGATCGTCGAGATCCATGATGACGCCATCCAAGCAGGCGAGAAGGTTTTGGTCGTCGATGATCTGCTGGCAACCGGCGGCACCGCTGGTGCTGGCATCAAACTGATCGAGCGGCTGGGGGGGGAGATCATCTCTTGCGCGTTTATTGTGGATCTTCCTGAGCTGGGCGGCCGCAAAGTGCTTGAGGATATGGGCATGGATGTGCATGTACTTTGTGAATTCGAAGGTCTGTGAGCCGAAAAAACTCACATATTATTGTATTGAAATTTGAAACAGCGTCGGCTTAGCGCTGTTTCACGGCTGTTCAAGGCAATTCTTTGCGCAGATGGCGTGATCCGAACGCGTCGCGCACCGTATCCCCGTTGATGCTGCTTGAAGCATTTCTAATTTGGGAGACCACAAAATGTTCCGCAAACTCGCAGTCGCTAGCGTCGCAACGATCCTGTTGGGCACATCCGCAATGGCAGACGGTCATAGCAAAGACATCGTCGATACCGCCGTCTCAGCCGGTAGCTTCGAAACCCTCGTCGCCGCCGTTCAGGCCGCCGAACTTGTAGACACTCTGAAAGGCGAAGGTCCCTTCACCGTGTTCGCCCCTACGGATGAAGCGTTCGCAGCTCTGCCTGAAGGCACAGTGGCCGACCTGCTGAAGCCCGAAAACAAAGACCAGTTGGTCGCCGTGCTGACCTACCATGTGGTGCCGGGCAAAGTGATGTCGGGCGATCTGTCCGATGACATGACCGCGGCCACGGTACAGGGCGGCGATATCACGATTGATCTGGATTCGGGCGTGATGGTGAATGACGCCAACGTCGTTCAAGCCGATATCGAGACATCGAACGGCGTAATCCACGTGATCGACAAGGTCATTCTGCCCGCATCGTAAAGCAAGTCGTAAAGCAAGCAGACACGGTCCGGGGCGTCCATCGTCCGGGCCGTGTCTACGCCTTCAGGATCGCTCCGGGATTCATGATCCCTTTTGGGTCCAACGCAGCCTTGATCCCTCGCATCGCCTGAAGTTTGACGGGATCGCCATAGCGCTCTAGGTCCTCGACCTTCAACCGCCCTACCCCGTGTTCCGCGCTGACCGAGCCGTCAAACGCGTGAACAAGATCGTGAACCGCGCTCTTCACCGCTTTGCGGTGGCCATCAAAGGCATCGCGGCTCTGACCCTTTGGCGGGAAGACGTTGTAGTGAAGGTTGCCATCGCCCAAATGCCCAAAACAGTTGATACGGAACGGGCCCAGGGCGCCGATCACCTCGGCACCTTGCCGAATGAATTCGGGGATAGTCGAGATCGGGACCGATATATCATGGCTCGAGACGGACCCGATCAGGCGGTTGGCCTCAGGGATACGCTCACGAACAGCCCACAGCGCGCGGCGCTGCGCCTCGCTCTGGGCAATCACGCCATCTTGGACAAGGCCCCGAGGCTCCGCAGCAGCGAAAATCGCCTCCAAACGCTCAGACGCGGTCTGCCCGGCCGCCAATCCAAGCTCGATAAGCACGCTCCATTCGGGCGGCGTATCGAATGGCTGGCGCACATCGGGCAGCACCTCGGTCAGGAAATCCAACCCTTGCCGGTGGATCAGTTCAAACGAACTGACCGTCTCGCCCACCAAATCGCGCGCAAGGGCCAGCAGGTCGATCGCGGCCTCGGGCGAGGCAACTTGAAACATCGCTGTTCCTACCTCAGCCGGACGTGGAAACAGCTTAAGGGAGGCGGCGGTGATGATCCCAAGCGTCCCCTCGGACCCGATCAGTAGATTTCGTAAATCATAGCCCGTGTTGTCTTTTCTCAACCGGCTCAGGCCATGCCAAATTTCACCGCTGGGCAACACCGCCTCTAGCCCCAGACACAGATCACGTGCATTACCATATCGCAGCACGTTGACGCCCCCGGCGTTGGTCGCGAGGTTGCCCCCGATCCGACACGATCCCTGCGCGGCCAGAGACAGGGGAAACAGCCTGTCCGCCGCCTCTGCCGCGGCCTGCACGTCCTCAAGAACAGCCCCAGCCTCGGCAATCAGCACGTTTTCAGTTGGATAAACCGCGCGAATGGCGGTCATACGCTCCAGTGAGATCAACAAAGGTGCTGGACCGGAGGTCATGATCTGCCCACCTACCAAGCCCGTGCCGCCGCCATAGGGCACAACCGGCACGCGCGCACCCGAGGCAAGCCGTACCAGCGCCGCCACGTCCTGCACGTTGCGCGGCAAGGCCAACAACCCAATTTCGCCCGCAAACCGGTTGCGCGGCTCTTCCAGGTAACGTTCAGAAACCGGACGCAACACATCATCGCCCAATTCAGCGCGAATGGCGTCAGCAAGCTTGGCATCTGCGGGGTTCAAATCCATTCGCCTTCCTTGCCCAACATGCGCGCGACCGGCAAGCCCTATTCCAGATCGATCAGATATTGCGGCTCTAGCACGACGACTGTGGGCCGATCCGGCAAGCTGCGCAGCGAGACAGTCAGCTCAGACACACCTTCGCGCACGACCGGGAAGTCATTGCGAATATCGACGAGAAAGCGATCCAGCGAGAACCCCGAGAACCAATGCATGGGAATAATCACCGAGCTTTTAAGCCGCTTGAGGACCGAGATCATCTCGGGCAGAGGCATGGTTGTCCCGCCATCGACGGCTGCCATCACAACATCCAACCGCCCCAGTGCGGCAAATTGTTCATCCGAAGGCACGTGATGCAAATGCCCCAAATGACCGATGCACAGCCCTTCGACCTCGAACACGAAAATCGAGTTCCCCTTCTCCTCGACCCCACCATAGGACGACCGGATATCGGTCGAGACATTGCGCACCAGCATCTCGCCCAGATCCAGATGATGGTCGATCCCCTGCCCGAACTCACCCCACCCCGGCAGCACGTGTGGAATGGCTGGGTCGGGATGCGCCGTCCAATGGGTGCTGTGCGCGTGGTTCATCGTCACGACATCGGGGATCAGATCAGCGCTGCCGATGAACCCGGTGAAATCCGTGACCGCGTTCAACCCACCCGCAGTCTGGATCAGAAAGGAGGCATGCGCGACATAGCTGATCCGCACCGAAAACTCCGGCACCGGATCCTGCCAAGCGGCTTTGTGCAGATATTCAATCCCAGGTGCTGCGTCGGCGATGGCAATACAATGGCTTGGCCGCCGCTCCTGCGCCGCAGCCGCACCCGAGAGAAATATCAATACAACCACAATCCAACGCATAGGAGGAGTGTAGCGCATCCCACCGCTGAGTCATGCCCCTTGTTCATCTGGCCAAAGATATCCCGGGGGAGGCGCGGCTTGCCGCGACGGGGGCAGAGCCCCCTAACCTGCGTCCGTCCTGCCCCGCCGGTCCGACCGCAAGCTGGCGTAAAGAACATGCGTCCGCCATCGTCCATTGATCTGCAGATAGGACTGCGCCACGCCCTCGTATTTGAAACCCGAGCTTTCCAACAACCCGCGTGAGGGCTTGTTTTCGGGTAAGCACGCGGCCTCAATCCGGCTCAGGTCCAAACGGGTGAAGGCGTGGTGAACGACCGCTCCGATGGCCTCGCGCATATAGCCGTTGCGCGCAAAGCTCTGCCCGGTCCAATAGCCTAGGGTTCCAGCCTGCGCAGGACCGCTGCGGATGTTATCCAGCGTGATCGCCCCCACCAGCACGTCGTCTGAACGGCGGAACAGAAACAACGGTATCGCGGTGCCACTGGCGACCGAGCGCTGTGCCCAATAGACCCGGTTGGTGAAAGACTTGCGGCTTAAATGGTCCTTCGCCCAGATCGGTTCCCAGGGGGTAAGGTACTCCTCTGAGGCGCGACGCAGAGCGGCCCATTCGTTGAAGTCGGAATGCACAGGCGGGCGCAGCCTGAGCCGCGCGGTTTCAAGTCTCAGCTTGCGCCTGCCCAACAGCATCACGCCGCACGCCTCTCCTGCAGTTCTGCCAAGGACGGCGCGTCTGAGACCGGACCATAGAGCGCCAAGGCCGCCGGGGCCTGAACGGCCATACGTTCAGCGAAGGCCCGGACATCCTCGGTACTGACGGCATCAATCTTGGCGACGGTATCTTCCAACGAAGGCACCCGCCCCCAGATTTGCACCAGACGCGCCAGACGCTCGGCCCGGTTCGAGGGGCTTTCCAGACCCATCAGCATCCCGGCTTTCATCTGCGCACGGGCACGAGCGACCTCTTCTTCGCTCATGTCTTCGGCAGCGCGCTTCATCTCGTCTATCGTGATGGTTGCAAGCTCTGCGACCTGATCGGCAGATGTCCCCGCGTAGATCGTGGTCGTGCCGGTATCCGCATAGGCCCCGGTCTGTGCAAAGATCGTGTAGCAGAGCCCGCGCGACTCGCGCACTTCCTGGAACAGGCGCGAAGACATGCCGCCGCCCAAAGCCGTCGAATAGATCTGGGCCGTATAGATTCCATCATCGCGATAGCCGGGGCTTTCCAGAGCCAGAGCAAAATGCGCCTGCTCCAGATCTTTCACCTGCCGGGCTTCACCACCGGTGAACCGAGCGGTCTCGGGGATCAGACCTTTGCGCGGCTGTAGATGGCCAAACATCTCTTCGGCCATTTTCATCAGCGCGTCATGGTCGACAGCACCCGCCGCAGACAGGATCATTTGTTCGGGGCCATAATGCTCGGCCACGAAGCCAGAAAGATCCTCTCGCGAGAAGGAACTCACCCGTTCAGACGGGCCGAGTATGGTGCGACCCAGCGGCTGGTCGTGATAGCTTTGCTCCTGCAACCAGTCGAAAATCACATCGTCGGGCGTGTCATAGGCCTGCCCGATCTCTTGCAGGATCACGCCGCGTTCAACCTCGATCTCACGTGGATCAAAAACCGGGTTCAAAACGATGTCACCGATCACGTCCATCGCCAGCGCCACGTCATCCTTCAAAACACGGGCGTAGTAGGCCGTCACCTCGCGCGAGGTATAAGCGTTGATATAGCCACCTACATCCTCGATCGCCTCGGCGATTTGCAGCGAAGAACGCCGCTCGGTTCCCTTGAACGCCATATGCTCAAGGAAATGCGCTATCCCGTTCTGCTCGATCCGCTCATGCCGCCCGCCGGCGGTTACCCAGATGCCGATGGCTGCCGATTGCAGCCCCGGCATATGTTCACTGACGATACGAAAGCCGTTCTTCAGCTGGTCTTGTCTGACTGTCACTCAGCGATATGCCTTCTGATATGATCCTCGAGGGCACCCAGATCATTGGCAATCCGCGTCACCCGTTCCGGACGTTCATACAGATCAGACATGCGGGATGGAAGAGGCGGATGTTCCCCGCTCGCCTTCTCGACCGCTGCCGGGAATTTCGCCGGGTGCGCGGTGGCCAGAGTGATCATCGGCACATCTGCTGCACGGTGGTCCTCAGCCACTTTGATGCCGATGGCCGAATGCGGACAGACCAGCTCGGCACTGTGGGCCAGAGTGTGTTTGATCGTTTCAAGCGTCTCATCCTCGGACACGCGGCCCGAATCAAAGCTCTCGCGCAGGGCCTCCATCGCGCCTTGGCTGACGTTGAAGCCGCCGGATTTCAGCTCATCCATCAACTTAGCGACTGCACTTCCATCCTCGCCATAGGCATAGTACAGGGCGCGTTCAAAGTTTGAGCTGACCTGAATATCCATCGACGGGCTGATCGAGGGGATGGTCTCGCCCTTGAAATACCCCTCACCCGACAGGCAACGATGCAGGATGTCGTTCTGGTTCGTCGCTACGACCAGCCGGTCGATGGGCAAACCCATGCGTTTGGCCAGATAGCCTGCGAAGATGTCGCCGAAATTGCCGGTCGGCACGGTGAAGCTGACCTTGCGATGCGGCGCGCCAAGGCTGACAGCGGCCGAGAAGTAGTACACGATCTGCGCAAGAACGCGGGCAAAGTTGATCGAGTTCACGCCCGCCAGTTTGACCTCATCCCGGAAATCGAAATCGTTGAACATGTCCTTCAGCGCGGCCTGACAGTCGTCAAAATCGCCATCCACGGCGAGCGCATAGACATTGCTATCCGCTGGCGTCGTCATCTGGCGGCGCTGCACCTCAGACACCCGCCCATGCGGATAGAGGATGAAAACATCCACCGCATCCAGCCCCCGGAACGCCTCAATCGCGGCCGAGCCGGTATCGCCACTGGTCGCGCCAACGATGGTCACACGGTCGTTGCGGCGTTTCAGGGCCACCTGGAACAACTGACCAATCAACTGCATGGCAAAATCCTTGAAGGCCAGAGTGGGCCCGTGGAACAGTTCCAGCAGGAAGTGGTTCTCGTTCAGTTGTTTGAGCGGCGCTCGGGCGTCGTGGCCGAAGCCTTCATAGGCGCGGGCGATGATCTGTCTGAACTCATCCTCTGCGAAGGAGCCGCTGACATAGGGCCACATCACGCGAAACGCGATCTCTTCGTAGGACAGACCGGCCATGGCGGCGATCTCATCATGGCTGAGCGTTGGGATTTCGGCGGGTAGGTACAAGCCACCGTCACGGGCCAGTCCAGTCAGCATCGCCTCTTCAAAGCTCAGTTCCGGCGCTTGGCCACGGGTCGAGATGTATTTCATTGCGAGTCACTCTCAGAAGGGGCGCGATTGCGCCACAGGAAGTATCCGGTCATCGCGGCCCAGACGAGGGCCAGTCCAAACCATGTGATTGCATATTGCATGTGATCATTGGGAATTCCGGCCGTGTCGACCGGCAGCGGCGTCACGCCCGGATCGGTCTGAGACCGGGCGATCAGCAGAATCGGCTCAGCCCCCAGAGCGGCAGCCAGATTGGGCACGTCGCGGGCGAACCAGATGTTGCTGTCGATATCGGCCTCAGGCGTATAGCTGTCGATCTCATCGGGCCAATGCAGGTTGCCTGTCACCTCCATCGGGCCGGTCAAACGATCAGTCTGCTTGGCCGTGGTTGGCACAAAACCGCGGTCCACCAGAATGGTGCGATCCTGGGTACTGAATGACTGGATGATGCGATACCCGGCACCGACCTGCTTGACTGAGACCAGAACGTGGATCTCGCCAGGCTCCATATCACCGGAGATCGTCACAGGCAGATATTTGTCTTCATCCTCTGACACCTGTTGCGGCAGCGGAACTGGTTCGGCGGCGATGCGGCTGTCAATCTCGGACAGGATCTCTTGTTTCCACGCCAGACGCTGGACCTGCCACGTACCAAGCCACAGCAATACGCCCAAACCGGCGAGACTGAAGATCAGCAGAAATAGAGTGCGGCGCATGGAAGGACTATCGCTCGTTGCAGGAACCGGCGTCTTGTTAAGGGGGGCAGGCACGAGAATGCAACCACGCAATTGTATGGGGCGCAATCTTGCCCTCGAAAATGCGAAAAAGCCGCCCCGAAGAGCGGCTTTTGCAGTTCAAAACTAGTGTCGCTTAGAACAGCGGCGCCTGTCCCCAGATGTAGACTGCGAAGAACAGGAACAGCCAGACCACGTCAACGAAGTGCCAGTACCAGGCTGCGGCCTCGAAACCGACGTGCTTCTCGGGGGTGAAGTCCCCTTTCAGCGCACGGATCAGGCAGACCGTCAGGAAGATCGTGCCGATGACCACATGGAAGCCGTGGAAACCGGTTGCCATGAAGAAGTTCGAGTAGAACTGGTCACCGCCAAACTGCCAGTCCTCATGAGCCAGCAGTTCGTAATATTCAAACGCCTGAAGTGCAGTAAACAGGATACCCAGCACAATACCGATCGCCAGACCATTGATCAGCGCCTTGCGGTCATTGTCATGTACCAGAGCGTGGTGCGCCCAGGTGATCGCACAGCCCGACAGCAGAAGGACCAGGGTGTTGATCAGCGGCAGGTGGAACGGATCAACCGCGTGGATATCCGGCTGGATGTATTCGGTGCCCGCATAGTCGTACATCGGGTACATGCGATGTTTGAAAAACGACCAGAACCAGGCGAAGAAGAACATCACCTCGGACATCACAAACAGGATGAAGCCATAGCGCAGACCGATACGCACAACTGGCGTGTGGTCGCCCTGACGGCTTTCCACAACGACTTCGGACCACCAGGCGAACATGGTGTACAGCACGGCAACGAGACCGGCCCAGAATAGCCACGGTGTCACACCGTGCATCCAAAGGACGGCTCCGAACAACATCACAAAGCCACCGACAGCGCCGATCAGCGGCCAGATCGACGGGGCCAGAATGTGATAATCATGGTTTTTTGCGTGTGCCATCAGCGTCCCTCACCTAAAGGCGTTAGTTCGTGTTTGTGTCTTCCTGCGTTTCAAGGGCGGCATAGCCCTCGGGCAGGTCAATTTCGTAGAATGTATACGACAGAGTAATCGTATGCACATATTTCGCTTCGAGGTCTTCGACCATTTCCGGATCAACAAAGAAGCTGACCGGCATCTCGACCCGCTCACCGGGTTGCAGAACCTGCTCTTCAAAGCAGAAACAGGCAATCTTCTGGAAATACCCACCTGCCGAGTACGGCGCGACGTTGTAGGACGCCTGTCCGGCAATCGGGCGATCGGTCGGGTTGTAGGCCTCGTAAAAGGCCAGCCCGGTTTCACCGATGCGAACCTCCATCTCGCGTTCGACGGGCTTGAACTCCCACGCCATGTCCTTGGCTTTGGATGCGTCGAAACGGACCGTCACTTTGAGGTCGAGGATATCATCAGGCGCGGCTTCGGCGACGCCGGTGGTGCCTCCGAATCCTGTGACACGGCAGAACCAGTCGTAAAACGGCACAGCCGCCCAGGCGAGGCTGCCCATCAGGACAACCACACCCACGGTTTGCACAACAGTTTTCTGAGGACCGGACAGAGCCATCAGTTTTGCACCTCCTGCACGGGTTGCCCCAGGCTGGTGCCCGAGACCTTGACGATTGTGAGGCCGAAGATGATCACGATGAAGGCCGCAAGTGTCAGGCCAACACCTAGGTTTCGGCTGAAACGACGTTGGTGAATTTCATGGCTTTTGCGCAGGCTCATCACCACCCTCCCAAGCCGTAGGGTTTCAGCAGCGCCTCAACCAGAATCGCGCCAAAATGCAGGAACAGGTACAGCAGAGACAGCTTGAAGAAACTCCGCTCGACCTTGAAATTGTCCGCTTCCGCGTCGTCTTCGGTACGGCGCGAGATCTGCCATGCGCCGCGCAGGAACAGGGCGTTCAGCACCAGGGCAACTGCCAGATAAATAGGCCCACCGATGTCTGAGAAAGCGGTGCCAACGGCAAGAACAGCCAGAAGGCCGGTGTAAACGAGAATATGCTTACGGGTCGCGCGACGACCATGGGTCACGGTCAACATGGGCACGCCCGCATCGTCATAGTCCGAGCGCATGAACAGCGCCAATGCCCAAAAATGCGGAGGCGTCCACATGAAGGTCAAGGCAAACATCAGCCACGGCTCAAGCGTCATTGACCCGGTTGCGGCAACCCAGCCGATCACCGGAGGGAACGCACCTGCCGCGCCGCCAATCACGATGTTCTGCGGCGTCGAGCGCTTCAGCCACATCGTGTAGACCACAACGTAGAAGAAAATGGTGAAACCCAGAAACGCGCCGGCGAACCAATTGGTCGCAAGGCCCAGCATGATAACCGACAGGCCGGACAGCGCCAAACCCAGCGACAGCGCCTCGCCTTCCTGTACCTTACCAGCGGGAATCGGGCGGCCTTTGGTCCGCTTCATCACCCGGTCGATATCCGCATCCCACCACATGTTCAGCGCGCCTGACGCGCCGCCACCGATGGCGATGAACAGGATCGCGCAGAAGCCCACGAAAGGATGCACCGACACCGGAGCGGCCAGCAAACCGACCAGAGCCGTAAACACGACCAGAGACATCACACGCGGCTTCAGCAGGGCGAAATAATCGCCAAAGCTGGCCTCATCCGCGTATGCCTTGGCGGTCGATGTGCTGGCATTGATGCTTGCGTCGGTCATCTCGGGTCCTTTTGGGGCGAAAGCTGCGCGGTTTAGCGCGCAGCTAACGAGTATTCTAAGGCGCGAACGCCCAGTCTACGCTCAGTTCGAGGCCACCTGGAAGTTCTGCGGCGTGCCCGCATATTCTTCGATCGCGCCATTCAGCCACTGTTCGTAGGCCTCTTCGCTGACCACTTTTACGGTGATCGGCATATACGCGTGGTCCTTGCCGCAAAGCTCGGAACACTGGCCGAAATAGACGCCCTCTTTGTCAGCTTCGAACCACAGCTCGGCCAGACGACCGGGAACGCCGTCCTGCTTCACACCGAAGGACGGGATCGTCCACGAATGGATCACGTCAGATGCAGTAACCTGCATCACGATGACCTTGCCGACCGGAACCACAACGGCGGTATCGGTGGCCAGCAGCCATTCGTCGTCGCTATAGCCCGCATCAGCCAGTTTGGCGCGCATGGCGTCATCCAGAACGAAGGGGGTTACGTCCGCATCTGCGGGGCGTGCACCCTCATCCAGCGTAGCCGGGTGGCCAAGCAGGTAGCTGTCGAACGCGAAATCGTGATCAACATATTCGTAAGTCCAGTACCACTGGTTGCCGACCACCTTGATGACAACGTCACCTTCGGGAATTTCCTGCTGCTTGAACAGAACCGGCAGAGAGAAGGCACCAATGAACACCAGAATCAGGATCGGGCCCAAAGTCCAGGCGATCTCAACCGGGGTATAGTGCGAGAACCGCGCCGGTGTCGGGTTGGCGCGCTGATTGTAGCGAACGATGCAGTAAACCAGCAGGGCCGCAACAAACAGGCAGATAACGGTGATGATCACCAGAATCATCGCGTCCAGCCTGTGAATCCCGTCTGCAAGGCTGGTCGCTGCGGGTTGAAAGCCCATTCCACCGTCAACCGGCTTGCCAATTATCTCAAGCTCCTGAGCCATGGCGGGAAGGCTGGAGAGGGCCGTAGCAAGCCCGGAAAGCATCAAAGCATTCTTCATGTCTTGTCCTGATCGTTTGATCTTTGCGTCTCTGGCGAAAAGGTATGAATCGGTGAAACCACACCCGTTGTCTTTGGCCGCGTTAAAAACCATATTCCTGCGGGTAGATAAAGCAAAATGCTTGCGTCAAACAGACGCTATTTTTGATCTGGATCAAACCGGAAAGGTTACAACCCATGACTCAGGCCCCGTTTCGCCCGTTTGAAAGCGCTCTTCCGCATGATGAAGCGCTCTCCATTTTACAATCGGCGACCGCCGGGGCCGAGGACGGAGAACTGTTTGTCGAACGGCGGAAATCCGAGTCTTTGATCTTTGACGATGGTCGATTGAAGACCGCATCCTACGATGCCTCAGAAGGATTCGGGCTGCGCGCCGTTCAGGGCGAAGTCGCAGGCTACGCACATTCGACGGATGTTTCGATTCCCGCATTGAAGCGCGCGTCCGAGACAGCTCGGCTGGCCGTTGGCGACGGAGGGGGCACCTTGGCCGTGGCCCCTATGGCAACAAACAAACGCCTCTATACCGATGAAGATCCCATCGAAACCGCCAGCTTCCCGGTCAAAGTTGAGACTTTGCGAGAGATCGACGCATTCGCTCGCGATCTGGACCCCCGCGTCGTGCAAGTCAGCGCCACGATCGCCGCCGCGGTGCAAGAGGTCGAGATCCTGCGCCCCGACGGCGTGCTGGTGCGCGACGTGCGCCCGATGACCCGGGTAAATGTCTCAGTCATTGTCGAGCAGAATGGCCGCCGTGAAAGCGGCTCGGCTGGTGGCGGTGGCCGTGTAGGGCTGAGTGGGCTGATCGACCCTGCCGACTGGCAGAGCAAGGCGCGTGAGGCCCTGCGGATCGCACTGGTCAACCTCGAAGCTGTCCCCGCCCCGGCCGGAGTGATGGAAGTCGCCTTAGGCCCCGGCTGGCCCGGTATCCTGCTGCACGAAGCCATCGGGCACGGGCTGGAAGGGGATTTCAATCGCAAGGGCAGCTCGGCCTTTGCAGGTCTGATGGGGCAGCAGATTGCCTCCAAGGGCGTGACCGTAGTGGATGATGGCACGATTGCTGATCGGCGCGGCTCGATCACAGTGGATGACGAGGGAACGCCAAGCTCTCGGACTGTGCTGATCGAGGACGGTATCCTGACTGGGTACATGCAAGACCGCCAGAACGCGCGCCTGATGGGCGTCGCGCCTACCGGCAATGGACGGCGCCAGAGCTACGCGCAAAAACCGATGCCGCGCATGACCAATACGGTGATGCTGGGCGGCGATTCCGACCCGGCCGCTCTGGTTGCTGATATCAAGGACGGGATCTGGGCCGTGGGTTTCGGTGGCGGTCAGGTCGACATCACCAACGGCAAATTCGTCTTTTCCTGTACCGAGGCCTACCGGGTCGAAAACGGCAAGATCGGCGCTCCGGTCAAAGGCGCGACGCTGATCGGGGATGGACCCTCTGCGCTGAACCGCATCCGTGGGTTGGGCAACGACATGGCGCTGGATCCGGGAATGGGAACTTGCGGCAAGGATGGTCAATGGGTGCCGGTAGGCGTCGGCCAGCCAACGGTTCTGATGGACGGACTGACCGTTGGAGGCTCCGCCGCCTGAGTCGGAATCACCTGAGTTAAGAAAGGCGCAGGGTTAACGCTGCGCCTTTTCGCCAGAGGGGTGGAGGTCAATTGGAATTTCGATCTCCGCATCCGGGAGAATTTTTTATCATTATTATTCAATAATTTAGAAACGTCACCTAAAGATTTCATCAGGAAAATTGCATCTAATTTTCGACGATTTACAGGCTGTTAACCCCGACACCCGTAAACCAGTTCTGCAATTAGGCGGAGCATCGGATGACCGAAGATCAGCATTCTTCCAATCACCCCCCACTCCCACCCACCACGGAAGAGGATCGGTTTTCGTGGCTCCGCCTATTGCGCTCACGCAAGGTTGGTCCGGCGACGTTTCGTCGGCTGCTAAGCGAACATGGCTCAGCGGAGAACGCGCTGACCGCGCTGCCTGAAATAGCACGCGCTGCCGGAATAAACGGGTATGAAATCTGCCCTCCCGGCGTGATTGAGGCGGAACTCAAGGCCGCACAAGCCGCCAAAGCGCGGCTTGTGTGCATTGGGTCCGCTGATTTTCCAAAAGCTTTCCAGGATGTATCTGACGCGCCCCCGCTTCTATGGGCGGTTGGCGATCTTGCGATGCTACAGAGACCCGCAATCGCAATGGTGGGCGCGCGCAATTGCTCCTCGCTCGGCGCGCGTATGGCCCGCGGTCTGGCGAAAGAACTCGGGGATCTCGGCCATGTCATTGTCTCCGGTCTTGCCCGAGGGATCGACACTTCGGCCCATCTGGCGTCGCTGGACACCGGCACAATCGCCGTGATGGCCGGAGGGGTCGATGTTATCTACCCGGCCGAGAACACAGAGCTGGCGCATAAGATCGGTGAGGCCGGCCTGCGTCTGTCGGAGCAACCTATGGGGATGACACCACAAGCCCGCCACTTTCCGCGCCGCAACCGGATCATTTCAGGATTGGCGCAAGCGGTCGTGGTGGTTGAGGCCGCGGCTAAGTCAGGCAGCCTGATCACTGCAAAGGACGCGCTGGATCAGGGGCGCGAGGTTCTCGCCGTACCCGGTCATCCGTTCGATGCACGGGCCTCTGGATGCAATTTGTTGATTCGGGACGGAGCGACCTTGGTCCGGTCTGCAGAAGATGTGATCGAAGCCCTGCCCAAGGGAGAAGACATCTTCCAAACACGCAGTAAGCCCCCTGCTCCGCCAACACCCACACCCGCTGTGGCGCTGCACGATCAAATCCTGGAACGACTCGGCCCTTCCCCCATCGCCGAGGACCAACTGCTGCGCGATATTGCGGCTTCGGCCGGTGATCTTGGGCCCGCTTTGGTAGATCTGGAACTTGAGGGCCGAATCCAGCGCCAACCCGGTGGGCTTTTGTCGCTAGCAAACTGAAATGGGCGTGCCGCCACGTGGCACCCCTGTAAGGCTTCGGCTGCCCCAAAGGCCTATAGGACGCTGAAATCTTGGGTTTTTTCACACTGCAAAAGGAACGCATTGACATTCCGGCCTTGCCCCACACATTTTGCACGACCATAACAGGCGCCCTATTCGTCGAGCGAGGTTTCCCCTTAAATGCCCGTAGTTGTTGTAGAATCTCCGGCCAAAGCAAAAACAATCAATAAATATCTCGGCCCCGACTACACGGTTCTGGCCTCCTATGGCCATGTGCGGGACCTGCCGCCCAAGGACGGATCGGTCGATACCGACCACGAATTCGAGATGAAGTGGGAGGTCGGCAATGACAGCAAGAAGCACGTCAAAGCAATTGCCGATGCGCTGAAAGAAGACAATGCCCTGATCCTCGCAACCGACCCCGATCGCGAGGGGGAAGCGATCAGTTGGCACTTGCAGGAAGCGCTGACCAAGCGGCGCTCGATCAAGAAAGATACCCCAGTCAGCCGCGTGACCTTCAACGCGATCACCAAAGAGGCCGTCACCCAGGCGATGCAAAACCCGCGTGAGGTCGACATGCCGCTGGTTGAGGCCTACTTGGCCCGCCGTGCGCTGGACTATCTGGTGGGCTTCAACCTGTCGCCAGTTTTGTGGCGCAAATTGCCCGGCGCGAAATCGGCAGGCCGGGTGCAATCTGTCTGCCTGCGGCTGATCGTCGAACGCGAGATGGAGATCGAGGCTTTCAAGCCGGTCGAATACTGGTCGGTCAAGGCCCTGTTCGAAACGCCACGCGGCCAGACCTACGAGGCGCGCCTGGTCACCTATGCCGGCAAAAAGCTGGACAAGCACGATCTGAAAGACGCGACACAGGCGGAGCTGGCTGTTCAGGCCATCACCAGCCGCGCGCTAAGCGTGACCTCGGTCGAGGCGAAACCTGCGGCACGCAACCCCAGCGCGCCCTTCATGACCTCAACCCTGCAACAGGAGGCCAGCCGTAAGTTCGGTATGGGTGCGCGGCACGCGATGCAGGTGGCGCAACGTCTCTATGAGGCGGGCTACATCACTTATATGCGAACTGACGGCATCGACATGGCCCCCGAAGCGGTTGCCGCCGCGCGCGATGCGATCTCGGACCGTTTTGGCGCCGAATATGTGCCGGACAGCCCGCGCATCTATAAGAATAAGGCCAAGAACGCGCAGGAAGCGCACGAATGTATCCGCCCGACGGACATGGCGCGCGATGCAAAAGAGCTGAAGGTGACCGATGAAGATCAGCGCAAGCTTTATGATCTGATCTGGAAGCGTACGATTGCTTGCCAGATGGCTGCTGCGCGCCTGGAGCGCACAACCGTTGAAATCGGCAGCGACGACGGTCAGGTCGGCCTGCGCGCGACCGGTCAGGTAGTGCTATTTGACGGCTTCATGCGCGTTTACGAAGAAGGCCGCGACGATGTGGCTGATGACGATGAAAAGCGCCTGCCTCAGATCATGCAGGGCGATCCGGCGCGGTTTGCCAAGGACTCTCTGATTGGCCAATTCGAAAAGTCGACAGGTGAGGCTCAGGTCACAGAAGGCGCAAAAACCGCGAAAGAAGCAATTCTGTCCGAAAACGAAGCCGTTCTGGCGTTGCAGCACCACACCCAACCGCCTCCGCGCTATACTGAGGCCACACTCGTCAAGCGGATGGAGGAACTGGGGATCGGCCGTCCTTCCACTTATGCCTCAATCGTGACCACGATTCAGGACCGCGAATATGTGCGTAAGGACAAGAACCGCCTGATCCCCGAGGAAAAGGGCCGGATCGTTACGATCTTTCTGCTGAACTTCTTCCGCCAATACGTGGGCTATGAGTTCACCGCGAATCTGGAAGAAGAGCTGGACGACGTCAGCGCCGGCGATCGCGACTACAAGGATCTGCTTGGCAAATTCTGGCGCGATTTCTCGGCCGCGATTGGCGAAACGTCTGAGCTGCGCATCTCGGAAGTGCTGGACAAGCTCGACGAAGCGCTGGCCCCGCAATTGTATCCGCCTCGTGAGGACGGGTCGGACCCGCGCATTTGCCCGAAATGTGGAACGGGCCAACTGCACTTGAAAACGTCCCGTACCGGCGGGTTCGTGGGCTGCGGCAACTATCCGGAATGCACCTATACTCGCCCCATCGCGGGCGAGGGGGCCGAAGGGGATGAACGTCTTCTCGGTGAGGACGCAGGCGACGAGATCTGGCTGAAATCCGGCCGGTTCGGTCCCTATGTCCAGCGCGGAGAGCCAACGCCCGAGAACAAGAAACCCCCGCGCGCCTCTCTGCCCCGTGGGTGGAGCAAGGATGACATGGACCTTGAGAAGGCCCTGACCCTGCTGTCCCTGCCCCGCCAGATCGGTGAACATCCCGAAGGCGGTATGATTAGTTCGAACTTCGGGCGGTTCGGGCCGTATATCATGCACCAACTGCCGGAAGAGTCGAAACCGGTCTACGTCAATGTCAAAGACCCCAATGACGTGTTCGAGATCGGCATGAACCGCGCGGTCGAGATGCTGGCAGAAAAACGCACCAATCCGGGACGTGGTCGGCGCGCGGCGGCAGCCCCCCTCAAAGAGCTGGGCGAACACCCTGATGGTGGTGCCATGCAGGTTCTTGATGGGCGCTATGGGCCGTATGTGAAGTGGGAAAAGGTCAACGCCACCATTCCCAAAGACATCAAACCCGAGGATGTGACGCAAGAAATGGCCATCGAACTGGTCAATGAACGCGCCGCAAAGAAGGGAACGAAGAAAAAGGCTGCCCCAAAAAAGAAGGCCACCGCCAAGAAAACAACGAAGAAAACGGCAAGCTAGGGTTGGATAGGTAGAAATACCACCAGCCCCTTGGATTCGTTGACTTCCCCCTGACGCGGCGGCACAACCTGCCCATCACCATGTCATTGGGGGAGTTTTCCATGAAGAAAATCTATGCCAATGCCTCTGACGCGCTCGACGGAGTGCTGTCGGATGGCATGATGATCGCGGCGGGCGGATTCGGCCTGTGCGGCATCCCGGAACTGCTGCTAGAGGCGATCAAAGACTCGGGCGCTCAGGACCTGACCTTTGCGTCGAACAACGCAGGCGTCGACGATTTCGGTATCGGCATCCTGCTGCAAACCAAGCAGGTCAAGAAGATGATCAGCTCGTACGTCGGCGAAAACGCGGAATTCATGCGTCAGTACCTGGCCGGAGAGCTTGAGCTGGAATTCAATCCGCAGGGCACTCTGGCCGAACGGATGCGCGCAGGTGGCGCAGGTATCCCCGGTTTCTACACCAAAACCGGCGTGGGCACCGTGATCGCTGAGGGCAAGGAACACAAAGACTTCAATGGCGAGACCTACATTCTGGAAGAAGGCATCTTTGCCGATCTGGCCATTGTCAAAGCCTGGAAGGCCGATGACACCGGCAACCTGATCTTCCGCAAGACCGCGCGGAACTTCAACGTGCCTGCCGCGACCTGCGGCAAGATCTGCATCGCCGAAGTCGAAGAGATTGTCCCCCGCGGTTCGATGGACCCGGATGCGATCCACCTGCCGGGCATCTATGTGCATCGGATCATTCAGGGCGATCACGAAAAGCGCATTGAACAGCGCACCACCCGTAAGAAGGAGGAAGCATAATGCCTTGGGATCGGAACCAGATGGCCGCGCGTGCGGCGCAAGAGCTTGAAGACGGCATGTATGTGAACCTCGGCATCGGCATTCCAACGCTGGTGGCAAACTATGTGGGCGACAAGGACATCACCCTGCAATCCGAGAATGGTATGCTGGGTATGGGCCCCTTCCCGTTCGAAGGCGAAGAAGACCCCGACCTGATCAACGCGGGTAAGCAAACCATCACTGAGCTGTCGCGCACCGCATATTTCGACAGCGCGACCTCGTTCGCGATGATCCGGGGCGGCAAGATCGCTGCGGCGGTACTGGGCGCGATGGAAGTGGATGAAGAAGGCGACCTGGCCAACTGGATGATTCCCGGCGTTCTGGTCAAAGGCATGGGCGGCGCGATGGACCTCGTGGCTGGTGTCGGCCGCGTGATCGTTGTGATGGACCACACCAACAAACACGGCAAATCCAAGCTGCTGAAGAAATGCACCCTTCCGCTGACCGGGAAAAAGGTGGTGAATCGCATCATCACCAACCTCGGGGTTCTGGATGTGGTTGAGGGTGGCCTGAAGATCGTCGAGATCGCTGAAGGCGTCACCGAAGACGAGATCCGTGCCGCAACCGAGGCGAACATCGTCAACTAGACCAAGATCAGGGCCTGCTGATATAGGCAGGCCCTAGTTCAGCGTCTGGAATACGCACCCATCCGAGGCATAGACCGGCGGCGTTGCGCAGAGCGCACGCGCGACCTGAAAAGCCGCAAGCACCTTGGGCACGTAGTCCCGCGTCTCTGCATAGGGAGGCACACCGCTGTGTTTGCGAACGGCCCCCTCTCCGGCATTATACCCGGCAAGCGCCAATATCGGGTCATTGTCGAACTCACCCATCAGCCAATCCAGATATTTGACCCCACCCGAGATATTCTGTGAGGGCTGGAAGCTGTCCTGCACGCCAAACCGCTCGGCTGTTGCGGGCATCAGCTGCATCAATCCCTGCGCCCCGGCCGAGCTGACCGCGTCGGCCCGCCCAGCCGATTCCACCGAGATAACCGCCAGCACCAGTGCAGGCGAAACATTGGTGCCAATGGTCGAGCGTAGGATATCGCGGCCCTGATTTTTCACGATGCCCTGCAGGGTCTGCAAACGGGGTGTCGAGACGCTTGTAGCGGCCAGGGCGTTGATCGCCGAATCCAGCCTACCTGGTCCGGCTTGTGCCAGTTCGGGAGAGATCTTCTCCCAAAAGGCTTTATAGGCGCCTTTCGGCGGCGCTTTGGTCGCGACTACGGGGGCGTCCTCCGCCGGCGGCACTTTGGCGCGTTTGATGACCTCAGGGACCGCAAGCTCAGATCCAGTACTAGGCGCTGAGGGGCGGGCTGCATGTTCTTCGGAGGTAATCCGAATGTTAACCTTGGGCCGCTGACCCGGCAGAGGCGCCTTGATCCTTTTATAGACACCACGCGGTTCGACCTGATCCGAGCGCACGGTGTCTGGCGTGCATACCAGAAACGCCAATACGCCGGCGCATGTAACTGCGTCCCGGAGATTCATTTGCCTGCCTCATGTTTTCGTTTTGATTGATTTGAACCTCGAATCTTCGCGTAAAGCCAGAAAAACCAAGCAAATTGGGGCAGTTTCGCCTCATTTGCCGCAAATTTGCATCGCTAAAAGACGACCCCAAACAACCGAATTTGTTTTTTTATATTTACTTTCAATATCTTATAGAAAAAGTGACCAGAAAGTTTAGCATCGGGCGAATTTTTCCCTGTTTGGCCCAATTCCTGCCACGCACAACAGGCAAACATAGATGCATACCGAGACGATCGGGAGCGGACTGAGAGAGGAAGCTCTGAAAGACGCCGAGGTTTAGAATACTTTTTTAGATCCTTTAGGAGGGACGTAACATGATCAAGTTCATCAAGAACTTCCGCAAAGACGAAGACGGCGCAGTAACAGTTGACTGGGTTGTTCTGACCGCAGCAGTCATCGGCCTGGCAGCCGTTGCATACCAGCAAATCGAAGGCGGCGCGACCAGCCTGGCGGACGACGTAGACACCGCGCTGAGCACCGCTACTGTTTCGACTGGCGACAACACCAACGCAGGCGGCATCACCGCAGCAGGCTCTGCGACCGGTACCGACGAATAATTTGGCTTACAGCTAAGTTACTAGGCCGCACCAAGATCTTGGTGCGGCTTTTCTTTTTGAGGTAAATACACCCAAAGTCTACAAGGCACTATTTTAACAAGCGCTTTTGTCACCGTCAAAAATGAGTTTTTGTTCCGTGACCAATGCGAAAGCAGTGGCAATTTGGCATGACCTCCTTTTTCTGGCCCAATTTCCGCCATCCACGTCAGCTAAAACTGTATAGATCGAATTATCTGCACTTGGGCTGGCAATGGCTTGGGTAGAAGAGGCTCTTGGAAGGACGACACATGAAACAGTTTCACAACCGCTTTGCGAAAAGCGAAGAGGGCGCAATCACGGTTGATTGGGTCGTCTTGGTTGCTTTGATCATCGGACTCAGCTCTGCACTCATACTTGTGATGAGAACCGGAATGGACAATTTCGGTGGAAACGTGGACCAAGCCTTGTCAACGGCGACAGTCAGCACTGGTGACAATGACAACGCTGGCGGCATCACTTCAGCCGGAACTGTAAACGGCGAATGATATCTTTGAACTAAAAATCGTGCGCCTGTGACAGTTTGCAACGAGTTTTCTGTCCGGCGCGCGATTGCTTTGACGTCAGAGATTTGTGCGCGAGCGTCGCAGATGAACAGAAAAGTTTTTGCATCGAAAAACGCTTTTGCCCCAGATTTCGACACAATTCCCCGTTAAACAGGTCGCTGTTTCAGAACTTCTTGTTGGGCGCAAATTGCCCAACTAGCACAGAAAGAGGTGTATGTATGCGAGCGATATTCGGACTTGTCCTGATTGTCGGACTAGCTCTGGCCGGTGGTGCTGTCTACATGGCGCAGAACTATATCTCTGCTTATCAACAGGAACTCGCACGCGAACGGCAAGCAGCAGCCGCCGCGTTAGAGGCCGCCGCGGCAGAAAACGCTGCGATCGAAGTGATTCCAACCGTAGGTGTTATTGTATCAAATCGAACCCTGAAATACGGAGAACGCCTGGCAGAAGACGACGTGCGCGTCGTTGAATGGCCAGAAAACGCGATCCCGGAAGGCAGCTTTACCGACCTTGCGGTTCTTTTCCCTGAGTCAGGCAGCAAAGATCGTTTCGTTCTTCGCACAATGGAAAAAGACGAAGCGCTGATGGAGGTCAAAATCACTCAGCCCGGCGAAGGGGCGGGTCTGACGTCTCAGCTGGACAAAGGTATGCGCGCTTTTGCCATTCGCGTTGATGTGGCTTCGGGCGTTTCTGGTTTCTTGCGCCCCGGAGATTTTGTGGACGTGTACTGGACCGGTTCGCGTCGCGGGACAACCGCCGAAGCGGATGGCGAGATCACCCGCCTGATCCAGCCCCGGGTCGAACTTATCGCCGTTGACCAGATCGCAGGAACGGATGTGACTGGAACAACCATCGCGCGAACGATCACCGTTGCAGTCACACGTGAACAGGTTGCTGTACTTACGCAAGCGCAAAACACGGGCAGACTGACCCTGGCGCTTGTTGGGATTGAAGATGAAACGGTGTCGTCAGAAGTCATTGAAATCGATCAACGCGCGTTGCTGGGTGTCGTCGAGGAAGAAGCCGCCCCCGTCCCTGAACGTGTGGAGCAACAAGTTTGCAAGACACGCATTCGTCGCGGTAACAGCGAAGTTGCCGATAGTGTGATCGCCTGTACAAACTGACGCCTATTCAGGACGTTACACCTGCCGAGCCGCGCAATTTGCGCGGCTCATTTGATTCCTATGTTGCCAATTGCCCACATAAGGAAACTTCCGGAAACCCTTGATTATTGCAATAAATTCCGTTTTCGCGCAGAGTTTCGCCTATAGGGCATAAGACCCATAAAAACGAGGCGTGATCGGAGAGGCAGGTCACATGAAAATACGTTCCTGGATCAGCGCAACCCTGCTGGGGTTGTCGCTCGTTGTAAGCCCAGTCGGCGATGCCGCTTGGGCCGAAACTCTTCGCGTGGTGAAGAAGGGCACAGTGGAAACGCTGGAAGTACCTGTAAACCGCGCGATTGTTGTTGAAAGTGAAGAGCCGTTTGCCGAACTGAGTATCGCGAATGCCGGCATTGCCGACATCTCGTCGCTTTCAGAGCGAACGATCTATGTCTTGGGCAGAGCACCCGGCCTAACTACTCTTACACTGTTCGATGGGGCCGGTATGCTTTTGGCGAATGTCCGCGTACGCGTGTCCCCTGACGTGACTGAATTTAAAGAGCGTCTGAGGCAGATCTTGCCAAACGAACAAATCGAAGTGCGCACTGCGAACGACGGCATCGTCTTGTCCGGCACGGTTTCAGGAGCGGCCAAACTAGCCCGCGCATTGGAACTAGCCGAACGCTATGCCCCCGACCGGGTCTCGAACCTGATGTCGGTCGGCGGTGTGCAGCAGGTCATGCTGAAGGTTCGCTTTGCCGAAATGAACCGCTCGGTCGCAAAGAACCTGTCGACATCTCTTGGCTTTGGAGGCGGCGACGTCACAGCCGGTTTCAACACCCTAAACACGCAAGGTGCGTTGAACAATGCGCTGGCCAACAACATTCCGATCGCGCAAGCAAATACGGGCGCAATTCTGTTCGGTTTTGGCGCCGGTTCTACCCAAGTTAGGCTACTGCTTGAAGCACTCGAAACCAAAGGTCTTGCGCGTACGCTCGCCGAACCGAACCTATCCGCTCTGTCCGGTCAGCAGGCAACGTTCCTCGCCGGTGGTGAGGTCCCGATTCCTGTGCCCGCAGATGACGGTGTTGTCGCAATCGAATACCGCGCGTTCGGTGTTGAGATCGACTTCATTCCGCGCGTGGTCGACGGTGATCTTATCAACTTGGAGCTTGGCACTGCAGTATCGAGTATCGATACGTCTTCGGACTTTACGATCAACGGCGATTCGGTCCCAAGCTTCATTACCCGCCAGACCTCAACAACCATTGAGCTGCGCGACGGTGAAAGCTTTGCGATCGCAGGCCTGATTCAGGATGACTTCACGGACCTGAGCAATCAGGTGCCATGGTTGGGCGACGTTCCTGTTCTGGGCACCCTGTTCCGCAGCGCACAGTACCAGCGAGAACAAAGTGAGTTGGTTATCATCATCACCGCGCACTTGGTCTCACCGACCCGTGGGGAAACGCTTGCTTTGCCGACAGATCGAGTAAAACCCCCCAGTGAATTTGATCTGTTTATCAACGGTCGCGTTGCTCGGACCGAGCGCGCAGGCGCAGGTGGCGCATCGGAAGTCGCCAAGCAAGATTTTGGCAGTTCTTACGGCTATATTCTGGATTGATGAGGAGGTTAGGACCAATGAAAACGTTGATACTCACCTTAGGTCTTTCGGTCGCAGTTACCGCATGTACACGCGAAGCCGGGTATGAAATTGATGCGGGAACCTTTGGCAACGCGACGCTGAACAATTCGCAGGTCATGAACGGTGAGCTGACATACGCTCAGATTCTGAGCCGCCGGTTCGCCGCTGAAGTCCCCAGCCAAGTGAACTTTGCCTTCAACAGTTCACAGCTCGATGCGTCGGCCCAACGTATTCTGTTGCAGCAGGCGGATTGGATCAAACAATTCCCTGAAGCACGGTTCCGTGTGTATGGCCACACGGACGCAGTGGGCTCAGCCAGCTATAACAAGAGCCTTGGCTTGCGTCGGGCACAGGCTGTTGTGTCCTTCTTTGCCCAACAGGGAATCTCGCGGTCTCGATTAGAGGCGGTGGTTTCTTTCGGCAAAACGCGCCCATTGGTTGCTACAACGAATCGCGATCGCCGGAATCGCCGGACAGTGACCGAGGTTTCGGGCTTTGTGGATCGCGCACCACAAACGCTGGACGGCAAGTATGCTGATGTCATCTATCGCGAATACGTCGAAAGCGCAGCTTCCGGTTCTACAGTCGAACAAGTCGACGCAACTGGCGGCGGCGGTGGATAATCCCATCTGAACGGGCGACATCGTCGCCCGTTTCCCTACAATTGGTTCTTTTGCGCCAAATTCTCGCCCAACTTCCAAGCGACATTGTGAACAATAGGGTGACCTGCGGCCAAAATTGACCGCATTGGGGCGACAGCAAATCTACCCGAGCGTACACGTTCGCATGAAATGCCAAGCCCTCTCTACGAGGATTGTGTATATGAGTAGTGCGACGCCGCAAGACAACGACTCGGGAATTCTGGCCTGCACGATCAGCCGGGACGTCCAAAACTTCGATCTGCTGATCGAAGACATGGAAACAATTCTGGGTGAGCGTTGGGGCGATCTTGGCTTTGCCGAAGCTCTCGCGTTTTTCAGCCAACCTGAGGCAGAAACACTGGAATTCGTTGCCCTGGCCATTGATGGTGAAGATGAAGACAACCTCTCGTTGATGGGCGAAATCATCACCCAGGCAAAAGACAAGAAGATCAAAGTGGTGCTTATTGCCGAGGACGTGACCCCCGCCTCGCTACACCAGCTTTTACGCAAAGGCGCGGATGAATTTGTCCCTTACCCGCTTCCCGAAGGCGAGCTGAACGAAGCGATCGAGCGAATGAACAAGCCCGATCCTGTGGTTGCAGCACAAGCAGCCGCTGCCACTCTGACCAGTGGCGAATCAAAAGAAGGCGCTCTGTTCGTTGTACAAGGTCTGGCGGGCGGCGTTGGTTCCACGACACTGGCTGTGAACCTGGCCTGGGAACTAGCCACAATCTCGGACAAGGACGCACCTTCTGTCTGTCTGATCGACCTGGATCTGCAATACGGCACGGTTTCGACCTATTTGGACCTGCCACGCCGTGAAACCGTGTTCGAGATGCTGTCCGACACAGCGTCAATGGATGATGAGGTCTTCTCGCAAGCCCTTCAAAGCTATGAAGAAAAAATGCAGGTTTTGACGGCCCCATCCGACATGGTGCCGTTGGATTTGATCACACCCGAAGACATCCAGCGCGTGATAGATACGGCGCGTAAGCATTTTGACTACGTGATCGTGGACATGCCCAAGACATTGGTTTTGTGGTCAGAAACCGTTCTTCAGGCCGCTCATGTTTATTTCGCCATGATCGAGCTGGACATGCGCTCGGCTCAGAACGCATTGCGTTTGAAACGCGCCTTGCAGGCCGAAGAGCTGCCGTTCAACAAATTGCGCTTCGCCCTAAATCGGGCCCCCAAGTTCACCGATCTAAACGGCAAGGGGCGCATAAAACGTATGGGCGAAAGTCTCGGAATTTCAATCGACCTGCAATTGCCCGATGGGGGCAAGCCGGTGATGCAAAGCGGCGATCATGGCCTGCCATTGGCCAGTTCGGCCGCTAAAAACCCGCTGCGTCGCGAAATTGCCAAGCTTGCAAAGTCGCTCCACAGCCTCGGCAGCAACGACGCCGAGGCCGCATAATACAACCCTAAGGGAAGAGCCGCCATGTTTTCCAGATATAAGAAAGCGTCTGATGCGCAGCCGGTCGAAACTCCGGCCAAAGCGCCCGAAGCGGCCCCCGCAGCGCCAACGGCAACAGCAGTTGCACGCAAGCCCGTTCAGAAGAAAGCTGGCGAAGTCACGAGCGCCGACCGCGACCGCAAACGGAAAGAGCGCCTGAGTGAGATCAAGATTGAGCTGCACCGGGAGCTTCTGGAAAACCTGAACCTCGCCGCCCTTGAAAACGCGGGTGAGGCCGAGCTTCGCACTGAGATCAGCGCGATTGCCAGCGAGGTACTGGAAGCCAAAAGCATCGTGCTGAACCGCGACGACCGCGCGCAGCTGAACAAGGAACTTTACGACGAGGTCACAGGCCTCGGCCCACTTGAGGCCCTGCTTCGCGACGACACGGTCAACGATATTCTAGTGAACGGCCCACAACAGATTTTTGTCGAACGTGCGGGTAAGCTTGAAATCAGCGATATCACGTTCAAAGACGAAAAACACCTAATGCGGATTATCGACAAGATCGTGTCCGCAGTGGGTCGTCGTGTTGACGAATCCAACCCTTATGTCGACGCCCGTTTGGCCGATGGCTCGCGTTTCAACGCGATGGTCCCTCCGATCGCTGTTGACGGCTCGCTGGTGTCGATTCGTAAGTTCAAAAAAGACAAGCTGGGTATCGATGATCTGGTCAATTTCGGCGCGTTCACCGAAGAAATGGCCGCCTATCTTCAAGCCGCCGTTTCGACACGCCTGAATATCATCGTCTCGGGCGGTACGGGTTCCGGTAAAACGACTACTCTGAACGCGCTTTCGAGCTTTATTGACGACGCTGAACGTATCTTGACCATCGAGGATACGGCGGAACTTCAACTTCAGCAGACTCACGTCGGCCGGATGGAAAGCCGCCCGCCAAACGTTGAAGGAAAAGGTGAGGTCAGCCCCCGCGATTGTCTGAAAAACGCCCTGCGGATGCGTCCCGACCGCATCATCGTGGGTGAGACTCGTGGCGCCGAGGTGATCGACATGCTGCAGGCGATGAACACCGGCCACGACGGCTCAATGACCACAATCCACGCAAACTCGGCAAGGGATGGTATCTCGCGTCTCGAGAACATGATCGCGATGGCGGGGATCGAAATGCCGATCAAGGCGGTTCGCAGCCAGATCTCAAGCGCTGTGAACTTGATCGTTCAGGCCAGCCGTCTCCAGGATGGCTCGCGCCGCATGACCTCGATCACCGAAATCACCGGGATGGAAGGCGATGTGATTTCGATGCAAGAAATCTTTCGTTTCCAACGCGTTGGCCTGACACCCGATAACAAAATCATCGGTCACTTCACCGCCACCGGCGTGCGCAGCCACTATTCCGAGCGCTTCCGCCTGTGGGGCTTTGACCTGCCCTCGTCCATCTACGACCCAACCACAATGTAGGAGATTACGACATGCAATTGCCTATGGAGGCTCTCATCTATGTCGCCATCTTCGTGGGCGTTCTTGCCCTGGTGGAAGGCATCTATCTTGTGGCGTTCGGCAAATCCATCAGCCTGAACAGCCGGGTCAACCGTCGTCTGGACATGCTCGACAAGGGCGCGGGCCGCGAGCAAGTTCTGGAACAGCTGCGCAAGGAAATGCAGCAGCATATGAAAACGCAGAGCATCCCTCTGTATTCGCTGCTTGCTGACAAGGCCCAAAAGGCCGCCATCGCGTTCACGCCAAGACAACTGATCATGATCATGGGTCTTGTTTCGGCTTTTGCCTTTGTTGGCTTGAGTATTGGCACGGCAACTGAAACTGTGCTGCGCGCGGCTATTTCGATCGCCATCGGTGTTGGTGGCGTCTTCATGTGGGTCAGTAGCAAAGCCAAAAAACGCATGAGCATGATCGAAGAACAACTGCCTGACGCAGTCGAGCTTATGGTCCGCTCACTGCGCGTCGGTAACCCTTTTGTGTCTTCAATTCAGATCGCTGCAAACGAAGTTCAGGACCCCCTTGGAACCGAATTTGGTGTAATCGCAGATGAGTGCGCCTATGGTCGTGACGTGGGCGAGGCCCTCAAAGACATGGCAGAGCGACTGGACATGCAAGACTTGCGCTTTCTAGCGGTCGCAGTTGGCATCCAGCAGCAGTCAGGTGGTAACCTGGCCGAAATTCTGGCTGGATTGGCCCAGGTGATACGTGCACGTTTCCGCCTGTTCCGCCGCGTCAAGGCAATCACCGCGGAGGCGCAATGGTCCGGCAAATTCCTTTCGGGATTCCCGTTGTTCTGTCTGGTCTTTATTTTGGTAAAATCGCCAGACTACTATGACGAAGTTCTTGACCACCCCTGGTTTATCCCATGCTGTTTCATCGTTGGCATCATGCTGACACTGAACCTGATCGTTATGAAAATGATCACCAACATTAAGGTTTGAGGTCTGTGTCATGGAATTTCTAGCCTCCATCAATGATACTTTGACGCAGCAGCTGGGAGAGTTTGGCCCCCTGATCGTGGTCGGTGTTCTCGGCGTGGTTTTGGTGGCAGTGGCGGTTCTGCTAATGCTGAACCAGCCTGAAGATCCTCTAAAAAAACTTCAACGTTCGAACGCGGCACCAAAAACGCCAAAGAAATCCAAAAAGGATCAACTGCGTCAAAGCGGTCGAAACGAACAGCTTGAAAAGTTTGCGACTTTCCTTGAGCCCAAAAGCGAAGAAGAGCTGTCGGCCATTCAGCTAACAATGCGTCAAGCGGGGTATCAATCCAAGGACGCGGTCCGGTTCTTTCACTTCGCACAGTTCGCTCTGGGTATCTTGGGTATCCTCCTCGGAGTTGTATGGGTCACGGTATTTGCTGGCGATCAGGAGTTCACTGGAACCCAATTGTTGATCCGCGTTCTGGTTCCGGGCGGGATTGGGTATTTCATACCGAAATACTGGATTACTCGCCGCGTTGAAGAGCGACGTGAAGCCATTACATCTGCCTTTCCGGACACGTTGGATTTGATGCTTGTCTGCGTCGAAGCCGGCCAGTCCCTCGACCAGGCGATCGTGCGCGTCGCGTCGGAAATGAAAAGCTCTTACCCGGAGATTGCGCAGGAATTCGAAGTCGTTGCCTATGAAATGAAAGCAGGTAAGGACAAGGATACGGTCTTGCGTGACTTCGGAACGCGCTGCGGCGTTCAGGATGTGAGAGCGTTTGTGACCGTGATGATCCAATCAGCCACGTTTGGTACCTCTATTGCTGAGGCTCTGCGGGTTTATGCTGCCGAAATGCGTGACAAACGTGTGATGCGTGCAGAAGAAGCCGCAAACAAGTTGCCTACCAAGATGACTCTGGTCACAATGACCCTAACGGTACCGCCTCTATTGATCATTCTGGTGGGGCCTTCTGCAAGCGTCATTTCGAACTTCGGAGGATGATGTAACTTCGATGCTCCCAGAAAAAGGCTGTGCCTTGCTTAGGCTTCGCCGAAGTTTTCAGGCCATCATGGTTTTCGCCATGGTGGCCTCTTGCACGGAAGGGAGCTTGTCGGATGACCTCGATGCGCCGGGTATAGATCCGACGGGACAAGCCGAAGACAACATCACCGTAGGAAACCGCCTGATGGCCGCCGGAGAATACGAGCTTGCTCTCGACAGCTTTACCCGCGCCGCGCTGGAACAAGGGATGACGCCGCAGGTTCTGACCTCATTGGGGACCGCAAATCTGGGGCTGCGTCGTTTGGGGCAGGCCGAGACCCTTCTACGCCGCGCGGTCGAGGATGACACAGACTGGCCCATCGCTTGGAACAATTTGGGTGTTCTGCTGATGGAAACCCGACAATACCCCGAAGCGGAGCAGGTGTTTCGACGGGCTTTTGCGTTGGACAATGGCGAAAGTGACGCAATCCGCGACAATCTTCGCTTAGCTATCGCAAAAATGGAAAATCCTGTTAATAATACTGACCAAGAACAAGAATATACGCTGGAGCAGCTAGGCGACGGGCAATTTTCGCTACGCAAAATCCAGTAACCGAGGCAAGAGCAGTAAAAGGACGCAAAAATGCGCCAACAATTCTTGATTCCGTCACTCGTGGTCACTGGGTTGATCCTGTCCGCCTGTGCAAAAGAAACCGAAGAGGAAAAGGTCGAACGTACATTTCAGGAGGTGAACGTCATTGACGAAACCAACCTGAACGACGTGCTTCTGACCGCGGCCGACCCCAACGAGGCGGTCACCTATTTCCACAATGCCGCCGCCAAAAACCCCGACCGGATCGACCTGCAGCGCGGGCTTGCGATCTCGTTGGGTCGCGCCAAACGCTCGACCGAGGCGGCCGCCGCGTGGAAACGGGTGACGACCATGAACGGCGCCAACGCGGCCGACCGGGTCGAATACGCAGATGCGCTGGTACGCAATGGGGATTGGAACACAGCCCACACCGTTTTGAACTCGGTCCCGCCGACGCATGAGTCTTTCAAGCGCTACCGGCTTGAAGCCGTCGTCGCGGATTCCCGCAAGGAATGGAAACGCGCCGATCACTTCTATGAAACGGCCGTGGGCCTGACCACGCGCCCGGGTGGGGTGATGAACAACTGGGGCTATTCCAAGCTGACGCGCGGACAATATGCCGAGGCTGAGCGCCTGTTCACCGAGGCCGTCCGCCAGGACAAGAGCCTGTTTACAGCCAAGAACAATCTGGTTCTGGCCCGGTCCGCGCAGGGGAACTACAGCCTGCCGGTTGTGCCCATGACACAGGTTGAGCGCGCCCGGCTGTTGAACACGATGGCAATTTCCGCAGTGAAACAAGGGGATACGGCAACCGGCAAGAACCTCCTCCGCGAGGCGATTGCGACCCATCCCCAACATTTCGATGAAGCCGTCCGCTCGCTTCGCGCGCTCGAGGAAAGCTGACACATGGCGATACCGGCCTATGCGGCAGCATGGTTTCTGCCCTTTGTGCTGCCGATCTGCTTTTACGTCGCGTTCACGGATATGCGTGAAATGAAGATTAAGAACCACGCCGTCACGGCGCTGGTTCTGGTCTATATCGTCGTTGGGCTTTTTGTGCTGCCTCCGTGGTCGACGGGGCTGATTGGAGGGCAGATCGGCCCTCTTGATATCGCATTGCCTATCTATGTCTGGCAATTCCTGCATATCTTCGTGGTTCTGCTTGCCGGTATCATCCTGAACGCCGCCGGAGCGATGGGCGCGGGCGATGCCAAATTTCTGGCCGCAGCCGCTCCGTTCATCTGGTTCGCAGATGTGGTTCTGCTCATGGCTATTCTGATGGCATGTACTTTGGGGGCCGTAGCGACCCACCGTTTGGCCAAGCACACAAGGCTGCGCACGATTGCCCCACATTGGGATAGCTGGGACAAAGGCAAAAAGTTCCCGATGGGGCTGGCCCTGTCCGGTTCGCTTGCCATGTATCTGATTCTTGGGACTGTTCTCGGATCGTAAACTATCATCTGCGCGCCTTGTCGCTGCCTTGGTCCCGCCACAAAGCTGCGCCAGATTTCACGCAACTGGCCCGCTTTGGGGCTTTTGGTGTGACATCAGAACAGACGAGTCCCGCTTATGAATATGCAGACCTCCGCAGTTATGGCGCCCCCTGCCCCGAAGGGCCTGGGTGAAATGCAGCTCCCGCTGGTGATGATGCGAGACATTTTGCTGAAGACGATCTTTCGCAAGAATGCCAGCACCGTGACCGAAGTGGCCGAAGCCGTTTGCCTGCCTGGCTCAGTCACGCAGGAACTGATCGACATTGCCCGTGACCAAAAACTGCTTGAGGCCACAGGCACCCTGAACGCCAATAGTGGCAATGAAATGGGATATCAGCTGACCGACGCCGGCAAGGCCCGTGCGTTGGACGCGCTAAGCCAGTCGGAGTATTTCGGTGCGATGCCCGTACCACTGGATGTGTATCGCGAGCAGGTCAAACGCCAGTCGATCCGCAATATTCAGGTCACGCGAGATCAGCTGATCAACGCGATGGGCCATCTGGTTTTGCCCGACAGCTTGCTGGATCACCTCGGCCCCGCAGTCAGCGCAGGCCGGTCGATACTAATGTATGGCCCTCCTGGGAATGGTAAGTCCTCGATCTCGAACGGTATTCGGGATGCATTGGGTGACAATGTCTATGTCCCCTACGCTATCGAATATGCCGGTCAGGTGATCACCGTTTATGACCCGATCGTACATACCGCGATTGAGCAGGAGCCTGACGACCCCAACAGCCTGCGTCGCCGCAAGAGGTTCGATTCGCGCTATGTTCAGTGCGAGCGCCCAACTGTTGTGACCGGTGGTGAACTGTCGCTCAGCATGCTGGACTTGGTCTACAACCCCACCGCGCGGACTTATCAGGCCCCGCTGCAGCTGAAATCGACCGGTGGAATCTTCATCGTGGACGACCTTGGACGACAGGCTGAACCCCCTCAGGCCCTCGTCAACCGCTGGATTGTTCCGCTGGAAGAGAACAAGGATATCCTCGGTCTGCAATCGGGTGAAAAGTTCGAGGTTCCCTTCGACACGCTGGTCATCTTCTCGACCAACTTCCACCCGAATGAGATCTTCGACCAAGCGGCCCTGCGCCGGATCTTCTTCAAGATCAAGATTGATGGCCCGAACCAAGAGAACTTCCTGAAGATCTTCGCAATGGTCGCCCGCAAACGCGGTATGCCGCTGGATGAGGCCGCGCTGGTTCATCTGTTGAAGGTGAAATACCCGACGATCGACAACATCTATGCGAACTACCAGCCGATCTTCCTGATCGACCAGATGATCTCGATCTGTGAGTTCGAGGGCATTCCGTATCAGATGAGCCCCGACCTAATCGACCGTGCCTGGGCCAACATGTTCGTCAAAGACGAGAAGATCGTCAAATAACGCCGTGCCATTTCCGGGATGACAGGGGTAGTCTGCGCATATGACGCAGATTCCCGCCCGGATCGGCACTTGGTTCAGCACCAAGGGCTGGACCATCCACCCTCATCAGCAGGACATGTTCGACCGGGCACAAGATCCGGCCATTTTGCTGATTGCACCCACGGGTGGCGGCAAAACGATGGCAGGGTTTCTGCCCTCATTGGCGGAGTTGACGGACGGTGCACATGCCGGATTGCATACTATATACGTCTCGCCCCTCAAGGCCCTTGCAGCGGACATCAAACGCAACTTGCGCACGCCCGTGGACGAGATCGGGTTGCCCATCCGCATTGAGGACCGCACAGGCGATACCTCAGCCACGCAGAAAAAACGCCAGCGCGCCGACCCGCCGCATATCCTGCTTACCACGCCCGAGAGTCTGGCGCTTCTGACATCATATGAGGACGCTCCGCGCATGTTTGATGGGGTGCAACGTGTGATCGTCGATGAAATCCACGCTTTGGCTGAAAGCAAACGCGGGGATCAACTGATGTTGGCGCTGGCGCGGCTTCAGACTTTGTGCCCAAACATGCGCCGTGTGGGCTTGTCGGCCACGATCGAGGACCCTCAGGCCATTGCCCGCTTTCTGGCCCGTCACCCCGATCCGTGTCAGATCATTCAAGCCGATCCCGGCCCTGATCCCAACATCGCGATGCTGGAAACTGCCGAGATGCCGCCATGGTCGGGCGGAGGCGCGGCCTATGCGATCCCGGCAGTGCTGGACCAAATCCGCCAACACAAGACGACTCTGATTTTCCACAACACCCGCGCCCAGGCCGAAATTTTCTTTCACAATCTGTGGCTTGCAAACGAGAACAGCCTGCCCATCGGAATCCATCACGGCAGTCTGGATCGCCAACAACGCGAAAGGGTCGAGGCCGCCATGGTCCGAGGTGACCTGCGCGCCATCGTCTGCACCGGCTCTCTCGATTTAGGCATCGACTGGGGCGATGTTGATCTGGTGATCCAGATCGGCGCGCCCAAGAACGTCAAGCGGCTGGTGCAGCGTATCGGACGGGCAAATCACCGCTATAACGCGCCGTCCAAAGCCCTGCTGGTACCTGCCAACAGGTTTGAGGTGGTCGAATGCGTGGCCGCCCTTGAGGCCGCAAAAGCCCATGACCTGGACGGAGAGCCCCGCGGCGTAGGCCCCCGAGACGTGCTGTGCCAACATATCCTGATCGCGGCATCTGCGGGACCGTTCAATGCGGATGCACTGTTTACCGAGATAACCTCGGCCGGGCCGTTTGCACAATTGACGCGACCCGAGTTTGACGATTGTCTCGAATTCTGCGCGACCGGCGGGTATGCCCTGCGGGCCTATGATCGATGGCAAAGGTTACAGCAACGCGCCGACGGTTTGTGGCAGCTAAGGGACCCCCGCGCCGCGGCCCGCATTCGGATGAACCTCGGCACCATTCAGGACAGCGATACCCTGAAAGTCCGCCTGAAACGCAGCAGGGGCGGTAAACCACTGGGCGAGGTTGAGGAGGCCTTTGCAGCCACTCTGACCCCAGGCGACACCTTCCTGATCGGTGGTCAGATCGTGCGTTACGAGGGTCTGAGAGAGCTCGTGGTCGAAGTCAGCCGCCGTGCCGACAAGAAGCCCAAAATCGCCACTTTTGCGGGGACCAAGTTCGCCACCTCAACGCAGCTGAGCGACCGTATCCTGCGCATGTTCGCGCAGACCGACTGGCCTCAACTGCCGCAACACACAGCCGACTGGTTGAAGCTTCAGAGGCATGTTTCTCGCCTGCCCCAACGCAACCGCCTGCTGGTCGAGAGCTTTCCCAGCGACGGGCGCGAGCATATTTGTGTCTATGGCTTCGCTGGACGCAACGCGCAGCAAACCTTGGGCCTGCTCCTCACCAAAAGGATGGAGGAGAGTAGCCTTGCCCCTCTTGGCTTTGTTGCAACCGACTACGCGACCCTGATCTGGGGATTGGACGCAGTAACCGATCCAACACCTCTGTTTCGGATCGATGCGCTGCGCGACGGGTTGGACACATGGCTGGCTGGGAATGCCGTCATGAAGCGCACCTTTCGCGCCTCGGCCACCATCGCGGGCCTGATCGAGCGCAACACAGGCGGGCAACGCAAAAGCGGGCGGCAAGCCACGTTTTCGTCAGATATCCTCTACGATACGCTGCTGAAATACGACCCCGACCACCTTTTGATGCAGATCACCCGTGAAGAAGCCATGCGCGGCCTCGTCGATTTTGGCCGGATCGAGGCAATGATGGAACGGATTGACGACCGGATTGATCTGGTTCGGCTGGACCGCGTGTCACCTCTCGCCGCACCTTTGTTCCTAGAAGTTGGAAAAGTCCCGGTAAAAGGGGCCGGCGAAGAACGTTTGTTGGCGGAGGAAAGTGCGCGATTGCTGCAGGCGGCCGGGCTGGATACGCTCTGATCCACCTTGCGCGGGCGCGCAAAACGCGCGAAGAACGTTCCATGAACAAGGTTGAGTTTTCCTTTGCCGGGCAGCGCCTGAGCGCCCTACCCTCAGGCGCATTGTGGTGGCCTGAGCGGAAATTGCTATGTGTATCCGACCTCCATCTCGGCAAGTCCGAACGTATGGCCCGGCGCAGTGGTGCGATCCTGCCGCCCTATGACAGTCAGGAAACATTGGACAGGCTGGCCAAAGATCTGGAGCGTACGGGCGCCGCAACCGTGATCTGCCTGGGTGACAGTTTTGATGATCTTGACGCCTCCCTGTCCCTGCCCAGCGCCGAGAGGCTGCGCATTGCCACCCTGCAAGCCGGGCGCCGCTGGCTCTGGATCGAGGGCAATCACGACCCCGGCCCGGTGGAGCTTGGCGGTACGCATCTGGCCGAGTGGACTTGCGACACGCTCACCTTTCGCCATATCGCGCAGTCCGGGGCACAAGGTGAGATTTCGGGTCACTATCACCCAAAGGCCACGCTGCGCGCGCGTGGCCGCAGCATTACACGCCCGGCTTTTCTGTTCGATTCAAATCGTCTGATCCTGCCCGCCTTTGGCACCTACACAGGCGGGTTGCGCAGCTCGGATCAGGTTTTGACTGGTCTGATGGGACCGAAGGCATTGGCAATCCTAACGGGCCCTAAACCGCAGATGATCCCAATGCCTCGCTGAGACGAAAGGACGTCGTGTAGCGCCTCAGATCAGGCCGTCCTCTTCCAGCATCGGCCGGTACTTACGGCTGACCGGAACAAGATCGCCATTGACGAGACGCAGGAAGATCTTGCCCTCGGACCGTTCAACACCCGCTACAGCCTCATCGCACACCCAATGCGACCGGTGCGAGCAATGGCCCGTAACAGGCTCCATCTCGTCTATGGCATCGGTAAAGCGAGAGCGGATCGTAAAGGTCCCCTCAGACGTAACGACGTCCACATTGTGGTCTCGCACGGTCAGGCGGTAGAACTCGCCTTGAAAACTCTCGGGCAAACGGCGCGCAAGCCGTGGCATAGGCTTTAGCTCAGGCTCGGCTTCGACCTTGCCATCGTGCCATTCGGCCCGCCGCACCAGCAACAGGCCTGTTGCAAACAATATCCCGTAACTGGCAACAGTCGCCATCTCAGGCGCCATATGACCACCCCAAGTGAACAACAACCATGCCAAAAGCCAAAGGGTCGGAGTGAACATGGTTAGAATCACAACCGCATATGCCAGATCGCGCACGGGCAGCTGCTCCAAAACTTGATGTCGTTCAATCACATTCCGCGCGGCCCAAATGGCGGCCAATGCCAACACCATAACACCAGCCCAAAACAGCAAACGCAGGGAAAAAGACAGCTCCGCGGCCAGAAATGGGGGGAATACGTAGGCAAGTAAGGGCAGGAACACAACGCCCGCCACCACCCTCTGTGGGGTACAATGAGAACGCAATAGCCCGATGTTTAACGTCATACTTACAGAACAACGGCCCAAGACCCAGTCAGGACATCTTGGACGGTCACGATGTTTACTCGGCAACTGACTGGGAAATAACGAATATCATGAATTGAGGTCCTGTAAAACACAATTCATGCATAGGTTTGAGCGCAGGCCGCTGACCCGGCCTGCGTCACGTTAGACTCGGACCGCAAAGCGCGGTCCGACGAAGTCGTGGATCAGGCTGTGAGGCCTTCGGGCTCTGGCAGGCCGTTGGCGCGGCAGCACGCGGTCAGAGTGTTGGCCAGAAGGCAGGCGATGGTCATCGGACCCACGCCACCCGGAACCGGAGTGATCGCGCCCGCGCGCTCCGCCGCGCTGGCGTAGTCGACGTCACCGACCAGCTTGTTCTTACCGTCACGCTCGATGCGGTTGATGCCCACGTCGATCACGGTCGCGCCTTCTTTGATCCAATCGCCCGGAACCATCTCAGGGCGGCCTACAGCGGCGACAACGATGTCAGCGCGGCGTACGACTTCCGGCAAGTCCTTGGTGCGAGAATGCGCGATGGTAACGGTGCAGCTGTCACCCAGCAGCAGTTGCGCCATCGGCTTGCCCACGATGTTCGAGCGGCCAATCACAACCGCATCCATACCCGACAGCGAGCCGTGGTAGTCGCGCAGCATCATCAGGCAGCCCAGAGGGGTGCAGGGAACCATCGACTTTTGACCGGTACCCAGCAGGCCCACATTCGAGATATGGAAGCCATCAACGTCTTTAGCCGGATCGATCGAGTTGATCACCAGGTCTTCGTTCAGATGCTTGGGCAGAGGCAGCTGCACCAGAATACCGTGAACCGCAGGATCGTTGTTCAGCTCGTCGATCAGCGCCAGAAGGTCCTCTTCCGAGGTGTCGGCGTCCAGCTTGTGCTCATAGGAGTTCATGCCGACCTCAACGGTCTGCTTACCCTTTGAGCGCACATAGACCTGGCTTGCAGGGTCTTCGCCCACCAGAACCACAGCCAGACCGGGCGTGATGACGTTTTCTTCTTTCAGCTTTGCAACCTTATCGGCCACTTGCGCACGCACTTTGGCCGCAAAGGCTTTGCCGTCGATAACCTGGGCTACCATCCTGTGATCCCTTCTTTCCAAAAACGGATTGGGCGCAAAGCGCCCGGGTGTTCAGTCAGGGCCAATCACGCGCTCTTCGCGGGCAATCGACCAATCAATTAAAATGCGCCAGAGCTTTTCGGCCAGATCCGGGTCCATCCCCATTTGATCCGAGCTTGCGCGCACACGTTGCACCACCTCTTCGACACGGTCCGGGATTCGGGCCGGAAGGCCTTCGCCTGGCTTCAACTGCGAAGCGCGATCGATATATTCCGCGCGCGTCACCAACATCTCGATCAGTTGGCGGTCCAGCTTGTCGATCTGAACGCGCAAGTCCTGCATCGTCTCACAGTCTTGCGGCGGGGTCAGAGTGGGCATCGTGATCTCCTCATGGCCCGGGGTGTAATCCCCGGACCACGAGATGGTTCAAAAATCGGCTTAGAACAAGCCCTCAATCTGACCTTCTTCGTTGAGACGGATTGTCTCAGCGGCAGGTTTGCGCGGCAGACCCGGCATGGTCATGATCTCACCGCAGACAACCACGATGAAGCCGGCACCTGCGGACAGACGAACTTCACGTACCGGAACCGAGTGGCCGGTGGGTGCGCCACGCAGGGTCGGGTCGGTCGAGAACGAGTATTGGGTTTTCGCCATGCAGACCGGCAGGTTGCCATATCCGGCTGCTTCCCATTCCTTCAGCTGGTTGCGGATCTTGTTGTCTGCCAGAACCTCGTCCGCGCGGTAGATGCGCTTGGCGATGGTTTCGACTTTCTCGAACAGAGGCATGTCGTCGGGGTAGATCGGCGCGAAGTTCGCGGTGCCACCTTCAACGATTTCGACAACTTTCTCGGCCAGAGGCGCTGAGCCTTCGGAGCCCAGCTCCCAGTGACGCGACAGAACCGCCTCAACACCGTGATCGGCGCAGTAGCTCTTTACCGCTTCAACTTCGGCGTCGGTGTCGGTTACGAAGTGGTTGATGGCGACAACAACCGGCACACCGAAGGACTTCACGTTCTCGATGTGGCGGCCCAGGTTGGCACAACCAGACTGAACCGCGTCGACGTTTTCGGCACCCAGATCGGCCTTGGCAACGCCGCCATTCATCTTCATCGCGCGCACGGTGGCAACCAGAACGACGGCCGACGGTGCGATGCCGGCTTTGCGGCACTTGATGTTCATGAATTTCTCGGCACCCAGGTCGGCGCCAAAGCCCGCTTCGGTCACGACATAGTCAGCAACTTTCAGAGCGGTTTTGGTCGCGATGACCGAGTTACAGCCGTGCGCGATATTCGCGAACGGACCGCCGTGGACGAAGGCCGGGTTGTTTTCCAGCGTCTGCACCAGATTCGGCTGCATTGCGTCCTTCAGCAGAACAGTCATTGCGCCTTCTGCTTTGATGTCGCGGCAGTAAACCGGGGTCTTGTCGCGGCGGTAGGCCACGATGATGTCGCCCAGACGCTTTTCCAGGTCTTTCAGGTCGTTTGCAAGGCACAGGATCGCCATAACCTCGGACGCAACGGTGATGTCAAAGCCTGCTTCACGCGGGAAGCCGTTCGACACGCCACCCAACGAGGCCGTGATCTGACGCAGAGCACGGTCGTTCATGTCGACCACACGACGCCATGCAACGCGGCGGACGTCGATCTCAGCTTCGTTGCCCCAGTAGATGTGGTTGTCGATCATAGCCGACAGCAGCGAGTGCGCCGAAGTGATCGCGTGGAAGTCACCTGTGAAGTGCAGGTTCATCTCTTCCATCGGAACAACCTGAGCGTAACCGCCACCTGCAGCGCCGCCCTTCATGCCGAAGTTCGGGCCAAGCGAAGCTTCACGGATACAGATCATCGCGTTTTTGCCGATGCGGTTCAGGCCATCGCCCAGACCCACGGTGGTGGTGGTCTTGCCTTCACCCGCAGGGGTCGGGTTGATCGCGGTGACCAGGATCAGCTTGCCATCTTCGCGGTCCTGGACCGAGTTGATGAAGTCCTGGCTGACCTTCGCTTTGTCGTGGCCGTAAGGCAGCAGATCGGCAGATTCGATACCGATCTTTGCGCCGATTTCCTGAATCGGCTTCTTGTTCGCTTCGCGAGCGATTTCGATGTCAGATTTGTAGCTCATTGGGCAGGGTCCCTGATTGAATGCCGTGCAAAACCGACGCGGCGCGTCGGTGCTGTCAAACCCATACAGTTGCATACCCAAGCAGTGGCTAAGGATTCCGACATATTCGTGCCGCGAAACGGCGTCGCCCAATTTCAAGCGTTTCCAATCGGAAACGAATGAGTGCTATGGCTGCCAGAGCGGCTGATCGGGAACAAACAGCTGCAGACGATCACCGATTTGCAGGGCTCCGGGCCGTTCGACCCAGCCAGTGACCCCTCGCCGCCCCTGCGCGGCCGGTTTGAAGGCGGCACCGTAGCCGCTGTGATCCGCTTCGATCTCACGTCCGGGCAGGACACAAGGTGCGTTTTCCATATCGGCTGTGATCGTCAAACCCGCCTCGGCGCGCAGGCGCGAAGACGGCGGGATATGAGAAAAATCAGGGATGCCCTTCAACACGATCGAGGCCCCCAGATATGACGGATCAAGCTTGTCCATCTCCATCGCGGCGGCAATCTCGGACAGTTCCTCGGCTGATAGAATCGACACCTGTCGGACATTCCGAATCTCGGTTCCTTTCGGATAGACATTGCTGACACGCACGCATGAAGCACGGTTGAGCCCCTCGTGCCGTTCGCCCTGCACCCCGTCAAAGCCAAACTCTAACGTCTCAACGGGCTGAGCGCGCAGCGACTGACCGGCCGGGACGCGCCCTAACCAGACGACCTCGGCAGAGTATTCGGTTTCACGCAGAAACGGCATGGGGTTTTCCTTCTTCATCCATTTGCCCGCATAATGACGAGCAGTTGGCGGATGAAAAGAAAAAACCCGAGGTTTGGACCTCGGGTTTTCGTGTCTATGCGGTTGGCTCCGGTTCCATCCCACCTTCGGGCGGAGACTTCTTGGGCTTGGTCTTTGGAATGGCCGTGACGCTGGGCGCGCTGCCCTGATCCGGACTGTCGCCTTCGTCATCGCCTTCGGTCGGTGCATCGCCATTCATGACGCGCTTGATCTCGTCGCCGGTGAGGGTCTCGTATTCCAGCAAACCTTGCGCCAGGCGCTCCCATTCCTCATTCTTGTCTGTCAGAATCTGGTGCGCGCGCTCATAGCCCTGCTGGATCAGACGCTTCACCTCTTCCTCGATCAGCTCTTTGGTATGGGCCGAGACCGAGAACCCAGCGGTGTTGCCCGAATAGCCTTCATGGGCTTCGGCGTAGTCGATATTGCCGACCTTGTCCGACATACCCCAGCGCATCACCATGGCGCGCGCCAGTTGGCTGGCCTGCATGATGTCACCCGCCGGGCCGTTCGAGACATGGTCTTCACCGTATTTGATGACTTCGGCCGCCTTGCCCGCCATGGTCATGGCCAGCTTCTGCTCACATTCATCACGGTGATAGTTGAGACGATCCATTTCAGGCAGCGAGACTACCATGCCCAGCGCGCCACCACGAGGAATGATCGTTGCCTTGTAAACCGGGTCGCACATTGGCAGTTCCAAACCAACAACGGCATGGCCAGCCTCGTGATACGCGGTCTTTTCCTTTTGATCCTGTGTCAGCACCATCGAGCGGCGCTCAGCCCCCATCATCACCTTGTCCTTGGCGTTCTCGAAGTCTTCCATGGTGACAAAGCGACGACCTACGCGCGCGGCCATCAGCGCGGCTTCGTTCACGAGGTTCGCCAGATCGGCACCCGAAAAGCCCGGAGTACCGCGCGCGATGATGCGCAGGTCTACATCAGGACCCAGAGGCGTCTTGCGCGCGTGCACGCCCAAGATCTTCTCACGGCCTTTGATGTCGGGGTTCCCAACAGTAACGTTCCGGTCGAAACGGCCGGGACGTAGCAGAGCCGGGTCCAGAACGTCTTTACGGTTGGTCGCGGCCAGAATGATCACACCTTCGTTGGCCTCAAACCCGTCCATCTCGACCAGCAATTGGTTGAGGGTCTGTTCACGCTCATCGTTACCACCGCCATAGCCGGCACCACGATGGCGACCCACGGCGTCGATTTCGTCGATAAACACGATACAAGGCGCGTTCTTCTTGGCCTGTTCGAACATGTCGCGGACACGGCTCGCACCGACACCCACGAACATTTCAACGAAGTCAGAGCCTGAGATGGTGAAGAACGGCACGCCCGCCTCACCCGCAATCGCGCGGGCCAGCAGCGTTTTACCAGTCCCCGGAGGGCCAACCAGCAACGCACCTTTCGGGATCTTGCCACCCAGACGGCTGAATTTCTGCGGGTTGCGCAGGAATTCAACGATCTCTTCCAGCTCTTCCTTGGCTTCGTCGATTCCTGCCACGTCATCAAAGGTCACGCGGCCGTGCTTTTCGGTCAGCATTTTGGCCTTGGACTTGCCAAAGCCCATCGCACCACCTTTGCCGCCGCCCTGCATCCGGTTCATGAAGTAGACCCAAACGCCGATCAGCAGCAGGAAGGGCAGCAGAGTGATCAGGAACGATTGGAAGCCCGATTGCTGCTGCTTGACCGCTTCGACCGGAATCTGTTCGTCGATCAGCAGCTTCGTCACCTCGGCATCACCGGGTTTGATCGTGGTGTAATTCGCGCCGCTTTGTGTGGTGTAGCGAATTTGCTCACCATCCAGCGTGACGTTCTTGACCTCACCGCTTTGAACGGCGCTGACAAAGTCGGAATAGGTGCGTTCATTGCCCTGAAGTGTCCCGCCCGGTCCGCTGAACAGGTTGAACAGTGCAAGGATCAGCAGGAACAGAACGACCCAGAAGGCGATATTACGAGCGTTGCCCAAGGAAATTCTCCTAAAAGATTTCGGCAGACAAGGACCTGCCGGGTTGCTTCTTAAAATAGAGAGGATTGGCTGAGGTTCAATGCGATAAAAAAGATGCGTGAAACTCAGGCCAATCAGGGGCCAGATCAGCGCGCCAGCCATTGGCGAATCCGGCCAGGGGTGCGGCCTCAAGAATGTCGCCCCTCCAAACCGCTGGGGACGCTTGCAAAGCAAGCCGTGGACGCCCGGTGGCGCGCCAGTCGGGCAACATCTGCAAGCCGTTTTCACCAAGTGCCCGAATCTCAGCGCCCGGAATATCGGGGCCGGACAGCACCCATCGCGCGTCCCATGTATCCGAGATTTTCGCGGTCCGGCCGTCAACCGCGTTGAATTCTCTGCAGATCCACTGTTTTTCTGCCTGAGAAAACAGCAAACAGCCCCCAATTGCACCAGAATCTCCGTTCAGAATGGCCTGCAACGCATGATCCACGGTCGATTGGCGCGGCGGGTAGCCAGGGCCCGCGATCCATGAAACCGAGCCAACCAGAACCCTGCGGCGGATTTCTAACGGCAGCGCGGCGAAGCTCTCACGATCCAGTACAACGGCCCCAGCATCGACGGTAGCAACCCGTTGGGCGGAGTCCTGCGCATAGCGTTCCAGCGCCTCACGCGCTTGTGTGAGGTTGTCGGCGACCCGCGTCAGGGTTTCGGCGGAAATACCAAGCGGCTTTAGATCAGACACGGCTTGCCGCGCCTTGATCCGATCAAAGCGGGTGTCCTGATTCGAGGGGTCCTCGACCCACTGCGCGCCGATCTCGGTCAAATAGGCCCGCAGCCTGTCTCGAGTGATCCCCAGCATAGGGCGCAACAGGTCGATCCCATCGTGGGTTCGACTGCTTGGCATACCCGACAGTCCCGTCACACCGGCCGAACGGGCCAGTCGCATAAGAAGTGTTTCGGCCTGATCATCCGCCGTATGGCCCAATGCAATGGCGCTGATGTTGTTGCTCTTCGCCCACTCGGTCAGCAAGGCATACCGCGCCTGCCGGGCCTGATCCTGCAGATTGCCTAAGCCATTCCACCCCTGCCACTGCAAAATTTCGTGGGGGATACCCAACGCGGCCGCCTGCTTTGCAACCGTTCGGGCCTCATCCACCGACTCGGCGCGCAAACCGTGGTCGACCGTGGCGGCGAATAGTTCCACCCCTTCGTCAGGGGCAATACGGTGCAAGAGGTGCATCAGGGCAACCGAGTCCCCTCCGCCCGAGACCGCAATGCCCAGACGCCCAGGCAACCGTTCAGGCAACCGGGCGCGCAGGTCAGATGTCAGTGTGTCGAGTGGCAGGGTCAAGAACACCCCAGTGAGGCCATTTCCTGCACAGCACTGGTGGCCTGCCCTGAGGACGGGAAGCGAACACCAACCTCGGACAAGGTGATACAGGCTTGATCGGTCTGTCCCAAACGGCCCAAAGCTGCGCCAAGTTCAAACAGAGCGTCGGGGGCCACAGCGCCTTCGGAATCTCCGGTGAAGCTGGCGAGGAATGCACGTGCGGCCTCGCGCGTATCCCCGAGCCCTTCGAGCGCTTTGCCACGGTTCAAATGCGCCTCGGGCGCAAGCGGGCTACCGGGATAAGAGGTGTCAAATTGCGCGAACATCGTGGCAGCTGTCTGGAAGTCACCATCGGCCAGCGCCTGCGACGCATCGTCGAAATCCGCTCGCTCGCCAACGGCCAGCTCGCCCTGGTCCGACGTGTTCGGCTCCGTCGGCGCGGGTGTTACCGCAGCGGTGGATTCCCCTTCACCACCCAAAGTCGAGGTCTCACCCAGTGTCGATAGATCGCCGCCTTCCAGCTCAACCAGACGGAACTCAAGATCACCGATCCGGTTGGTGCCGTCGGTCACGATGTTCTGGACACGCTGGTTCAGTTGCTCGGTCTGACGGGTCAGGCGCTGCAGCTCGGCCTCTATCGCATCGACCCGTTCAAGGATCGAGCTTCCGGACAGGTTCGGCGCGGGAGAGCCGGTGGTCGAAAACTCACGCTTAAGGCGCTGTATCTCGACATGAAGCACCGTCAGCTCCTGCCGGATATCCGCCAGGGTCTGCTGATCCTGTGCTTGCGCCACGCCCGCTGTTGCCACAACTGCGGCCAGAACACATCCTGCAACTCTCATCGTCTTACCCCAAGGTTGAACCGGTCAGCACCGTCACCGCACGGCGGTTTTTGGAATAGCAGTCCTCGGTGCTGCAAATCTCGATCGGGCGTTCCTTGCCAAAGCTGACGGTCGTCAGACGGTTGCCCGCCACGCCACGCGAAATCAGGTATTCGCGCGCCGCATTAGCCCGACGTGCGCCCAGCGCAAGGTTGTACTCCCGCGTGCCCTGCTCATCCGCGTGACCTTCGATGGTTGCCACGTAATCCGGGTTGGCCAGCAACCATTCCGCCTGCCCTTGCAGAACCGTCTGCGCCTGCGGCGATAGAGTGGACTGATCGACCGCGAACAAAACACGATCCCCGACCGTCTGCTGGAAATACGCGGGCGAGCGCGGATCACTAGGAGAACCCGCGACGATCGAGCCGCTACCACCTGCGCCGCTGCCACCCAAAGCCGAAGGATCATTGTTGGTACAAGCCGCGACCACGCTCAGCGCGCCCAAGGCCAGGATTTTGCCCAATACGTTCATCTCAAGTGCCTCGTTGTTTTGTTTGTTGCCGCCTGTCTATCACAGCGACTGTTTCTTGTGAACTTTGCCGCGCCATGGCGGCGATCAATTCTGTAGTGGTCCCCAGGACGGGTCGCTGCCGCCATCCGGCGTCCGCACGGGGCGCAGGTTCCGACCCGAGATATCCACGGAATAGAGCGTCGCACGACCACTTGCGCCCTGTGTTTCGCGGGTGAACATGATGACGCGGCCGTTTGGCGACCAGGTCGGGCCTTCGTCTAGGAAGGACGATGTCAGCAGGCGTTCCTCGCTGCCATCGGTGCGCATCACGCCGATGTGGAAGCGGCCTTTGTTCTGCTTGGTGAAGGCAATCAGATCGCCACGCGGCGACCAGACCGGCGTACCATACCGCCCCTGACCAAAGCTGATCCGTGTCGCTTCCCCCCCGTTTGCCGCCATCACATAAAGCTGCGGCGTACCCGAGCGGTCGCTTTCAAACACAATCTGGCTACCATCCGGCGAATAGCTGGGCGCGGTTTCGATCGCAGGCGTGTTGGTCAGGCGGGTACTCTGACCCGAGGCCAGATCCATCCGCCACAGATCGGTATTGCCACCCTGAATCAGCGAATACACAATCGACTGCCCGTCCGGCGAAAAGCGCGGAGAAAAGCTCATGGTGCCGTCCTGCGTTTGCAGCTCGCGCCGCTGGACACGGCCGACATCAAGTATGTAAATCCGCGGACTGCCGCTTTCGTAGCTGGTATAGAGCAGTTGCTCGCCAGTCGGCGAAAAGCGCGGGGCCAGAACGATGGCCGCGCTATCCGTCATGTACTGAACATTGGCCCCGTCATAATCCATGATCGCTAGACGCTTGAGGCGCTGGTTCTTTGGGCCACTTTCCGACACAAAAGCAACGCGGCTATCGAAATAGGCGCCCTCGCCCGTAATCCGGCTGTAGACCTGATCAGCAACCTTGTGCGCCATGCGTCGCCAGCCATCCGTGGTGCCCGCCAACTGCAGACCGTTCCCAAGCTCCTGCCCCGAAAACACATCCCAGACCCGGAACCGAACCGTCAGCCGCTTGCCCGAAACATTCACCGCCCCTGTCACCAAAGCCTGCGCGTTGATCGCTTTCCAATCGGCAAACTGGACCGGCGCGTCAAAGCTGCTGACCCGGCTGATGAACGCGTCCGATGAGATTTCGCGGAACAACCCCGTTCCGGTCAGATCCGCCGCAACGACACGCGAGATATCGTTGGCGAACTGCGTCGCTGCCGGGCCGTCGGGTACGAAGTTGGGAACCGCAAAGGGCATCGGCTCGATGATGCCTTCGTCGATTTCCAACCGCAGGGGGCTGTTCTGAGCGTAAACCGGAGCTGACACCAAGGTCAGCCCAAGAAAGAGGCTGGTCAGAAGTTTCATCATTTGATCCGCATCCTCTCGGGATTGAATGTAATCTCAATATCCTGCCAGTGATCGTATTTGTCAGCAGGCAGATCATATCCACGCGCGCCACAGCGCAAAATTGCGCGTCGGGCCGCCTGATAGGCTTGATTTTCGGCACCCGAAGCACCGCCAGAGCTATTCAGCAAGCGAATGCTCTCGCTGATAATCGTGCCATCTCGATTGAGCGAGAACGCAACCGTCACCACCACGTTCAGCGCATCGGTCGACAGTGATCCGACATTCCAGCACCGCGACACTGCAACGCGCATCGCGTCCTTTTCACCGCTGGTGAGCGGCGGGCCGGAGGGTTCCGTTCCACCCGCCAAGGCTTCGGACAACGCGTCATTGATGGCGTCACTATTGTCCGGCGCAGGCGTTGGCGTTGGGGTTTCCGGGGCCGGTTCCGGAGTTTCCGCAACCTCAGGCGCGGGTTCAGGACGGTTGGGCCGCACACGCGGGCGCGGAGAGGTCAGAGGCGCTGGCTCGTCGGTCTCTTCGGCCTCGGTCACAATCTCGGGCGCGGCTTCTTCAGGGGCCGTCTGATCCTGTTGCTCTTGTTGCGTCTCAGCGCCTTCGTCCAGTGAAACCGGGGGCGTTTGCACCTCATCCGGCTCTGCCTCGGGCGGAGGCGGCGCGATAGCCTCGGGGGCAACACGCTCGGCTGGGCTGGGTTGCGCTTCAGGTCCCGGCGGCACCGGCAAGGCGGCCGTTTCCGGTTCCGTCAATGTCGGAGGTTCTTCGGGTAGCTCAGGCTCGGGCGGAACCTCGACCGTTTCGGGGACAATCTCGGGCTCCGGCTCTGCGGGCGTCACCGGTTCAGGACGTGGTTGTTCTTCCGGTGTCACCTCGGGGGTGCTGACCTCAGGTTCCGGCGCGTCGGGTTGTTCCAGAGTACCCGGAGACTCCGGCAGCTCAGGCGCGTCGCGTTGCGCCGTGAGCGCTGCGAATTGCTCAGCCGAAATCACGGAAACATCCTGCACTTGTGTCGGCAGCGGCTCGGACCGGAAGGTGCCGCCGAACAACGCCCAACCGATCAGGCTGACATGCGCAATCGCTGAAATCTTGGTGCCGGTATCCACCGCGCGACCCCACCTTTACCCATCGTCCAGCGTCGGCCCGCCGGTATCCGTCACCAGACCCACATTCGAAAACCCGCCCGCATTCAGCGCGCCCATCACCTGCATCACTTGCGCATAGGGAATTGCCCCATCGGCCCGCAGGAAGACACGGTCACTGCTGCGCTCTGCCGCGATGGCGCGCAGCCGCCCAATCAGTTCGTCGCGCGCGATATCCGTGGTCTGGATCTGAATACGACCATCGGCGGTCAGCGTAACGGTCAGCGGTTCCTCACTATCGCCGGGCAAGGCGCTTGCGGCAGTCTTGGGCAGATCAACCGGCACACCAACTGTCAGCAAAGGCGCTGCGACCATGAAGATGATCAACAGCACCAGCATGACGTCGACAAACGGCGTGACGTTGATCTCAGCCATCGGCTGGGCGCGACCGCGCCGGCGTCCGCGCCTACGTCCGTTCCCGCCCGAGCTTTGCTGAACCGCTGCCCCCATGGTTAGCTGTCCAACTGGCGCGACAGGATGGTGGCGAACTCATCGGCAAAGGCCTCATACCCTCCGACAATCCGGTCACTATCCGCGCTAAGCTTGTTGTAGAAAATCACCGCCGGGATCGCGGCCAGCAGGCCAAGACCGGTTGCCAGCAGTGCCTCGGCAATGCCGGGGGCCACAACGGCGAGGTTCGTATTCTGCTGCTCGGCAATCTCGATAAAGGCGTTCATGATGCCCCAGACCGTACCGAACAGACCAATGAACGGAGCGGTTGAGCCGACAGTCGCCAGGATCGGCAGACCTTTCTGCAGCGTCTCCGCCTCCTTCGCGATGGCCACATCCATGGACCGGTCGATACGAGCCGTCGCCCCGGCGATCAAACCGCCATCCGTTCGGTGCGACCTGCGCCATTCGATCATGCCCGCCGCAAATATCTTCTCGGAACTGCCATCGGGCTGCGAGCCGATCTGCTCAAACAGCTCATCCAGCGGGTTCCCAGACCAAAAGCTCTCATCAAACTTCTGCGCTTCACGTCGGGCCGCACGGTAATTGATGAGTTTCTGGATGATGATGCCCCAAGACCAGATCGACGCCGCGATCAGCATTAGCATCACCAATTTTACGATAAAGGTCGCGCGGGCATACAGCCCCCACATGGAGAAATCGATCTCCTGCGCCAGCGTCAGCGTTTCAGCTTCCATGAACCTGCTCTTTTTTGCCTGATGGCCGTTTGTTTGGCCTTGTTTTGCCAAACGCTAACGCAGTTGGGGTTGAAAAGCCAACAGAACCACCCCCGGCTGCGAAAATGTTACATCAATGCGCGAATCTCTGCCGGAAGGCGGATTGGTTTGCCGTCTTTGTTGATGCACACCGCTGTAACCGAGGCACGAAAAATATCGGTCTCACCCCGTTTCACCAGTTGCGCCATGGTCAGGCGCACGCCGGAAATCTCGGTTACTTCTGTTTCGACAATCAACTCGTCATCAAACTTGGCGGGCGACAGGTAGTCCGCCTCGACTCGCCGTACGACCCAAACGATCCCGTCATCCCGCATGGCGTTCTGGTCATTGCCCAAACGGCGCACCCAGTCCGAGCGCGCCCGTTCGATGTAGCGCAGGTAGTTCGCGTGATAGACAACACCGCCCATGTCGGTGTCCTCATAGTAAACTCGAACCGGAAAGATGTGCTTCATTGCGGAGGCTCCAACCGGGCAAACAGGCGCAACGCGTGCGAGGTATCTTGCGCAGCCCCCGGCAAGATCGGATCGTAAGCGGCCCGGATCAGGCCTGCAATATCCGGGCGCAGGATCGTCGCCTCACCCGCCACAGCCAGAGGCGATTGTTTTCGGAACGCCTTATCCGACCAGAGCAGAATGGTCTGTACCACTTGACTGAGTGCCAGAGTCTCGGCCGGGACTTTAGACAGCTCCTTGTCCATACGCAGGAACACAAAGGCTGCGCGGATCGCGCCATCTTCTTCGAACCGGAAGATGCGGTACTGATTGGCATCCGCTGCCACCAGACGCTCAACCAAAGGTGCCAGATCGGGGATAAGGCGGTCCAGATCCGGAACCTCTAGCAATTCCAGCCAGTCGCGGAAGAAAAAGACCATGCAATTGGCGCCCAGCTCTGGGTCCGTTTCGGCCATCTTGTGACCGGCCAGTGTCACCACGGCCTCGAACGCGCCCTTGACGGTAGCCAGCGTCTCATCCTCGACACCGAAAACGATCGGCACGATGGGGCGACCCCACCGCGCAAACAGGAACTCTCCGCTCTCGCGCTTAAACAGCGCCTCGATCTCTTCCGGTGTCACGCCCAGCCTTTCATCATTTTAACAATGCTCTCACCGAAGGCTTAAAATTTCTGGGTGATGCCTTCAACCAAACAGATCACTCTGACCTTTTGGTGCCGCCATGCCCAAATGCGTCCACGCCTTCTGCGCCAACATCCGCCCGCGCGGCGTGCGTTGGATCAGTCCCTGCTGCAGCAAATAGGGCTCGATCACTTCCTCAAGCGAGTCGCGACTTTCCGATAAGGCCGCCGACATCGTCTCAATCCCAACCGGACCACCGCCATAGTTCTCAGCGACCAGTTTCAGATACCGACGGTCCGCGCCGTCCAACCCGAGATGATCCACACCCAAGCGAGTCAGCGCCCCATCGGCCAATTCGCGCGTAATCCGCCCGTCACCCTCGACGATGGCAAAATCCACCACGCGCCGCAGCAAACGGCCTGCGATCCGAGGCGTCCCTCGCGACCTGCGCGCAATTTCACGCGCGCCGTCGTCGTCTGCTGGCGCACCAAGTTTGCGTGCGTTGCGGGTGACGATCTCGTGCAACTCATCGACTGTGTAGAACTGCAACCGGGTCGGGATACCAAAACGGTCGCGCAGCGGCGTGGTCAGCAGACCCATCCGCGTGGTGGCTCCAACCAACGTAAACGGCTGCAATTCAATCCGAACGGTCCGCGCTGCTGGACCTTCACCAATGACCAGATCGAGTTCGAAATCCTCCATCGCAGGATAGAGAACTTCCTCAACCGCCGGGTTCAAGCGATGGATTTCGTCGATAAACAACACATCGCGCGCTTCCAGATTGGTCAGGATCGCGGCCAGGTCGCCCGCCTTAGCCAGAACCGGACCAGAGGTCATACGGAAATTCACGCCCAACTCGCGCGCCATGATCTGCGCCAACGTGGTTTTCCCCAAACCCGGCGGACCATGGAACAGCGTATGATCCATCGCCTCGCCGCGCTGCTTGGCGGATTGGATGAAGATGCGCAGGTTTGCACGCGCCTCGGCCTGACCGATGAATTCGTCCAGCCCCTGCGGACGGAGGGCGCGGTCATTGTCTTCGGGCAGAGGGTCAGGCCGCAGCGTGGGATCGGCGTCTACCATTCAATCACCCTTTCGGAGCCAGCAGCTTGAGCGCCGCGCGGATCAATTCAGCCTCACCCGCGTCGGGCAGATTGGCCGCCGCCTCCGCCACGGCCGAGGCCGCCTCGGATGGGCCATATCCCAAATTCGACAAGGCCGACAACGCCCCCGCCGAGGCCGCCGCCGATCCCGAAGCCGGCTTTGCGGTCCTTTTCGGCACTGGCTGCGGCTCGACTGTCTCAACAACTTCCAACGCTGGGCCGTCCATCGCCTCGGTCACGGTGCCGCCCATCGCCATAACGCCCGGCGCCTTGTCCTTGAGGTCCAGCACGATGCGTTGAGCAGTCTTCGGGCCCACACCCTTCGCGGCCTTCACCGCGCCCCAATCGCCCAGAGCAATTGCGCGGCTTACACCATCCGACCCCAACGCGCTGAGAATGGCCAGCGAGACCTTGGCCCCAACGCCCTGAACCGAACACAGTAGGCGATGCCATTCCTTCTCAATCAGTGAGAGGAATCCGTAAAGCTGCATCAAGTCTTCACGCACGACCATATCGGTGTAGATCGAGACCGCCTCACCCACACCCGGCAAGGCAGCCATGGTCCTGTCCGAGCAGTAGACGATGTAGCCCACGCCCCGCACGTCAATCAGGATGTGGTCTGCGGCGCGATAGTCCAGACGCCCTGTCAGTTTACCGATCATGCCCTCACCTCTTTCACACGCGGCTGTTGTGTCTTGCCGTAATACGCATGACAGATAGCGATCGCCAATGCATCCGCCGCATCCGCGCCCTTGGGCAAACACCCTGGCAGCTGCAGCTTGACCATGTGCAGGACCTGCTCTTTCTCGGCATGCCCAACGCCAACGACGGTTTTCTTGACCCGGTTCGGAGCGTATTCCCCCACAGGCAGCCCGGCCTGCGCCAGCGTTAGCAAGGCCACGCCACGCGCCTGACCGAGTTTGAGCGTCCCGGCACCGTCTTTGTTGACGAAAGTTTGCTCGATCGCAGCTTGGTCGGGCCTAAATTCGGCGATGACCTCGACAATCTGATTGTGCAGAGACAGCAGCCGCTCGCCCAGATCATCCCCGTCAGATTTGCACAAACCGTTCGAAACGTGGCTCAACCGGCTGCCATTTGATTCGATGACGCCCCATCCTAGGGTCCTAAGCCCCGGATCAATGCCCAGAATTCGCATGCTTCGCCTCAGCCCGCTCGGGTTTTGTGATCTTTTTTCAACGGATAGCACGAAGCGTGAACACTTTCCAAGCGAATTGACCCTAAGTCTGAAAACGACACCACCATCCTGCGCGCGACACAAAGGACGGTTTGCGACTTCGAAAAGTCTGAAATCGACACTTTTATGAACCCGTTTTAATCATGTTTTTAAGGTGCTTACAGATTCAGCAAGCGTTGCAAAAACTGCATAGGACACATGCAAAAAATGCTATTGCGCGGGCAATTCTTCGACACTAGATGCCGCTCAGATCGCAAGATCAAATGTTCACACAAACCAGAAGGAAACAGGATATGGCTGCACTGGACTCGACCCGCATCGCCACCACTGGCTCATTCGGCCTCGTTGGCCGTATCGGCGCATTTTTCACATCGGTTGCAAATGCCGCCGTCGATTGGAATGACGCCCGCGTAACACGCAACGTGCTGACCGGTCTGAGCGACCGCGAACTGGATGATATCGGCCTGTGCCGCGGCGACATCGACGTCATCGCCGAAGGCCGCCGGTAAGACGACCCCCTCGCTATACGCCCCTTTCTCCTCCCTGTAGGGGCGCAAAGAAACACCGCGAGCCGAAAGGCCGCGGTGTTTTCTGTTTCAGCTGGTGCTTAGTAGAGAACTTTGTTGAGCTGAACCGAGAGGAACTGTGAAACCGGGTCGATCTGCATGATCCAGGCGCCTGCCTGTTCGACTTGGGTGCCTTCTTTCAGGCTGTCGATGCGGTATTGATATCCTGAGGGACCGAGGCTGGACAAAAGAAACGCCTTGAAGGCAAAAACCGCAAGCAGAGTAAACACCAATACTTTAGCCGGAACCGCTGAGCGAACCCTTTGCGGCTTCATCACCACCAAGCCATCTTTGCGCATCGTTGCGCGATAGCCTTTGCTGAGCTTCGAGTGCTTCTTGTTCAGGCGCTGAACGCGCTGATCAAATTCCAGTTGTTTTCCCGCCATGGCAGCCTCCACAAAACCGCCCCCCATCAAAATGATTAAAAAACGGTAAGCATAGATTGCGACAAAAACGTGGCGCGACTCTAGAAAACTCCTGTAAATGGCCCCGATTTAGCCCTGTTTACTTAAGATTAGCGTCGTCCATTCACCAATCTCACCTCGATGATGCAGATTGAAGCCATTCTGGGAATAAACATTCACCACATCATCGGCCTGTTCGTTCAGGATTCCCGACAGGATTGCATAGCCCTCAGCCCGCAGATTCGCCGAGATTTCCGGCGACAGAGCGACCAGTGGACCCTTCAGGATGTTGGCGAAAATCAGATCATAGGGCGCGTGCGCGTTCAGGTCCGGGTGATCGAAGCCAGCGGCCTCGACACAGTGAACCTGGCCGGACATGCCGTTGGCCTTCAGGTTCGCTTCGGCCACATCAACGGCAACCTGATCAATATCACTGGCGATGATGTCCCCTTCCCAAACACGCGCGGCGGCCATGGCCAGCACGGCAGTCCCACACCCGATATCGGCGACCTTGCTGGCCGAGAACCCTTCTTCCAGCAACTGATCCAGCGCCTTCAGGCAACCCAGAGTGGTTCCGTGGTGCCCGGTGCCAAAGGCCATTGCGGCCTCGATCAACAGGGGGATCCGACCTTCGGGTAGCTTGTCGGCATCGTGGCTGCCATAGACAAAGAAACGACCTGCCTCGACAGGGGCAAGTTCACGGCGCACATGGGCGACCCAATCGGTTTCGGGCAGCTCAGACACCACAAAGGCCTTGGCCTCAAAGGCCGCGGCCAGTACGGCCAGCGCTGTCTCATCGGGGGCTTCGGTGAAATACCCCCCAACCTCCCACAGTCCCGAGCCATCTTCGACTTCAAAAACGCCAACGCCAGTGGGTTCAGGATCCAGACGCTCCATCGCTTCGCCAAGGCCTTCGGCGGGTTTCTTGCCGGTCAGCGTGGTAAGAGCGGTGAATGTGGGCATGGGGGCCTCCTGTCTGGGTCAGGACAGCGCCTAGGGCGTGGGCCCGCCAAGGTCAAGCTCTTGCGCCTATTCGGCGGGTGCCGGCGCGTATTTGGTCAGGATGGTCTCATTTCCCGGCTCGGGATGGCGCGGGATCAACAGAGACAGGGCCAGCGAGATCATCGCCATCGCCGCCGCCAGCGCAAACACTGCGCCGGGTGAGGCCACCCAAAGCAACCCAAGCAGCGCGGGAAGGAACACCGCCGCGATATGGTTGATGGTAAACGCCACAGCGGCCGTCGGTGCGATATCGGCGGGATCGGCGATTTTCTGGAAATAGGTCTTCAAGGCCAAAGCCAACGCGAACAGCACATGGTCGATCACATAGAGTGTCGCCGCCAGAACCACGCCCCACCCAAACCAGTAGATGCCGCCATAGGCTGCGAAAACAATGGCAAGCCCGGCATATTCGAAGATCAATGTCCGGCGCTCGCCAAATTTGGACACCGCTTTGCCGAGCATCGGAGCTGCCGCCATGTTGATCACGAGGTTGATCAGATAAAGGCTGGTGAGTTCGTGGACCTCGAACCCGAATTTCTCGACCATCATGAAGCCCGCGAACACCACAAAGATCTGACGGCGCGCGCCTGCCATGAATTGCAGCGCGTAATACAGCCAGTAGCGTTTGCGCAGGATCAGCTTTTTGGTCTGCGGCGTCGGCGCGTCGAATTGCGGATAGGCTAGCAGACAAAACAGAGCCAGCAGCGCCGTTGCACCGCCCGCCATCATGAAGACGAAGTTATAGGACAGGTCGAACCGGTCCCACGTCAGGACGATCAGCCCATAGATCACTGCCGTAGCCGCCGAGCCCATTGCCACAAGCCATCCCAGAATCTGCGGCGCGCGGTCCTTCGGCAGCCATTGCAACTGCAGCGACTGATTGACCGTCTCGTAGTAGTGAAATCCGATCGAGCTAAAAAGCGTTACGAATAGCAGCCCACCAAGGCTTGGGAACCATGCAGTCACCGCCGTCGCAACACCCAGCATCATCAGCGAGATCATGGCCAGCACCTGTTCCCGTACAAAGATGATCACAGCGATCACACCTACGGCCAGAAAACCCGGTATTTCTCGCACCGTGTGCAGCAAGCCGATATCTGCGCCATCGAAATTCGCCACTTCGATGACGAAGTTGTTCAACAGCGCGCTCCACCCATTGAACGCAATGGGCATGGTCAGCGCCATCATGAACAGCAACGTGATCGGGCGCCGCCAGAACGGCAAGCTTTGCGCCTCGGAAAGTGGCATGGGTTTCAACATGCGACTCCCTCTACGCCGATTTTTGCGCTTTGGCGAGAGGAGAGATCCCAGCGCACATTCGCTCTGCGCCTGTGCAGAGGTCAGTAAAAGTTCTGCGGGTCGATATCGACGGTCAGGCGGATATGCCCTTTCAGGCGCAGCGGCGCGATCCAGCGGGCGATGGCGTCCTGAATGGGCGCGCCCTTGGGGGCCTTGACCAAAAGGCGTACGCGATGCCTGCCCCGGATGCGGGCAATCGGCGCAGGGGCCGGACCAAAGACCTGACCTCCAATCTCACGCAACGGCGCATCATTACGCGCCATCGCGTTACCGATGTCAAAGACCGGAGCGACCTCGGGCCCGGACAGCACGATCCCCGCCATGCGCCCATAAGGCGGCACACCAGCGGCTTGGCGACCGGCAGCTTCGGCCTTCCAGAAGCCTTCCTCATCACCCGACAGAATGGCGCGGATGACCGGATGCTCGGGCTGAAACGTCTGTAGCAGCGCCTGCCCCGGCTTGTCTGCGCGCCCCGCACGTCCGGCCACCTGTCGCATCAGTTGAAACGTCCGCTCAGCCGCGCGCAAATCTGCGCCGTGTAGGCTGAGATCGGCATCAATAACTCCCACCAGCGTCAGCTTGGGAAAGTTATGCCCCTTCGCCACCAGCTGCGTGCCGATGACGATATCTGCATCCCCTTTGGCAATTTCTTCGATCTTGGCCTTCAACGCGCGGGCCGAGCCGAACAGGTCAGAACTGAGCATCGCAATCTTGGCCTCGGGGAACGTCGCCTCGGCCTCTTCCGCCAGCCGTTCGATCCCTGGCCCGACCGGGGCCAGTTTCCCTTCGACCCCGCAAGAGGGGCATGCCTCGGGCATCGGCTTGGTCTCGCCGCATTGATGGCACATCAGGCGCTTGAGGAACCGGTGCTCCACCATCCGCGCGTCGCAGTGATCGCAGGCGATCTGCTCCCCACAGGCTCGGCACAAAGTAACCGGTGCATAGCCCCGGCGGTTGATGAACAGCAGTGATTGTTCACCCTTTTCGATCCGTTGCTGGACCGCCTGCCGCAAGGACGGAGAAATCCACGTCCCTGGCTGCATCTGCTCGGCGCGCATGTCGATGGGCTTCATCTCGGGCAGAACCGCCGCCCCGAAGCGTGAGGTCAGGTCCAGCCGCTCATATTTGCCCGCCTCGGCATTGGCCCAGCTTTCCAACGAGGGCGTCGCGCTGGCCAGAATCACCCGCCCGCCGCAAATGGCCGAGCGCAGAACCGCCATGTCCCGCGCGCTGTAATGCACGCCGTCTTCCTGTTTATATGAGGTGTCGTGTTCCTCATCGACCACAACCAGACCCAAATCACGGAATGGCAGGAAAAGGGCCGAGCGCGCGCCCACAACAAGTTGCGCATCGCCCTGCCCGACCATCCGCCAAACCCGGCGACGTTCGGTCATCGTGGCCCCTGAATGCCACTCGGCTGGGCGGGCACCGAACCGGGCCTCGACACGGGTCAGGAATTCGGCCGTCAGCGCAATCTCGGGCAGCAGAACCAGCGCCTGTCGCCCCATGCGCAATGCTTCGGCGACAGCCTCCAGATAGACCTCAGTTTTGCCCGAACCCGTCACACCTTTTAGCAGCGTTGTGCCATAGTTGCCGGTCCGCTGGCCCGCCTGCAGACGCGCCACGGCTGTCGCCTGGTCCTCGGTCAGGTCTTTGCCGGGCAACTCGGGGTCGAGATGAGGATAGGGCAAATCGCGTGGACTATCCTCTTCCCGAACAGCGCCCAGTTTCACCAACCCTTTGACGACAGAGGTGGTTACCCCGGCCTGCTCGGCCAGTTCCTTTAAGGTAAAGGCCAGCCCGCCATATTCTTTCAACACCTCAAGCACCCGGGTGCGGGCATCGGTCATCCGATCCGGTTCAGATGCACCCAACCGGTAGACCTTACGCATCGAGGGCGGATCCCCCAAGCCCGGCGCGCGGGTTGCAAGGCGCAGCATCGCAGGCATCGGTGTCAGCGTGTAGTCCGCCACTTTCCCCAGAAACACCCGCATCTCTTCGCGCATGGGTGCAACTTCAAGTACCCGGATCACGGACCGCGCCTTGGCCAGATCGAACCCGCCCTGCCCCGGCCCCCAAACCACGCCCAGCACCTTGCGCGGCCCCAATGGCACCTCGACAAACGCACCCAGAAAGCACCCGCCCTCGGGCGCTTTGTAGTCCAACGTCCGGTCCAGAGGCTGCGTGGTCAACACCGCAACCAGCTCTCCTTCGTCGAAAAATCCGTTAGCGCTCACAGCATATCCTATGCAGGGGGTTCCAGCAGGGGTCTCTTTGAGGTAAAGCCATCCGCGACCAAGGCCAACCCATCAAAGGACTGCCCGCATGAAATTCTTCGTAGACACTGCCGAGATCGACGCCATTGCCGAACTGAACGACCTAGGCATGGTGGACGGCGTCACCACCAACCCTTCGCTGATCCTGAAGTCAGGTCGCGACATTCTTGAAGTCACCAAAGAGATCTGTGATCTGGTCGACGGCCCCGTGTCCGCCGAAGTTGTCGCCACCGAGGCCGACGACATGATCGCCGAAGGCCGCAAGCTGGCCCAGATCGCGCCGAACATCGCGGTCAAAGTCCCACTGACATGGGCCGGTCTGAAAACCTGCAAAACCCTGTCTGACGAAGGCCAGATGGTCAACGTGACCCTGTGCTTCTCGGCCAATCAGGCGCTTTTGGCCGCCAAAGCGGGCGCAACCTTCATCTCGCCCTTCATCGGCCGTCTCGACGACATCAACCTCGACGGCATGGATCTGATCGCCGATATCCGCCAGATCTACGACAACTACGGGTTCGAGACCGAAATCCTCGCCGCCTCGATCCGCACCGTGAACCACGTGACCGACAGCGCGCGCATTGGTGCCGACGTGATCACCGCACCGCCTGCCGTCATCAAGAAACTGGCCGACCACCCGCTGACCGACAAAGGTCTGGAAACCTTCCTGGCAGACTGGGCCAAAACTGGTCAGAAAATCCTCTGACCCTTTGCACGACCGCGCGGTGCCGACAGGCACCGCGCCCGGCCCAACTGTGCGGGGCTGATCTCAGATCAGCGCTAAACAGGCGGGAGCACTCCGGACACAGCGCAAAACGAAATCCACCCAGACGTGCATTTTTCCCAAGGTAATTCCGGTTGGCCGTGCTATAAGCCGCCAAAACAAAAAACGACCGGACGGGACATGAGCAGCAACCCAAAACTCGAGGACAACCTCAGAGCCGCGATTCTGGCCAAGCCTGATGCTTTGCTGGATGACAAAGATCTGATGCAGGCACTGGTGGACGCCAATGAACAGGCCCGAGGCGACAACGTCATCGACCTACGCGGCATCGCCATGCAACGGCTTGAGGCCAGACTGGACCGCTTGGAAGACACGCACCGGTCCGTCATAGCCGCAGCCTATGAAAACCTGGCCGGGACCAATCAGGTCCACCGCGCCATTCTGCGTCTTCTGGAACCGGTTGAGTTCGAAGACTTCCTGCGCGTCCTCGGCCAGGATGTAGCCGAAATCCTGCGGGTCCAGCGCATCACACTGGTGCTTGAAACCACCGCCCTTATGAACGATCCCGCAATCGACAAGCTGGATGGTACGCTCACGGTTGTCGAACCGGGCTTTGTCGACCAATACCTCACCTATGATCGTGGCGGTCCCGCGCGCGATGTCATCTTGCGCGAAATCCAGAAGCCAAACCAGCGCGTGTTCGGAACTCTTGCCGCTCAACTCAGGTCCGAGGCCTGCCTCAAGCTGGATCTTGGAACCGGTCGCCTGCCCGGTCTGATTGTCATGGGGGCCTCGGACCCTAGGCATTTCACGCCGCAACTTGGAACCGATCTATTGTCGTTCTTTGCTGGCGTGTTCGAACGCTCGATGCGCCACTGGCTGTCGTGAGCCTGATTTCGCCAGCCTGCCGAGATGCGCTCCAACATTGGTTGGAGAGCCTGGGCGCTCTGGCAGGGCGGTCTCAGAACACCCAAAGCGCCTATCGCGGGGATGTGACTGATTTCCTGTCGTTCATGACCCTCCACCATGGGGACCGCCAGGGCATCGCCGCGCTCGAACGCATTTCTGTCTCGGACATGCGCGCTTGGATGGCCGATCAACGCCAAAGCGGTGTGGGCGCGCGCTCTCTGGCCCGAAAGCTGTCAGCCGTCAAAAGTTTCTACCGTTGGCTGGCCGAGCGTGAAGGGTTCGAACCAACAGCCGTCCTATCAACCCGCGCGCCGAAATTCACCAAAAAGCTCCCCCGCCCTCTGGCCGAGGACGCAGCTCGCGCCATGATTGAAACGGTTGAGTTGCAATCCAGCAATGACTGGGTCTCGGCCCGTGACGTGGCTGTTGTCACGCTGCTCTACGGTTGCGGGCTGCGCATCTCCGAGGCGCTGTCTCTGACCGGCGCAGATGCCCCCCTGCCAGCAACCCTGCGCATTACAGGCAAAGGCAACAAGGAAAGGATCGTCCCGGTCCTTCCTGCGGCGCGCGAAGCGGTGGACCACTATCTCCGACTCTGCCCGCACCCGAAATCGGACAGCCTAGCCCTGTTTCGCGGTGTCCGGGGCGGAGCACTGAACCCCCGCGCGATCCAAGAGGTCATGTCGAAGGCCCGCATGCAGCTCGGCCTGCCTGCAACCGCAACACCCCACGCCATGCGGCACAGTTTCGCTACGCATCTGCTCTCAGCCGGTGGGGACTTGCGCGCTATTCAAGAGCTTCTGGGCCACGCCTCGCTCTCCACCACCCAGACCTATACGGCCGTCGATACCGCCCGCCTGATGGAGGTCTATAACCGCGCCCACCCAAAGGCCTGAGGTTCAAAAGCATAGCATCCTCAATGTGCTTGCAACCAAACTGTCTTTTTGCTTTGCATCTGCCTCTCACATCCTTCATGACACGGGCATGACACTTAGATTCAAAGCGCTTGCCGTTCATCTTTTCACTGCAACCGGAGCCGTTTTCGCAATGCTCGCCATGCTGGCGGCCGTGGATGAAAAATGGAGCCTGATGTATCTGTGGCTTGTGGTGTCCTTCATCGTCGACGGCATCGACGGCCCCTTGGCCCGCCATTATCACGTAAAGAAAAATGCGCCCGAGTTTGATGGTGTCCTGTTGGATCTCATCATCGACTACCTGACCTATGTGTTCATACCGGCCTATGCACTGTTTAAATCCGGCTTGATGGATGGCTGGACAGGATGGTTTGCGATCATCGTCATCACATTCGCCAGCGCCATGTACTTTGCCGACACGCGGATGAAGACCAAAGACAACTCGTTCTCCGGCTTTCCCGGATGCTGGAACATGTTTGTCATCGTGGTCTTCGCACTCGAGCCAAACTTCTGGGTCAGCCTCGTTCTGGTAACCCTTTTGGCTATAGCCATGTTCCTGCCCTTGAAATTCGTTCACCCCGTCCGCACCGAGCGCTGGCGCAGCGTGACCCTGCCCATGGCACTGGCCTGGACCTTCTTTGCCGGTTGGGCGGCCTGGGTAGATTTCCACCCGGAAAGCTGGGCGCATTGGGGGCTAGTTGTGACTAGCCTGTATCTGGTCTTCGCAGGCATTGCGCAGCAGATCATTCCGCAACGCAAAAGCGCCGATTACAAAACGTCCTGAACCTCAAACTCGGTCCCGTTATGGGTGAAGACATCGCCTGCCTGCAGGCCAATCATGGCGAGATAAATTGGGCTCTGGGTTGAGATACCCATATAGGTCTTGCCGTCCACGTCGAACCGAGTGGTCGAGACGCAGACAACAAACCGGCGATTGTTGAACTTGATGACCGCGCCGGGCTGAACCGTATCAGTGATACCGAAATTAGTGTTCTCGATCACGTCGATCTTGGCATGATGCGCGTGTACCGGCGCGTCGAACGCCGCAGCAAGGTCCGCATTCTCGCGCGAGGCGGCGATATCGTCCTTGTCATGCCCTTCTCGGTCATCCAGTTGGGCATCTTTCAAAAAGGCGTCGTAATGCGCCTGGGCCGTGGCCAGTTCCTGCGCCTCTAGCGACATCAGTCGGTCAACGATGGCTTTCTTTTCTGCGGCGCGTTCTGCTTGTTCGGTCATTCAATGGGATCCTTCGAACTCTCCTTTTGAAACAAGGTGAGGCTCGAGACGTTGGAATGCAACAGGTTTTCACCGATCAGATCAACAGACCCGCCGCCTTTTCGTGCAGCAAAAGGGCCACTTTGGTCTCAACTCCACCATCGCCCGAGAACCCGCCCAACCCATTGGCCGCCAGCACACGATGGCACGGTATGATGACAGGGATCGGGTTCGCCCCACAGGCCTGCCCCACAGGCTGAGGCGGCTGCCCCAGCTCCTTGGCGATATCCCCATAGGTACGGGTTTCGCCGAGCGGAATCGCGTACATCAAATCACAGACCTGACGCTGAAACGCGGACCCTAAAACATGATAAGGCAGATCGAACCGCTCAAGCCGCCCGTCATCATAGGCCGTCAGCTGCGCCGCCGCTTCACGCAACAACGGCGTCTCGGGCCCGTCGCTCACACCGTCCCAGACAAGACGCGTAATCGCCCCGTCCTGTTCCTCAACCCCAAGACACCCGAACTGGGTCTGTACTGCAATCATCGGCATGACCGAAGGCTGCCAGTCTTTGCAGGCAAAGCGCAACCCATAACGCGCCACGCCCGCCTCTTCTTCTGTTCAAAAATACCTCGGAGCGCGAGGCAGAGCCTCGCAAAAGACTCCGCTCACCGCACTCAAGAAGTGCTTCAGTTCAGCGCGTCATCGCAGCGTCCACAGACGCCTGCATGCCTATGCCGTCCCACGTCGGGCAGAATCTTCCAGCACCGCTGGCATTTGTCGCCTTCCGCCTTCTCAAAAACCACACCAACGCCCTCAATCTCGGGCACGCGGAAGGCTTCGGCCGGGGCCGGATTCTTGGAGATCGTCAAGCCCGAGGTGATGCACAGATCGTCCACATCAAAAGTCGCCAACAGCGCAACAGTTTCCTGATCTTCGACATGCACGATCGGAGCCGCCTCAAGGCTGGATCCGATCACCTTGTCCTGACGCTGAACCTCTAGCGCGGCAGTCACGGCGCGGCGAACACGGCGGACCTTAGCAACGGCCTCTTCCAACTCGGCATCACGCCAATCCACCGGTGTCTCCGGGAAATCCACCAGATGGACCGAGCTGTCGTCGCCGGGGAACCGCTCCAACCAAACCTCTTCCATGGTGAAGACCAGAACTGGTGCCAACCATGTGGTCAGACGGTGGAACAGGATATCCAGCACGGTACGGGCCGCGCGGCGGCGCAGGCTGTCGCCATCGCAATACAGCGCGTCCTTGCGGACGTCGAAGTAGAAGGACGACAAATCAACCGTGGCAAAGGTGAAGACCGCGCTGAACACGCCCTGGAAATCGAATTCTGCATAACCTTTTCGGACCTGCTCATCCAGATCGGCCAGACGGCTGAGGACCCAGCGTTCCAGACGCGGCATATCCTCGGGCGCGACGCGGTCGGCCTCGGTGAAGTCGGCCAATGATCCCAGCATGAACCGCATCGTGTTGCGCAGACGGCGATAGCTGTCGGCGGTGCCTTTCAGGATTTCCGGCCCGATCCGCTGGTCGGCGGTATAGTCGGTCTGAGCCACCCACAGACGCAGGATATCGGCGCCATATTGCTTGACGACCTCCTCCGGCACGATGGTGTTGCCCAGCGATTTGGACATCTTGTTGCCCTTGGCATCCAGCGTGAAACCATGGGTCACCACGTTGCGGTAGGGCGCACGGCCTTTGGTGCCGCAGGCCTGCAGCATCGACGAATGGAACCAACCGCGGTGCTGGTCGGTGCCTTCCATGTAGACATCGGCGATGCCATCTTCGGTGCCGTCCTCACGGTCGCGCAGAACGAAGGCATGGGTGGACCCAGAGTCGAACCACACGTCCAACACGTCGAAGACCTGATCGTAGTCATCCGGATTGGCGATGCCGTCAAGGATCTTCTCTTTGAACCCGTCAGTGTACCAGATATCTGCGCCGTCTTTCTCGAACGCGGCCTTGATGCGCGCGTTCAGGTCTGCGTTGCGCAGCAGGTAATCCGAGTCGGTAGGCAGAGCGCCTTTCTTGGTAAAGCAGGTCAGCGGTACACCCCAGGCGCGCTGACGTGACAGAACCCAATCCGGGCGCGCTTCGATCATGGAATACAGGCGGTTACGACCGGTCTGCGGCGTCCATTTCACCAGTTCATCAATCGATCTCAGGGCGCGTTCGCGGATGGTATCACCCATCTCGCCCATGCCGTCCTCCAGCTTACGATCCACCGAGGCAAACCACTGCGGCGTGTTACGATAGATGATCGGAGCCTTCGAGCGCCACGAATGCGGATAGCTGTGCTTGATTTTGCTACGCGCCAGCAGCCCGCCGACCTCGACCAGCTTGTCGATGACCGCCTTATTTGCATCACCTTCGCCGCCTTTGCGGGACAGGATATACTTGCCGCCAAAGAACGGCAGATCGGCGCGGAACGAGCCATCGTCCATCACGTTATAGGTGATGACCTGTTCCAGCATGCCCAGATCGCGGTACAGCTCGAATTCCTCCATCCCGTGCGAGGGCGCACAGTGGACAAAGCCGGTGCCTTCGGTATCGGTCACGAACTCAGCGGCGCGGAAGTCGCGGATGTCGTCCCATTCGCCATTGCCGCCCTCGGCCCCGGCCAGCGGGTGCTTGAGATTGAGTTTTGCCAGCTCATCTGCGGAGACCCCTCTCACACGGGACCACTGGTCGTCGTTCAGACGCGCGCGGCCCAGTACGTCGGCGGCCAGATTGTCGGCCAGCAGGAACTTGTCACCCACAGCGGCCCAGCATTCCTCGGGCGCGCCGGTGACTTCGTAGAGGCCGTAAGAGATGTCCTTGCCATACACCACGGCTTTGTTCGACGGCATGGTCCACGGGGTCGTGGTCCAGATCACCACTTGCGCGCCAACCAAGTCGGTAGAGATCGCAACTTCTGCGGCTTTGTCGGCAAGCGCTTCAGAGGAGATTTCGGAAGTGAAGCCAGCAACCGCTTGCGGGACAACCTTGAACTTCACCCAGATCGTGAAGCTTTCCTTGTCGTGATACTCAACCTCGGCCTCGGCCAGAGCGGTTTTTTCGATGGGCGACCACATAACCGGCTTAGAACCCTGATAGAGCGTGCCGTTCATCAGGAACTTCATAAACTCGTCGGCGATCACCGCCTCGGCATGATAGTCCATCGTGATGTACGGATCGGGCCAGTTGCCAGTGATACCCAGGCGCTTGAACTCTTCGCGCTGGATGTCGATCCAGCCTTCTGCGAACTTGCGGCACTCCTGACGGAAGTCGACGATGTTCACCTCGTCCTTGTTCTTGCCCTTCTTGCGGTACTGTTCCTCGATCTTCCACTCGATGGGCAGACCGTGGCAGTCCCAACCGGGCACATAGCGCGCGTCGAAACCCATCATCTGATGCGATCGCACGATCATGTCCTTGATCGTCTTGTTCAGCGCGTGGCCGATATGCAGGTGACCGTTCGCGTAGGGTGGGCCGTCATGCAGGGTGAAAGGCTTACGGCCTTCTTTCTCGCGCAGGCGGTCGTAGACGCCGATCTTTTCCCAACGCTCCAGCCATGCGGGTTCGCGCTTGGGCAATCCGGCGCGCATGGGGAATTCAGTCTTGGGCAGGTTCAGCGTGTCTTTGTAGTCAGGTGTCTGGATCGTGTCGGCGCACATTTGGGGCGTCCTTTGGATGATCTGGTCGTACTAGGATCGAAGCGGTCGGTGCGAAGTCTCAAACACCTTTGCCCGGCGTCTCAGAGGGTCAGAGCGCCGGGGATATAATTCGAATAATGATGGCCATCCGGTCATACATGGGGGCGCTTATAAGCCGCCCATGCCAGATGGTCCAGAGGCTCCGCCCCATGCGACGAATGGCGCTACATCATCGGGCTAAGGGTGAAACAACGACCCCACGAAATAGGCAATCATGGCCGCCGCGCCACCGATTGCAAACGTCTCAAGCCCCGAGCGCCACCACGGGGTCAGCGACCATCGGCTTTTCAGCGCTCCGATGGCGAAAAACACCCCCATGGTCATACAGACAGAGACAGTGAAAGCGTTGTCCAGAGCCAGCAAAAACGGCAGTAAAGGAACCATCCCGGCCACCAGAAAGGCCAGAAACGTGGCCATCGCAGCCTTCACGGGATGCGGATCGACGCTGCCAAGCCCGTATTCGCCCTCAATCATCAGGTTGATCCAGTTTTCGCGGTCCGCGGTGATAGCCTCTGTCGCATCCTCCAGCACCTGCCCGGACAAACCTTTCTGCGCAAGGATCTCGCGCACCTCATCGCGTTCGCCATCTGGGTAGAGCGCGATATGACGCTGTTCGATGGCTCGAATGCGTTTAATATTGTCCAGTTCGGCCTTGGTGCCTGAATAGTTGCCGACTGCCATTGAAAACCCGTCGGCCAACACATTTGCCAAGCCCAGAGCGACAATTACGAACGAGGACAACCCGGCACCTGCAACACCAGCAACGATCGCGAATGTGGTGACCGACCCGTCGATGCCTCCGTACACGATGTCACGCAAAACGCCCCGCCCGGGCGGGTCGCTAATTCTCTGTTCGATTTCCTGCTGGCTGTGACCGTGATCTGTCATGGCTCGCTTTCTGTCACATTCACTGTGACGAATGGCGTGCCATACCGCTTTGCGTCAGATCAAGTCTTACTGAACAGCCCCTGCAACGCCCTTTTGATCATCGTTCGGACCGACGGCTTGTGACGATCCGAGAAAGGCAAAGGTCGACACACCTCCATCGCGGCCACTCCGACTCGGGCGCTGAGGGCACCGTTCACCAATCCTTCGCCAAAGCGTCGCGACAGTTTACTGAGGACCGATCCACCCAGAACAGGCTCCAGCAGATCGTCGCCGACGGCCACCGCACCGGTCGCCACGAGATGCACGAAAACGGCGCGCGTCAGGCGCCAGCTTCCCAGAAACCCGGCCCGCCCACCATAAATCTCGGCCACCCGCCGGATCATTCGCAACGAGGCCGCAAGGGCCGTGACCACATCCGCAAGGGCCAGGGGCACCAAGGCCGTGACCGTGGCCACCTGCCGGGCTGCTGCCTCAACCTCGCGACTGGCGGCGGCGTCCAAGGGGGCCAGCAGTTCATCCTCGGCCAAAGCCAGCAGGCCAGAGGCGTCGAATTGTTCTGACATACGTTCGGACAGCCGATCACGGCCCCATTTGGTCTCATCCCGGCCCTTGTAGAATGCAATCAAGCGGGTTGTGACCGCCCGCGCTTTGGTCAGATCGGCATCCGCCAAGGCCTCATCCGCTGCGCGGCGCAATCCGTCAACGCGGGACAGGCGGCCAATTGCAGCCAGTTCCCGGACGGCGATGATCAGCGCAACAAGGACCAAAGCTCCGATCAAACCGGTGACAACCCAGCCCAGAATGGGCGCGCGTGCAATCAGCGAGGTCGCGAAATCCCATGCGGCGACCGAAATAGCAGCCCCGAGTACCGCCAGCGCCAACCCCCAGAACCAACGCGCCAAGGCCGAGGGTTTGCGGGCGGCAAATCGCGCCGCGCTTTGCATGGCCTGCCCTTGAGGTACCGCCAGATCGGGCACCGGAGGGGCCTTGGCCACGTCAGCGGCGGGTTCGTCTGCTTCGAGATCGATCAGAACCGGGCCTTTAGCCATTCGCTGCCCCTTCACTACGCCAGACATATTTGATGTCAGGCAGGTTTTCATCGTTGTCCGCCCCGTCGCTTCGGGCGACCTCGGCAAAGCCGTTGCGTTCATAGAACCTGCACGCGCCGGTGTTGGCCTGAAATGCAAACAGCGTCAGCCGCGAGTGCTGCGCCTTCGCATGATCGAGCAACCGCTTGCCGATCCCCTGCCCGCGCGCAGCAGGCGTTAAATACAGTGAATGTACATCCGTTCCGTTCAGGGCCAAAAATCCAACCACTGAGTCCGAAACCTCGGCAACGGTAACCCAGCTTTGATCAATCATACGGCCGCAAAATGCGATGGTTTCGGCGCCGCTGTGGAGATCGGGCATCCAGTCATTCTCGCGCGAAAACCCGTGCAGGATCTCTCCGGTTGCACCGGCATCGGTGCTGCGGGCGGGGCGGATGGTAACGGTCACAGCCGGTCTCCGATCAGAAACTGCGCGGCCCTGTCCAGCCGGATATGCGGCGGACCGTCGCCCGCGCGCAGCGTCAACTGGGCCGGAGCGAAGGACATGAAACCATAGTCATCGCCAAGCCACGCCTCGGCCCCGTTCCGGGCCGGGCCGAGCAGATGGGATGGATCATCCGGCAGCTCTCCGGGGTAGAAGGCGGCTTGTTTGCCACTGTCCAGCAAGGTGCCCCGAACGCAGGGCAGCTCGGTTCCGTTATGGCTGCGCATCTCTTCCGTCGTCGCGCGCAGAGAGGCCAGCGACAGGGCCGCCGTTTCAGCGCCAGCGAAGCTCGCCCGATCCCGCGCCTCACGGGTCAGTGCCTCCATGATCGCGGTCAGGCGGGGGTGTTGTGTGTGGTGCAGGTGGTCGGCTTTGGTGGCCGCAAACAGAATGCGTTCAACCCGTTTGCCCAGCAACAACTGGCTGAGCCACGCGTTGCGCCCCGGACGGAAGGCCGAGAGGATATCGCCCATGGCGCGGCGCATATCCTCGACCGCTTGCGGGCCTTTGTGGATTGCGCCCAACGCATCGACCAGCACAACCTGACGGTCGATGCGCGAGAAATGATCGCGGAAGAAGGGCTTCACCACTTGGGATTTATAAGCCTCGTAGCGCCGCTCCATCTCGCGCTGCAGGGTGCGGCGGCGCGAGGGGTCGGAGACTGGCAAAGGCGCAAAGGTCAGAACCGGAGAGCCTGCCAGATCGCCAGGCAACAAAAAACGACCCGGCGTGCAGTCGTAGAAACCAGCGTCCCGCGCGGTGTTCAGATAGGCCGTGAAGGCAGCGGCCAGAGCCTGTGCGGTCGGCTCATCATGCTCCGCAGTCAGATCGGCTCCACGGGCCTGCGCCAGAAACTCGGCCGCTTCGGGGCGGTTTTCGATGCGCGACAGCACCTCCTGCGACCAGTCGGCATAGGATTTGTCCAGCAACGCAAGGTCCAGAAGCCACTCGCCGGGATAGTCCACGATGTCCAGATGTACGGTGCGCGGTCCCTGAAGCCCTGCCAGCAACCCGGCAGGTCGCGCCTTGAAGGACAGGCGCAGCTCGGACACCGCGCGGGTGCTTTCGGGCCAGTGCGGTTGTGGGCCAGTCAGGTCAGAGAGGTGGGATTCGTAGTCGAACCGAGGGACCGTGTCGTCCGGTTGCGGTTGCAGGTAGGCCGCGCTGATGCGCCCCTCTTGCTGCGCGACCAGGCCGCTCATGCGGCCCCGGTCCAGCAGGTTTGCCACCAGTGACGTGATGAAAACCGTCTTGCCGGAGCGCGCCAGACCGGTGACGCCCAGACGGATGACCGGCTCGAAAAACGTCTCGGACACGCTGTCGCCGATGGATTCGACGCTGCGCACAAGACTGTCTGCCAGGGATGAGATGACCAAATTGTCGCCCCGCAATAATCGTTTCGCCCAAGATAGGTAGCCGCTGCCGGACATGCCAGCGCTTTCGCCCCCTTGCCCGTTTGCGCGTCGCGCGCTACCAGCGGCCCATGCCCAGATATGCTTTGAAAGTCGAATACCAAGGGGAACCGTTTGCCGGATGGCAACGCCAGAAAGAGCTGCCCTCGGTGCAAGGGGCCATTGAGCACGCCCTGTCCCGCATCCAGCCGGGTGATCACACCATTGCTGCCGCCGGGCGCACCGATGCGGGTGTGCATGCGCTGGGGCAAGTGGCGCATTGCGATCTGGTCAAGGAGTGGGATCCGTTCCGTCTGTCCGAGGCGTTGAACTATCACCTTAAGCCGCAGCCGGTGGCGATTGTTCAGGCTGCGCGGGTCGCTGATGACTGGCACGCGCGCTTTACGGCGGTTGAACGTCAATACCTGTTCCGCATCCTGATGCGCCGCGCGCCTGCGACCCATGACAAAGGGCAGGTTTGGCAGATCAATCATCAGCTGGATGTCGAGGCCATGCAGGCGGGTGCGGATATGTTGATCGGGCGGCATGATTTCACCACTTTCCGATCCTCGATCTGTCAGGCGGCCAACCCGGTGAAAACTCTGGATGAGTTGCGGGTGGAGCAGGTGCAGGGTTTCTCCGGCCCCGAGGTGCATTTTCACGTTCGGGCGCGGTCATTCCTGCACAATCAGGTGCGCAGCTTTGTGGGAACGCTTGAACGTGTTGGCGCGGGGTCGTGGTCACCCGAGGATGTGCGCGACGCGCTAGAGGCCGAAGATCGCGCCGCCTGCGGGCCGGTTTGCCCGCCGCAAGGGCTGTATCTGGCACGGGTCGGTTACCCTGATCCGGTTTTCTAGATCGCTTTAAATCGCGCGCAACAACAGGCCGCTGGCAATCACGACAATCACTAGCCCTGCCACCAGTTCGATGGTCGGGGCCAGTATCGACGCAAATCGGGTGGCCGAGGCCGAGGCAAGCAACCCACCCCGCAGGCCAAAGGACGTCCAACCGACCAGCGTTGTGACAGTCGCGGTGCCCAGCGCCATCGCGAAAGCTCCGGCAATTCCGACCATGGCGATTCCCATCTGCCAGGTCAGGATCAGCACGAACAATGCCCCGGTACAGGGGCGCGCAGCGATGCCCGCGATCAGCACGAGCGCCTCACGCAGTGACCCGACATTGGCGACCTCTTCCGCGCTGGGGCCATGGCGATGGCCGCAATCCGAGCAGATCTCATCATGGTGATGATGATGGTGGTGCTCGTGTTCCTCATGGTGGTGGTCGTGGTGATGCTCATGGTCGTGAGAATGCCCATGCGCGGCATCGCTGCGGGACCGTCGCGCGAAACTGCGCATCCCGCGAAAAACCAGCCACGAACCAATGGCCGCGATGGCCGCATAGCTGATTGGCGCCATAACCTGCTCTGTCGTGCCCACCAGTGTCTCACGTGACAACTGGAATATCAGAACCCCGGCATAGACCAGAACAACTGCTGTTACGGCCTGCCCGAGGCTTGACAGCACGCTGATCGCCGACAAGCGCCAGAAGGCGACCTGACGGCCCAGACCGTAGCCTCCGATCAGGACCTTACCGTGCCCTGGGCCGATGGCATGAAAGAACCCGTAGGCGAAACAAACGGTTAGCAGTGTTGCCACCGCCTGAGGTTGTTCGGCGCGGGCCGCCCGAAGGGCACGCGCGATCTGGTTCTGGAATTCGCGTTGTTCGCCAGCCGCCCAAGCAGCTAGGCTGTCAAACCCGCCGCTGCCCCAGAACCACAAAAGCAGACCACAGGCGATAGCGACGGGAACAATCAGGTATTTGGACATGAAATCAAAATCTCGGTCGCAAAGCTTTCGCCGACAAGCGGGATATCGTTTTCCTCAAGGTCGTATTCTGCATCCAGGGTCAGGAGAAAGGCCTGCATCTGCGCCAATTGGCCGTCGATATCCGGATCAATCCGTTCGAGCAGACAAGTCGCCGGGCCGGACACGGTGACCGGACGGGTGACGTCGTAGGCGGTGTAATAGGTTTCATCGAAGGCTTTTGCCGAAATCGCTTCGGCCGGGACAGATCCGCCTTCGACAGCGCGCAGATGGGTGGTGACGATGCGACCATCTTCGGTCGTGGCATGCGGCTCCAACGGGCCAGACAAGGCAACCGGGGCACCGCTGGCGGTCACAACCAGATCACCGTTATAGCCTTCCATCCATTGCGCATCAAAACCGGTCAGGAACTGCTGCTCACTATCGGTCAGCGCGCCGTCACCATCCTGATCCAACCTCATGTCCTCCAGTTGCAGCAGCGAGAACAGCTCGTCATAGGCCCAGGTCACGCGGACATGAGTCAGCTGTCCGGCCTCGTCCACGATGAACTCCAACCCCGTGTCAATGAAGACATGCGGGTGGGCCAAGGCCGGGATCGGCAGGCAGCAGGTCAGGAATGGGAACAACCATCGCATAAGGGCAAGATAGGCGTCGAAGTACGCATCGGCAATGCGATTTCCGGTCTCGATGCAGAAACTGGCCGACCGATCACTTGGGCGGGAACAGAACAATCGTTTGTAGGGCCGTTCCGACAGGCCCCTGCCTGTCATGCAGCACCGACTGCGACATCCCGATTCCCGAGGGCTGCCAATGTGAAATTGATTGCGAGGCCAGCCAGTCCGAGGTGGGCTCCCGGTGGATGTTGATGGTCAGATCGGTGTTCATGAACCCCATCTCAGCCGTTGGGGCATTCCATGAGATTCCATTGCCGCAATCCCCCAAGGCACAGAGCGATTGGATGGGGGATTGCACCTCGCCCTCCAACAAGTTCGGGGTCCGCATCCACACGGTTTTCGGTCCTACGCCGTGCCTGTCCCCCGCCCCGTATCTGATGTCGCTATAGTGCGCGAAACCGGGGAAGTCATGGCGCAGCTCTCCGATCGGGAAAGGGCCTTCGACCGCATCTTCGAAGCGCAATGGCCGCGTTTCGACATTGGCCACTTCGCCCAAATCCCGCCGCACCACATGCATCGTAGTTGCCGTTGCACAGAGGGTGTCGTCCAGATCATGCACCGTCACCCGTGTGGTCGCGAGCGTTCTGGTATGGCGCGTGGTCTCAGCCGCCACGCGCAACCCAGCAAGGGGCAAAGGACGCAGCAAATCGACGGTCAAGCGAGTCAGCATCTTCTCGGGCCCGACCTCGGTTTCAGCCGCGCGCACGATCAGGCCGCTCACCGGCCCTGCGTGACAATGCTCCGCCGACCAAGGACCGCGCGCCGGATCATTGCCGACAAAAGCCCCGTCCCCTCGCTGATGAAAATAGGAGAGATCTTCGAAATCATAGGTAGCCATACGGGGCGTCAGACCTTTTCCTGAGTGTATTTCCTAAGCTCCGCACGCGCGACCTGACGGCGATGCACCGCGTCCGGCCCATCGGCGAGGCGCAACGTGCGGACATGGGTCCAGGCATTGGCCAGCGGCGTATCCTGACTGATCCCTTGCGCTCCGAACATCTGCACCGCCTCGTCAATGACTTTCAACGCGACCTGAGGCGCAATCACCTTGATCTGGCTGATCCACGGCGCTGCCGCCCGCGCGTCACCCTGATCCATGTACCAAGCTGCTTTCAGGCATAGCAGACGGGCCATTTCGATCTCCATCCGGCATTCGGCGATGATGTCGTAATTAGCCCCAAGCTGCGCCAGCTTCTTGCCGAACGCCTCACGCTGCAGCGACCGTTTGCACATCTGCTCAAGCGCGCTTTCGGCCTGACCGATGGCGCGCATGCAGTGGTGAATGCGACCCGGTCCCAACCGACCTTGCGCGATTTCGAACCCGCGCCCTTCGCCCAGCAGGATGTTTTCGGCCGGGACGCGGACATTGGTGAACCGGATGTGCATATGCCCGTGCGGGGCGTCGTCGTGGCCATAGACCTCCATGGGCCGCAGGATCTCGATCCCCGGTGTATCAGCTGGCACCACGATCATGGACTGGCGCTGATGCTTCGGCTGATCCTCGCCACCCGTTTTGACCATCACGATGTAAACCTTGCAGCGCGGATCACCCGCACCCGAGGACCACCATTTCTCCCCATTGAGAACATAGTCATCCCCGTCCCGCACACAGGACATCGACACATTTGTCGCGTCAGATGAGGCCACGTCTGGCTCGGTCATCAAATAGGCCGAGCGAATCCGCCCTTCGAGCAGAGGCTTCAGCCATTGCTCTTTCATCTTCTCGGTGCCGTAACGCTCGAACACCTCCATGTTTCCGGTGTCGGGGGCCGAGCAGTTGAATACCTCGGCCCCAAGAGGCGTCTTGCCCATCTCTTCGGCGAAATAGGCGTATTCGACCGTTGTCAGACCAAAGCCCTTTTCGCTGTCGGTCAGCCAAAAATTCCAAAGCCCGGCCGCTTTGGCCTTGGCTTTCAACCCCTCAAGAATTTCCGCCTGACGGTCGGTATACTGCCAACGGTCACCCTTGCCGATTTCGGCCTGATATTCCTCTTCCAGCGGCATGATCTCGTCGCGGATCATATCTGCGACGCGCTGCAAAAGGGCGCGGTTTTCCTCGCGCAGACCGAATGACATGTTCATGAACGCTCCTCCGTTGCCCATCGGTTCGGGCTTTACCTTCGCTTGAAGAATGGCTTAGCTGCCCGGACCCTGTCCAGTTCCGTGACGGAACGTCACCTCCATCTATTTCCAATACATGAGGCACCCATGGCACTTTTGATCGAAACCGGCCTGTCCAACTGGATCAGCGATGCGGATTTGGCCAAAGAGGTCCTGCATCAGTCGCCCGGCGCTGATGTCCGCACCCCGGACACGATCGGAGATCCAACCGAAATCACCATGGTAGCGGTCAGCACGCTGCAGGATGCACATATTGAGCGCCTGCCCAACCTCAAACTGGTGCAGAAACTGGGCGCTGGCGTGGAAACCATCGTAGGCAACCCCAAATTGCCCGATCATATCCGCGTCGCTCGCCTGAGACCGGACGCCCCAGCGCAAGAAATCGCCGAGTGGTTTCTGGCCCATATCCTCCGCGCCCAGCGCCATTTGGGAGACTACGAAGCCGCCCAGCGCAAGTCTGAATGGTCCCCCAAAGCGCCGCGCATCACGTCAGACACAAAGGTCGGTGTACTGGGTCTTGGCACGATCGGCACGCGCACGGCCCTCATGCTGAAGGGCCTTGGCTTTCAGGTCATGGGTTGGAGCCGGTCACCAAAGCAAATTGACGGCGTGACCTGCCTGCAAGGTCAGGATGCCCTGCCTGAACTGCTTGGTCAGTGTGACTACGTCTGCGCCATCTTACCCTCGACCCCGCAAACCGTCGGACTGTTTGGCGTCGATATATTGGCCGCGATGAAGCCCGGAAGCCATCTACTGAACGCAGGGCGCGGCGATCTGATTGACGAGACCGCATTGATCGCTGCATTGGACGCAGGCACACCCGGCCACGCCGTTCTTGATGTCACTTCTCAGGAGCCTTTACCGCAGGACAGCCCTCTTTGGCAGCATCCTTGCGTGACGATCACGCCCCATGTCTCGGGCTGGCATCTGGGGGATGCGCTTGCAGATGTGGCCAGGAATTTCGAGCGGCTATCCTCAGGCCAGCTGCTGCTGCACGAGATCGACCGAGGCAGAGGCTATTGAAGCGAATCAGGGCGTCAGCAACCAGTTCCCACTGGCGTCCTTGCACCGGCGCGTTCGAATCTGCCGGTTCTGCTCATCTCCGCCCGGTTCAACGGAATGCTGTAACGAAACACAATTCCCCTGTACCGCAGCGATACGCACGGTGCCTTTCGAACCGGTCGCGTCATTGGTCCATGCCCGCTCTTGCCCAACGGCCGGAGCGCCGCTGGTCAACAACGCGGTCGAGGCGGCGCTGAGCACTTCGAAATCCTGCGGGCTGAGGCCCATTTCCGCAATAATTCGTGACAGAGGTTTAGCCTGAACCGCCCCAACCGTCAGAACTACAGCTGCCAAAACCAAAGAAATCCGGGCTTTCATCTGTGCCTCACATGACTGAAATCAATTTGTCCTCAAGGATATACCCCAGCGCGGGCCGGGCCAAGCCCCGAGCGGTTGCACCTTCAGAAAATCCAAATTGAGCGCCTGAAACGCGCAAAGGTTCTGCGAATTTGACCCGAAAGGGTTCACAGCAGCGCCTAAATCTGGTGAAATCAGGGAAATTCTCATTTGAATGTAGGAGTTTGCATTATGACCCTGCGCCTGCCCCTTCTGGCCCTCGCCGCGGCTGCCACTTTGACCGTCGCGCCAAGCGCCCCCGCCGTCGCCAAGGAAGAGACCAAGTCGGTCGTGGTTCTCAGCCGCACATGGGCGGTGACCCAAGTCGCCGAAGAGCCGGTGATCTATCGCGCCACGCGGGACAACAACAACCTCAACCCGTTCGGCCCGCCACCGCGCCTGCGGACCCTGCAGGCCATTGCTGCAATTCAGCAGGCCACTGGCTGCAGACCCATCGTGGCCAGCATGTATCAGAACATCTCGGGCCAGTTTTTCTCGCAGGTTAGCTGCAACTGAAATTGGTACAATACTTTCATTGAGGTCGCCTGAGACGCCTGCCATAGCTTGCGCATGAAACTCGCGATCAATGGATTCGGCCGTATTGGCCGCACGATCCTGCGGCAGGTTCTGGCCTTGCCGCAAGGTTCGGATATCGAGCTGGTGCTGATCAACGACATCGCACCGCTGACAACCTGTGCTTACCTGTTCAAATACGACAGCACCTTCGGCCCCTATGCCGGAGAGGTTTCTGAGGGAAACAACGCGCTGGTCGTGGATGGGCAGTCCATCCCCATGACCCACAGCTCTGATCTTGCAAATATCGACCTGTCTGGCGTGGATGTCCTTCTGGACTGCACCGGCATCGCGCGGACATCCGACGTTGCACAGCGTGGATTGGCTGCCGGGGCGGGCAAAGTGCTGATCTCCGGCCCCTCTCCCGCCGCCGAGGTGACCGTGGTCCTTGGCGCAAACGAGGATCAATTGGGCGGCGCTCATGTCGTCTCGAACGCGTCCTGCACAACCAACGGGCTGGCGCCTCTGGTCCGGGTTCTGGATGACATCGGCGGGATCACCACGGGCCACATGACGACGATCCACTGCTATACTAACAGCCAACCGATGGTGGATGCACCACGCGGCGATCTTGCCCGCTCGCGCGCAGGCGCGCTTTCGATGGTCCCAACGACGTCAAGCGCGATCCACTTGATCGATGTCGTCCTGCCGCATTTGGCCGGGCGCATCTCAGGCGCAGCGGTACGGGTGCCAACGGCCAGCGTTTCGGCCATCGATCTGATTGTCACACTGGACCGCGACCTTGACGCAGAGGCCTTCGACAAGGCTTTGCGCGATCAGGTCAGCGCGTCGCCGGTTCTCGGATGGACCGACATGCCGTTGGTCTCCTCCGATCTGCGCGCCCGGCCGGAGTCGCTGGTCATCGCCGGACCAGAGACTCGCATGGTCGGCGCGAACCAGGTCCGTGTGTTTGGCTGGTATGACAATGAATGGGGTTTCTCTGCACGTATGCTGGACGTCGCCCGACTGATGACCGCCGCCTGATCCGCCGCAACCGCAGCGCGCCCCGCGCGCTGCCCGGCCCAACCGGTTCGGGTGCATCTATGATGCGTCCAAACCGGGCGGGAGCCGCCCCAAGCCGTCGACCCCGACGCAACACAACTGCGGACCTTATTCACTAGCCACTCATCAAAAGCCTTTTCCTGAACGGCCTCAAATGCTCTAACATGAATTTAATCGACCGCGATCCGACAGCGCGGTCGAATAGTATTCGAGTTGAGGCAGTTGGAGCCATTTGATGCAGGGCAGCAGACCGCAACGCCGTCTGACGGGTTGGCTTTTGGCCGCAATGACAGCTTTGGCCCCAACCGGCCTGATGGCCCTTGAAACCAGTCTCGTCGCTCCAGGGGCCTCAAAAGAGTTAAGAGAACGCATCGAGGAAACCTCGTCCGTCACGACCGCAGACTCTCGTGGTTTGGACACACCTCTGGAAATCCTCTCGGCCGCCCTGTCCGATTATCGCACCATTGTTCAGATTCTGTACGACGAAGGCTATTTCAGCCCCGTGGTCAGCATCAAACTCGACGGCAAAGAAGCGGCAGACCTCAGCACCCTGAGCGTTCCAGCGCAAATCAATCGCGCCGTGATCACCGTCGAAACTGGCCCAAGCTTCCGGTTCGGCAAAGCGATCGTACAGCCCGTCGCCCCGGACACGGTACTGCCGGAAGAGTTCGCGCCGGGCAAACTGGCCACTACAGGGGCAATCCAACAAGCAACCTCGGCCGGGGTGCAGGGGTGGAGAGATGCCGGTCACGCAAAAGCCGAACTTGCGAACCAAACCATCATCGCCCGCCATGCGCAGGCCCAACTGGACGCACAGATTGATCTGGATCCGGGGCGTCGTCTGACCTTTGGCAGAATGTTCATCAAGGGCGACACTGACGTCAAACACCGCTCCATCGAAGATATCGCAGGCTTCCCAAGTGGCGAGGTTTACTCTCCGGCCAAAATCCAGAAAGTCGGCACGCGCCTGCGCCGGACCGGTACCTTCAGCGTAGTCTCAATCACAGAGCGCGAAACTCCCAACCCCGATGGCACGCTGGATTTCGATGCCACCTTCGAAGACCTGCCCAAACGTCGCCTGACCTTCGGGGTAGAACTGGCCTCTCGCGATGGGTTGGATGTGACGGCCACATGGACTCACCGTAACGTTTTTCGCCGGGCCGAGCGGCTACGATTTGAAGCCGCCCTGCGCAACATTGGTGGGGCCGAGGATTTGGACGGGCGGATCGGTCTAAGACTGGACCAACCCGACCGACTAGGACCCGACGACAACACGTTTTGGAACGCTCTGCTAGAGCGACGCAACACGGAAAACTACAACGTCACCGTCGCCTCATTGGCCTATGGTGCGCGGCGCACGTTTTCAGACAGGCTCTATGCCGAAGCGTCTGTCGGTTTTCAGTGGTCCGATGCCGATGACGCCTACGGAGATGGGCGAAAATTCCGATACTTCATAATCCCCTTTCGGTCAGAATGGGACGAGCGCGATAGCAAGATCAGCGCGACACGCGGGTTTTATCTGGACGCGCAGGCCACTCCCTTCGCCGGGCTCTCCGGAACCGAAAGTGGCATTCGCCTCTTCGGAGACGGACGGGCCTACACCAGTCTGGGTACTGGCGGAAAACTGATCCTTGCCGGGCGCGTTCAAATTGGGTCTGTCATTGGCCCATCAGCAGATGGGGTAACGCCGGACTTCCTATTCTTCTCGGGCGGTGCGGGAACCGTTCGCGGGCAACCGTTTGAAAGCCTCGGTATTCCGGTAGGTACCGGCATCGCAGGCGGCAAATCGTTTCTGGGCTTTTCCGGCGAGGTACGCGGTAAAATCACCGAAAGCCTGTCGCTGGTCGGGTTCTACGACTACGGTACCGTGGATACATCTTCGTTCATCGGCAGCGATGCCGAAAATCACGCCGGTGCCGGTCTGGGTGTGCGCTATGATCTGGGGGGATTCGGACCACTACGCTTTGATCTGGCCTACCCAGTTCAGGGCGATACCGGCAACGGGCTGCAATTCTATATCGGGATTGGACAGGCATTTTGAAACGCTACCTCGCATATCCGCTGCTGATCGGCACGCTGATCTGTGTGCCCCCAGCCCTGCACGCCCAAGAGGACGAAGGCGGCAGCATGATCGAGCGGTTCCTACAGGATACTCTGTCGGGTGATGACCAGAACGTCACCGTCAAAGGCCTGCAAGGTGCGCTGAGCTCCCGCGCCACCATTGCCGAGATCACGGTGGCCGATGATGACGGCGTCTGGCTGACCATCAAGGATGCCGAGCTTGACTGGAACCGTCTGGCGCTGATCCGGGGGCGGTTCTCGGTCAACGCGTTGACCGCACAGGAAATCGACATCGCCCGTGCCCCTGGCACCACGACCGAGGAGGCCCCGCCCCCTTCGGCCGAGACCACACCGTTCCAGCTGCCCGAACTGCCCGTTGCCATCGAAATCGGAGAGCTTCGGATTGATGAACTAGCCTTGGGCGAGCCCTTGATCGGTGTTGCCGCTGACCTGAACGTCACCGGCAACCTGTCGCTGGCCGATGGAACATTGGATTCCAGCCTTGATATCACCCGCCTGGACCGCGCCGGAGACGAAATCACCCTCAAAGCCGGCTTCCAGAACGCCAGTAGTCAGATTGACCTGGACCTGAGCGTTGTCGAAGCCTCCGGCGGCCTCATCTCAACCGCGCTGAAAATCCCCGACAGCCCTCCCATTGGTTTGACGGCCAAAGGCTCTGGCCCGGTTACAGACTTCACCGCAGATATCAGTCTGAGCAGTGACAACCAGCCGCGTGTGTCGGGTCAGGTGCGTCTGCGTTCCGCCGAAAGCGGTGCAGCGGATGGGATCGCGTTCACCGCCGATCTGGGCGGTGACCTGACGCCCTTTGTCGCCAGCGATATGGATGTATTCTTTGGCACCGACACGCGACTTTTTGTCGATGGCCAGACCCAGCCAGAAGGCGCGCTGAACATCAGCGATCTGGAATTCACGTCTCAGGCGCTGAAACTGGAAGGCCAGTTGGAACTGGCCTCGGGCGGCACCTTGCAACTGGCCGCTCTGCAGGGTCGCATCACCCCGCCTGAGGGCGACAAAGTGGTCTTACCTGTGTCGGGCGGAGGGACGTCGATCGAGGCGGCGCAAATCTCAGCCCTGTTCGACCAGCAGAACGGCAACCTGTGGGACCTGAGCCTGACAGCCAATGGGCTGACCACAGATCAGATCAGCCTGCGGCGCGCACAGATTGCAGCGCAGGGAAGCTTGGAACAGGGGGATGCCCTCAGCGTGGATGGTGACCTGCAAGCCGCGCTTGACGGCTTAGATCTGTCCGACCCCGCCCTGAACACCGCGATTGGCGACCGGGTCACGCTGGACGGCGTATTCGAATATGGCAGCGACCAAACGCTGAACCTATCCGGGTTCGAGTTGATCGGGGCTGACTACACACTTGATCTCGACGCGCTGATCAGCGGACTGACCAGCGGCCTGAATATCGACGGGTCAGCGAAGCTTGACGCCTCCGACCTGTCGCGGTTCTCGGATCTGGCCAAGCTTGACCTCGGCGGCGAGGTCACGGCCACCGTCGAAGGCAGCGGCTCTCCGCTGGAGCGCAGTTTTGACGGGAAAGTCGCCGTCAAAGGCAGCGATCTTTCCACGGGTCGAGACGACATCGATCCGGTGATCACGGGCGAGACCACGATCACGCTGGATGCAAAACGCGGCTCGGACGGCGTGACAATCCGGGACTTCACGTTGATCGCAGATGCCGCCCGGGCACAGGCGGCAGGCACCGTGACGACACCCGATGGGAACCTGTCCATTGACGGGCAAGCAACGGTCAGCGCGCGCGATTTGTCCGTTTTCTCGGGTCTCGCCAAGCGAGATCTGGGTGGGTCGGTACAGGCCAGTCTGAACGGCAAAGGCACAGTCCAGACGCTGGAGTTTGACGGCACGGCCAGCGTGACGGCGCGGGATATCAAGACAGGGATGGATGATTTGGACCCGCTTCTGGCTGGTCAGACCTCAATCGAGTTCGATGGTGCACTATCGCAAGAGCAGATCGAGATTCGTCAGGCCACGATCAACGGGCGCGCTCTGACGGCCGAAGCCGCTGCGACGATCACAGATCCCACCGGCGATCTGGCCGTCGACGGACAAGCCAAGGCGAACGTGCCCGACCTGTCGCTGTTCTCGGGCCTTGCGGGGCGGGATCTGGCCGGGTCTGCGAAGGCCGATATGCAGGGCAAAGGCGCTATGGGCAGCAAGCTGTTCGATGTGCAGGGCACGGTCGAGGCCAATGACATCCGCACTGGGATCGACCAGTTGGACGCGCTGGTTTCGGGTCGCACGACTCTGAACGTGGATGCCGAAAACACTGATGCCGGTATGAACATCCGCACGTTCCGGCTAAACGGGACGGCGCTGACGGCAAATGCCTCGGGCCAGCTTGATCGTGAATCAGGCGGGCTGAACTTTTCGGCGATGCTGGATGACCTCAGCCGCCTTTCCACTACGTTGTCCGGTCCTTTGAAACTGGATGGCAATGTCGCGCCTACTCAGTCGGGGCTCGAAGGCACCGCGCGCCTGCAAGGGCCTGACAGCTCGTATGTAAACGTTGTCGGAACGGTTGAGACGGATGGCTCGGCAGATCTGGACTACGACGCCAAGTTCAACCGGATCGAACGCTTTGTACCGGACTTCCCCGGCACAGTGACGGCCGAAGGCACTGCGAAACGCGACAATGGAGTCTGGACGATCTCCTCAAACGCGACAGGCCCCGCGGATCTCAGCACCGAGCTGTCCGGAACTTTCGTTGAGGGTACGGGTCTGGCAGATGTAACTGCCCAAGGTGGGATCAATCTGGGTATCGCCAATGCATTCATCACGCCTAACAAGATTGAAGGCTCAGCCCGTTACAATCTGGCGCTCAAGGGTCAACCCGGGCTGGAGGCTTTGTCGGGGACGATCACAACCTCGGGCACGTCCTTTGCGATACCGACTGCAGGGCAAACGATCACTGGGATTGGTGGGTCGGTCGATCTGGCCCAAGGCCGCGCCACGATATCCATGAACGGGGCCATGCGCGCTGGCGGAGGGTTCACCGTCAGCGGACCCGTCGACCTGACCCCGCCGTTCAACGCTCAGATCACGACGACATTGAACAACCTCGTGCTGACCGACCAGCTGCTCTACGAGACCACGCTGAACGGTCAGATCGTGTTGGCGGGCGCTTTGACAGGGAATAGCAGCCTGGCGGGGCAGATCACATTTGGCGAAACCAACATTAACCTCGCTGCCGCATCAGGCGCCGTCGGGGCAGCTCCGATCCCCGAAATACAGCATATCAACGAAAGCCGTCTGGGCTATGTCACCCGCGAACGGGCGCAACTGATCGCCACGGAAGAGCAAAGCAAAAGCAACTCGCGCATTGCGCTGGATATCAGTCTGCTGGCCCCCAAAGCCGTTTTTGTAAGGGGGCGCGGCGTGAATGCGGAACTGGGTGGGAATATCTCAATCGGTGGCACCACGACATCCGTTGTCCCTTCGGGCCAGATCGAACTGCTGCGCGGCAATCTGGATATTCTGGGACGCAGGCTGACTCTGACCAAAGGGATCGTCACACTGCAAGGGGACCTGACGCCCTATATCGAGTTCGAATCTTCGAGCAGCACATCAGACGGGACCGCAACGATCGAGATCGCCGGACCTCTGGATTCGCCCGAAGTCAATGTTTTCTCGGACCCCGAACGCCCGACCGAAGAGGCGCTAGCCATGCTGTTGTTTGGCAACCGGTTCTCGGAACTCTCACCTTTTGTCATCGCACAGATGGCGGCCTCGCTGGCACAACTAAGCGGGGCCGGAGGTGATGCGACCAAGGGCCTGCGGGACTCGACCGGTGTTGACACGGTGGATATCGGTGCGACCGAAGGCGGCGCGGGCCGCTTTGGCGCAGGAGCATATCTTGGGGACAATCTGTACACGGATTTCACCGTCAACACAGACGGCGATACCGAGGTAAACCTGAATCTGGACGTTACGGACAGCTTCACTGTCCGGGGCACCGTCGACGGGCGCGGAGAAACCGGGATCGGGCTGTTTTTCGAGCGCGACTACTAACCAGGCTACTTTCGGCGAATACCAATCGGCTGGCCGATTTCCGGTTCCAGAGGAAGCGCCTTGTGATCGGAGACCATTCGCGCCAGCCGACTGACCGCCCAATCCGGATAAGGCGCAGATCGCCCCGTCGCGTGACTGACATTCATGAACAGCACCTCTTGCGTGGCACACACCGTTTCATCCGGCATAGAAACCATCTGCCCGAAATAATGCCCTCGTTTCTGATCTGCATCCAACAGGCGAAACCGAAAGTGGATCGTCATGTCTGGAGTGACCTCACGCAGGAACTGCATATGCGACTGCAGCACATAAGGCCCCTGCCCCATCGCGGCGACCTGCGGCTCACCCAGACCCAGATGATCGACCAGCAAACGCTCGAACGCGATGTCGAACGCCACGCCATAAAAGCCGACATTCATATGCCCGTTGTAGTCGATCCAGTCCGGCTGCAAGGCAAAGCCGTGAATTTCGATCGGCGCATCATACGGGCCATCATGGCCGCCAAGGGGTTGTGTATCTTGCGACATGTTGGTGATTTTCACTCCTCGGGGTCCTCAAAGATCGCGACGGCGCGGATGAACCCGGCTGACGCGCCTTTGATCTTGAAGGGAAAACAAGAAATCTCAAACCCCGTCGCGGGCAGAGTTTCGAGATTGGTTAGCTTCTCCATGTGGCAATAACCGATCTCCATCGAGGCGCGGTGCCCCTCCCAGATGATCGAGGCATCCTTGGTTTCAGCGTATTCCTGAGCGGTCAACGGAAAGGGCGCGTCCCAACTCCAGGCATCCGTGCCTGTGACGCGTACGCCGCGTTCTGTCAGATAAAGGGTTGCTTCGCCCCCCATACCGCAGCCCTTCATCAGATAGTCGGGCTGGCCATATTGCGTCCCGGCAGAGGTGTTGACGACTACAATATCCAACGGTTTCAGCGTATGACCGATCCGTTTCAGCTCAGCTTCGACATCCGCTGCTGTGACCACATAGCCATCCTCGAAGTCGCGAAAATCCAGTTTGACGCCGGGATTCATGCACCACTCTAGCGGCACCTCATCGATGGTGATCGCCCGCTCGCCTTTGTTCATCGTCGAATGATGGTGATAGGGCGCGTCCAGATGGGTCCCGTTATGGGTCGCGATTTGTAACCGTTCGATGGCCCAGCCCTCGCCGCCCGGCAGGTCATCCTTTTGCAGGCCGGGAAAGAAGGACATGACTTGTTCCGCGGTCTGGTCATGGGTCATGTACTCGATCTCAGGCAGCATGATCGGCGGGTCCGATACGATGCCGGTTTCCAGCGGAACGGACAAATCGACGAAACGGCGGGGCATCGGCAACTCCATCATGAATGACGGTGACAGGGTTGGCCGCGTGTAAGCCGCTGTCAAGACGCGAAAAAGGCGACCCAATTGGCCGCCTTTTCCGAGCGTCTGGAATGGAGTTTACTCTGCCGCGATGGCGTCTTCGATCTTATCGACCCGGATCGCCGAGAACTTGAACTCGGGGATCTTGCCATAGGGGTCGATGGCCGAGTTGGTCAGGATGTTCGCCGCCGCCTCGACATAGGCAAACGGGATGAACACCATATCTTCGGCAATCGCACGGTCGGCACGAACCATGATCTCGATCGAGCCGCGACGGGTGGTCAGGCGGATCATCTCGCCCGGCTCAATCCCCATCAGTTTCAGGGTCCGCGGGTTCATTGAGCAGTTCGCCTCAGGCTCAACCGCGTCCAGAACCTTGGCGCGACGCGTCATCGACCCAGTGTGCCAATGCTCCAGCTGACGACCGGTTGTTGCGATCATCGGGTATTCGTCATCCGGGGCCTCATCCGGCGGGATGACGCTGGCCGGGGTAAACCGGGCCTTGCCGTCCGCACGTGGGAAGCCGTCACCGAACACGATCGCCTGACCCGGGTCTGTCTCGGACAGAGACGGATAGGTGATGGTCTCGGTCTCCAGACGCTCCCACGTGATGTTGTTGAGCGAGTTCATCGTCAACTTCATCTCGTTGAACACCTGCGACACGTCGGTGTAGTCCCAGTTCAGCCCGATCCGCTGCCCAAGCTCGACGGTGATCTTCCAATCCTCACGCGCCTCACCCGGAGGGGTCACGGCGGGCCGCACACGCTGCACCTGACGGTTGGTGTTTGACACAGTGCCGTTCTTCTCATAGAGCGCCGAGGCAGGCAGGATGATATCGGCATAGTTGGCAGTTTCGGTCAGGAAGATATCCTGCACGATCATCAACTCCAGCTTGGCCAGAGCGTCGCGCGCGTGACCAACATCGGGGTCGGACATGGCCGGGTTTTCACCCTGGATATACATCCCCTTGATGTTGCCCTCATAAGCCTGATCAATGATCTCGGTGACGGTCAGGCCCTTCTCGTTCGAGAAGTCACGCTCATCATTCCACACATTGTTGAACTTGGCGCGGATGTCATCGTCCATGACCGACTGATAGTCCGGCAGGAACATAGGGATCAGACCGGCGTCTGAGGCCCCCTGCACGTTGTTCTGACCCCGCAGCGGGTGCAAACCAGCGCCGGGTTTGCCCACATTGCCGGTCATCAAGGCCAGCGAGATCAGGCAGCGAGAGTTATCAGTGCCGTGAATGTGCTGGCTGACGCCCATACCCCAGAAGATCAGACCGGCCTTGGCCTGCGCAAAGGTGCGCGCGACGCGGCGCAGCTGCTCAGGCTCGATACCACATATGGGCGACATTGCCTCGGGCGTGAACTGGCGCAGATGCTCTTTCTCAGCTTCCCAGTTCTCGGTCCAGCGGTGGATATACTGGCTGTCATAGAGCTCTTCCTCGACGATCACGTTCATAATCGCGTTGAGCATCGAGACATCAGCCCCCGGACGGAACTGCAGCATTTCATCGGCAAACTTGCGCATACCGACGCCGCGCGGGTCCATCACGATCAGCTTGCCGCCGCGTTTGGCGAACTGCTTGAAGTAGGTCGCTGCAACGGGGTGGTTCTCGATCGGGTTCGAGCCGATGATGATCGCCACGTCCGCGTTTTCGATCTCGTTGAAGGTCGCGGTCACAGCGCCCGAGCCCACGTTCTCGATCAGGGCCGCAACCGACGAGGCGTGGCACAGACGGGTGCAGTGGTCGACGTTGTTGTGGCGGAAGCCCTGACGGATGAACTTCTGGAACAGATACGCTTCTTCGTTGGTACATTTGGCCGAGCCAAAGCCCGCAACGCTGCGCGGGTCTTCGTCGCGCAGGGCCATCAGCTTGGTGGCGGCCAGATCCATCGCCTCTTCCCAGGTCGCTTCGCGGAAATGGGTGTCCAGATTGCCCGGATCGACGTTCAGACCCTTTTCAGGTGCATCCTCACGACGGATCAGCGGCTTGGTCAGGCGGTGCGGGTGGTGGATATAGTCGAAACCAAACCGGCCTTTGACACACAAACGGCCTTCGTTGGCGGGGCCGTTGATGCCCTCGACATATTTGACCTTGCCGTCCTTGACCTTCAGCGAGACCTTGCAGCCCACGCCGCAGAACGGGCAGACGCTCTCGGTCTCAGAGTCGTAGTCCTTGCTGTCACCCTTTTGTTGGTCGTCCAACACGGTGGCAGGCATCAGCGCGCCGGTGGGGCAGGCCTGAACGCACTCACCACAGGCCACACAAGTTGAATCGCCCATCGGGTCGTTCTGGTCGAACACAACCTGAGCCGTATGGCCGCGACCGGCCATTCCGATCACGTCATTCACCTGAACTTCACGGCAGGCTCGGACGCAGAGGTTACAGTTGATGCAGGCGTCCAGATTGACACGCATCGCAACGTGGCTGTCATCCAGCAGCGGGATCTTTTCAGCCTCTTTCGCCGGGAAACGGCTCTCGCTGACACCGTTCAGCTTGGCCATGTCCCAGAAATGGCTGGAGGTGTCATGGGCTTCTTCGGGCTGATCGGCAACCAGCAGTTCCATGACCATGGCGCGCGATTTCTCGGCCCGGTCGCTGTCGGTCTTGACGACCATACCGTCTGCGGCAGGGCGGATGCACGAGGCGACCAGCGTGCGCTCGCCTTCCACCTCAACCATACAGGCGCGGCAGTTGCCGTCCGGGCGATAACCCGGCTGCGGCTTGTGGCACAGGTGCGGGATGGTGAACCCCTGGCCCTTGGCGGCTTCCCAGATGGTCCACCCCTCGGGCACGGTGACATCTTCGCCGTTCAGGTTGAAGGTGACGGTCTTGGTTGGGCTTGCGTCTAGCATGGCTCTGTCTCCCCTCAGATTTCGTCAGCGAAGTGTTTCATGACAAGGCGGATCGGGTTCGGAGCAGCCTGCCCCAGACCGCAGATCGAGGCGTCGCCCATGACCTGACACAGATCTTCCAGCAGATCAGTGTCCCACTTGTCGGCTTGCATCAGTTTCACCGCCTTTTCGCAGCCGGCACGGCAGGGCGTACACTGGCCACAGCTTTCATCTTCGAAGAAGCGCAGCATGTTCAGCGCCGCATCGCGGGCGGTGTCCTGATCGGACAGAACCACTACGGCCGCCGAGCCGATGAAGGTGCCATGCGGTTGCAGCGTGTCGAAGTCCAACGGGATATCATCCATCGACGCAGGCAGCAGGCCCGAGGATGGACCGCCCGGCTGGTACGCTTTGAACGTCTGCCCTTCGGCCATGCCACCGGCAGCTTCAATCACATCCAAAATGGTCGAGCCAGCGGGCAGGAGGTATACACCCGGCTTCGCCACACGACCCGAGATCGAGTAGCTGCGCAGGCCCTTGCGGCCATTCTTTTCAACCGAACTCAGGATCTGCGGCCCTCCGCGGCAGATTTTCGAGACCCAATACAGCGTCTCAACGTTGTGAACCAAGGTCGGGCGGTTGAACACACCGACCTGCGCCACGAACGGAGGACGGTGGCGGGGCAGGCCCTTCTTGCCTTCGATCGACTCGATCATCGCGGATTCTTCACCGCAGATGTAGGCACCTGCACCCCGGCGCAGGTCGATGTAGCCTTCTTCGACAATCCCTGCCTGCTCCAACGCAGCAATCTCGCGACGCAGGATTTCCAGCACGGCGGGGTATTCGTCGCGCATGTAGATGAAGCAGGTCTCGGCCTCGACGGCCCATGCGGCGATCAGCATACCTTCCAGGAAGACATGCGGCGTGCGTTCCAGATAGTAGCGATCTTTGAATGTGCCGGGCTCGCCCTCATCGCCGTTCACGGCCAGATAGCGCGGGCCTTCATTCATGCGAACAAAGCCCCATTTCTTGCCCGACGGGAAGCCCGCACCGCCCAGGCCACGCAGGCCCGAGGACAGGACGTCTTCCTGCACCTTTTCCCAATCGCCACCGGCGCGCAGCTCTTTCAGCTTGTCATAACCGCCTTCGGCCTCATAGGCCGCGAAGGTTTCGTAGTCAGGCAGATGCGCATGGGTGTCACCCGCTGCAATTGCAGCCTGCACCTTTTCGGGGGTCGCGTGGTCGATATGGTTGTGACCGATCTCAAGCACCGGAGCGGTGTCACAGCGTCCCATGCACGGCGCGCGGACAACGCGGACCTCAGCCGGATCCAAGCCATCTTCCAGCGCCTTCTGCAGCTGCTGAGCACCGGCCATCTCGCAGGACAGGGAATCACAGACGCGGATCGTCAACGCAGGCGGCGGCGTCTCGTCCTCTTTCACCACATCGAAATGGGCATAGAAGGTCGCGGTTTCATAGATCTCGGCCTGACCGATGCGCATCTCGACCGCCAAGGCGGCGATGTGGTCGGCGCTGATATGGCCGTGCGCATCCTGAATCAAATGTAGAAATTCGATCAGCAGATCGCGGCGACGGGGGCGATCCCCTAGCAGGCGCGCAATCTCCGCCTGTGCCTCGTCTGTAAACTGACGGCCTTTGGGCGTGTGCCGCCCTTTGCCTTTACCTGACTTCCAAACGCCCTTGGGTGCGCCTGATGGCTTGGTATCTAATGGTGCCATGATGCCCTCCGATTGAGGCTCCGTGTCTCATCAGAGGAGGATATCGTCAAATCGTCTTATGCAATCGCACGATAACGACACCTTATCACCGCAAAGACGTCACAACCGCCCTCAGGGCTTCGACTGTTGGCAATTCCGGATCTCGGGTCAGGGTCGCTAAACAAATCGGTTTACTGACTACGGGGTCGATCAGCGGCAGCACTTTAGTCCCCTTCAAATCACCCAGAGATCGCAGCAGAACACGCGGAACCACAGTGGCCGCCAACCCTTCACGCGCCATCACCATCGAGGCGGTAAAACCGCTGGTTTCGGCCACCACATCCGGGTGCAGCCCCTGATCCAAAAAGATCCGATCCAGAATACGCCGGTTCTGCATTTGCGGCACCAGCAAGCTGAGGGGGAATTCAGCGACCTTGGCCCAAGGGATCGGGCCGGTATCCTCGACCATATGCGCAGGGGCCAGGAGGACATAAGTTTCCTCGTAAAGAGGCTGTACCTGCCGCAAATCGGTGCCGATGCTGTCGCCATAGGTGACCCCCGCATCCAGGCTGCCTTCGTCCAACCGATGCTGAATGGCCGAGGCCGACATGGTCTCGATCCGGGTCACGATCCGCGGATGCGCCTTACGCAAATGTTTCGTCAGCCGTCCAGTAAACGCGATGGCGGTCGGGATCACACCCAGCATCAACGTACCAGTGATCTCACCCTTTGCGGCCTGCACCTGCTGCTCCAATGCCTTGGCATCATCCAAAATGCGCCGCGCCCGTAGGACGATCATCTCACCCTCTTCGGTCAGACCCTGAAACCGATTGGCGCGCCGGACAATCGAAACGCCCAACCGGTCCTCAAGATTGCGAATGCGCATCGAGAAGGCGGGCTGGGAAATCCCGCATTCCTCAGCCGCTTTGGCAAAATGCCGATGCCGCGCGAGGGCACTGAGGAGTTGGAGGTCTCGGATTTCGATCATGGAAGGGGTTCTCGGACGGCAGGCTACAAACAATACTAGCGGGTTTTCAATCCGCAGAAACGCGTAATCCGACGGGAATCTCAGCGTAGCGCGACTATGCAAGGCAAAGTACTAGCAGGCAAACTCCTCGAGATGGTAACTGAATGTCAGAGAAACGGACTTTGCCGCCCTTCCCACTTTGTACTTGAACGACCGTTTTTGGATTTCGAGACCAACTCTTCGTCCTTGCCGTGCCAAGCAAATGGGGACGTGACACTGGTTATGACGGCTTGCCATCTGATTCATGAGCGAGCATTCCCCGATGCACAGACATCCGCTTCCGATGCAACCAATACTTCCCCGAGATCACAAAACCTGAGGGAGAGCGTCAACCGCAATGGTAATATCAGTTAGCGATAGCCCCACCCTTTTGTACGATCCGAATGACCTTGACGCGGCGGATGATACTACTCGGATAACTGATTTCTTGAGCCGACTTGAAAAGATCATTTTTTTCTGATTTGGCGAGAGCTTTGACCATAGTGAAAAGCAGAAATCAGCTAGCTAACATTTCGGAGAGCTCACCTGCTCCTTTTTGCAGGATGTTCAGAAAGGACAATAGGCTGTTGACGTCGTGACGTTGTGTTGGAGCATGCACTGAAAGTGTGCCTACCAATCTACCCTGTCCATCACGAACGGGCACAGCGATGGCCGTCATTCCGGCCATGAATTCCTCATCATCTGTCGCGTAACCGTTTTCAGCGATTCCGCGGATTTCCTCGCGTAGTGCTTTGGGGTTCGTTAGGGATTGTTCGGTTTGAGGTCGTAAATTGCCTGCCGAGAGAAACCCATCCAACGTCTTCTGACGCAGAGTAGACAGGTACATCTTGCCGCTAGCTGTGCAATGGAAGGGCACCTGAGTGCCGATTGGCAATTGGATGCGTAGCGGCCATTTCGTTTCAACCCGGTCGAGGTAGATCATCCCTTCGCGGTCTGGGATGGCTAAGTTGCAAGTCTCACCAACCTTTTCAGCGACGCTGCGCAAGATCGCCAAACGTGCCGTGCGCAGGTGTTCGGAAGACATAGTATTGACCGAAAGCGATCGCAGCCGGTGCCCAGGACCAAATGAGCGGCCATCCAGATCTCGTTGCAGGAAACCCTCGGCCTCTGCGGTTTGCAGCAGACGGTGGATTGTGGGCTTGGCCAATCCCAATGTCTCGATTAGGTCCGATGGTTTGACGGCGACCCCGCGCCGCGACACCTCCTCAAGGATGAGAAGAAGGCGCAGGTTGGTCGGGATCTGAGTTTCTTTGTCTTGTGTTTCCGTCTCGGCCATCCCGCAACATTCTAGTTATTTGGCAGCAGGATCAAGGCCAGATCGGGCACAAGCGACACCAATATCCATACGGACAGCAAAGCCACCAGATAAGGCACCGTGTATCGCAAGAGACGGAAGTAGGGTACACCCGTCACGCCTGATGCCACATAGAGGTTCAAACCGTAGGGCGGAGTGATGAAGCCGATAGATGCGCCCACCAGGAAGATCACCGAGAAATGGATCGGATCTATCCCAACCGAGGCCGCAATTGGTGCGAGTATCGGCGCAAGGATGATCGTCACGGGCAAGCTTTCCAGCACCATTCCCGAGAAGAAGACGATCACCATCGAGGTGAACAGAACCGCGTGGTAGCCGCCCATTGAGGTTACAAAATTCCCAATGGTTTCTTGCGCGCCCAGCAGCGACAGGATTTGCTGCATCACCACAGAAATTGCGATTAGCGGTGCAAGGATGCCTGTGATCTGGGCTGACCGGATCACAATTGACGGGATCTCGGGGATCGTAAAGCCTTCGACCACGAACATCTCGGCGTAGCTTTTTTCGGTCGGCGGAATATCGTTCCGTGCGCCCATGATCCGATTGATCGGATAGCTGACCAACCCGGCGATCACACAGAAGCCAACGGTCACACCCGCCGCTTCGGTGGGTGAGAACTTACCGGTGTAGATACCCCACAGAACCAGCCCAATGGCGAAGAAACCCAGCCATGCGCCGAACGCGGTTTTCAGCACCCGGTTCAGTTGCAGCGGGATCAAGTGGCCCCAGCCGTTCATGCGACAGATGATCCAGCAGGCAAACTGCATGCCAAAGACCATCAACGCACCGGGCAGAATACCCGCGACGAACAGCTCCGAAATCGGCAGGTTCATCAGGAACCCATAGACAATGAAAATAATCGACGGCGGAATGATGATCCCCACCGTGCCCCCCGCCGCCGCAGTGGCTGCGCTGAACCGCTCATCATAGCCGCCCTTGACCATCTCCGGGTGCAACATGGACCCGATGGTGGCGGTCGTGGCCGAGTTCGAGCCCGAGATAGCGGCGAACAACCCGCATGCCCCTAGAGAGGCCATCGCCAGCCCGCCGCGTATCCAACCCAGACAGGCATAGGCGAAATCGCTGAGCCGCCGCGCGATGCCGGATTTGTTGATCAAGTCTCCTGTCAGAATGAACAGCGGCATCGCCAGCAAGGCGAAACCTTTGTTGAAGACGTTCAGCAACTCGGCACCCATATTGTCGAGCGTCAAGCCGAGGACAAACGAACAACCGATGACCCAGTAGCCGATGACCAGGAGAACCGGCACGCCCAGCATGAAGAGAAAAGTGACCCCAAGCGAGATCAGTGTGACCATGGTTCCATCTGTCATTAGTCTGCTCCGATCACAGCCTGCTTGATGAGCGGCTCGCCTGTTTTCCAATTGTGCAGATCATCCGCGAGGTTTTGAAACACCCGCCCGACCATCAAGAAGAAAGACAGCGGTGCAGCCAGAAGGAACCACCACTGCATGACGTTATCGGTACCCAGTACGATCTGGAAATTTGACGCAGACAGGGCGACCAGTCGGGTTGTGGTGACAATGACGATCACCGCGAAAATAAACCACAGAACCGCATCAAGGATCAGGCAAGTGAGTTGCCCTGCCCTCGGCATTGCGGTGCGGAATTCACTGAAACTCAGATGCGTGCGAAGGCGTACGTTGTAAGACGCCCCGAACCACGCCATAACCATAAAAAGCAGGGGTGGAATGGTCGTTGACCAAGGCTCTTGATCGTTAAACACGAAACGGTCGATCACGCCCCAGAAGATGATCAGTGCAATGGCAAGATACGAATAAACCATCACTGATCGTTCCAGATGGCGTTCTATGAAGGGCACCTTTCGATAGACCAGCATGACCAGAAGTCCGCCAATTGCAGAGGCCACTGCACCCAGAACCCAAGCAGCGTCAGATTCCAGAGCGGATTGAATCTCGAACGAATCCTGGCTGAGAAAGGCGCTGAAGATCGCGCCTATGTCTGCCCATAACGACATGTACCCCGTCCTCCCAGTCGGTGTGTCTTTTGGAACCGGCCCGTTTGAGGGCCGGTTCACATAAGCTTATCAGGCTTGGCCCATCCACCAACGGCGCGGTTCGACGTTTTCCGGCAGGGTATCGGCCGGAATTTCACGCGCGATGTCGTAGATTTCCTGATACGTATCGATGCCACCAGCCCATTTGTTCAGGCGTTCACGCCACTGCGCCCAAGGCTCAGGGTTGTAGTTCGGAGCGCACATCTCTTCGGCCAGTTTGATCTGATCGTCCGGCAAGAAGGCCGGGCGGACACCGTTTTCGGCAAAGATCGTGTTGGGAAGCTGCGGCTCCGAGAAGCCAACAGTGTTCAACAATGCAGCCTCATTCGCACCTTGGATCAACGCCTGAGTGAAGTAGGAAGACTCCATCACTGCGTCTTGCAACTCGCCTCCGAGGCTATCGAAGACCTTGGCGGACATCGAGGTGTGCTCGGTGCCACAGAAGAACTTCAGGTTCACCGACTGCGAAACCACCGGCGCCATATTGGCGTAAGCCACAGCAGAGGCCCAAGTTTCAGCCCCGTCAATCAGACCTGTTTTTAGAGCGTCCAACGTCTCTTCCCAAGCCACCGGAACCGGGTTCAGGTTCAGCAACTGCATTGCAATCCGGCCCAACTGCGTGCCGGTCACACGGTTCTTGGTGCCGAACAACTCTTCCAATTTGGTTACTGTGGGCTTGTCAGCAAAGGTCGAGCCCATTTGCAGGCCGCGCAGTTCGCAATGGGTAAACAGGAACTTCAACCCATGCCGTTTCTCCAGGGGGTCGCGGAGAATGCGCTGGCTCGCAGGGCTGTAGAAGAAGTGGTACTGCGCCGCGCGGCTCGGGAACATATAGGCGTAGTCCAACACGTTCAGATAGGGCGCGCCACCAGCCGAGTTCTGGGTCGAAGCGGCGTAGATATCAACGATTCCCTGCTGGGTTTTTTCAACACAGCTAAGTTGTCCGCAGATCTGATTGTCGCCGATGAACTCGATCCGAATCTCACCATCTGTGCGTTCTTCCAGATCACGCGCGAACTCGATAGCCCCGGCGCGTTCGATCAGAAGGTTGCGAGTGTTGAAGCCTGAAGCGCCAAACTTCAGCGTGTGCTTAGGCTCTTTTGAGAACCGTTTTTCGTACGTGGATTCAGCCGCTTGCGCCAGGTTGGCCAAGCTCATCGCTCCACCAAACCCACCCGCTGCCAGCAGAGTCGAACTCATACCGTAACGGCCAGCTACACGGAAGAAATCCCGCCGCGAAATACCACTTAGTTTCTTACCGATCTCCATTGCTTACCTCCCTGATCGCAATTATTGAGACGTTTTGTATCAAAAAAGGCTAGTATATTTCTTGCATCTTGCATAGAGTTTTTTCGACGGCGTGAGGAGGAGGCAGTCATGGAAGTGGATTATGCGGTTGTGGGCGCCGGGTCTTCGGGCTGCGTCATTGCCAACCGGCTGAGCGCTAATCCTAACACGACCGTTGCACTGCTAGAGGCAGGTGGCCGCGATACAAACCCATGGATTCACATCCCCGTTGGCTACTTCAAAACCATGCACAACCCATCGGTCGATTGGTGTTATCGCACCGAACCTGATCCTGGTCTGAATGGTCGATCCATCGACTGGCCACGCGGCAAGGTACTGGGCGGGTCATCCTCATTGAACGGTTTGCTCTACGTTCGTGGGCAGAAAGAGGACTATGATCGCTGGCGGCAAATGGGCAATGAGGGCTGGGGCTGGGACGATGTCCTGCCCCTTTTCAAGCGCTGCGAAGACCAGGAGCGAGGTGAAGATGAATTCCACGGCGTTGGTGGGCCCTTGTCCGTATCCAACATGCGTATTCAACGCCCGATCTGTGACGCGTGGGTGGCCGCAGCGCAGGCGGCGGGCTATCCGTTCAACCCCGATTACAACGGCGCGGAACAAGAGGGGGTGGGTTATTTCCAACTAACCACCCGCAATGGCCGCCGGTGCAGTGCAGCCGTTGCCTATCTGAAACCCATTCGGGATCGACAAAACCTAAACATCATTACAAATGCGCTCGTAACGCGCGTGGTTCTGGACGGAAAGAAAGCAACCGGCCTCGTGTATCGGGATCGCTCTGGCGCAGAAAAAACCCTGACCGTCCGGCGTGAAATCATTTTGTCCGGCGGAGCGATAAACTCGCCGCAGATCCTGATGCTTTCAGGGATCGGAGACCCGGACCACCTGAAAGAAAACGGCATCGAACCGCTGCACGCCCTACCAGGTGTCGGCAAAGGACTACAGGACCACTTGCAGGCCCGGCTCGTTTTCAAATGCAATGAGCCGACACTGAATGATGAAGTCCGCAGCCTGTTCAATCAGGCGCGCATCGCCCTGAAATACGCACTGTTCCGTGCTGGTCCTATGACCATGGCCGCCAGTCTTGCCACCGGGTTCATGAAAACCCGCGAGGATGTAGAGACGCCCGACATTCAATTCCACGTTCAGCCCTGGTCCGCCGACAGCCCTGGCGAGGGTGTTCATCCGTTCTCAGCCTTTACCATGTCGGTCTGCCAACTGCGCCCTGAAAGCCGGGGGGAGCTACGCTTGAACGGCCCGGATCCATCTAAATATGTCAAAATAATACCGAACTATCTGTCCACCGAAAGGGATTGCCGAACCATTGTTGACGGAGTGAACATCGCCCGCAGTATAGCCAAGCATAATCCTTTGGCCTCAAAGATTTCAGAGGAATTTCGGCCAACGGCTCAGCTGAGTTGCGACGATTATGAAGGCACGCTGGACTGGGTAAGATCAAACACCGCATCCATTTATCATCCAACCGGAACTTGCGCGATGGGAAGCACCGAAGCATCGGTCGTAGATGCAAAACTAAAAGTGCACGGTATAGCCAACTTACGAGTGGCCGACTGCTCGATCATGCCGGAAATCGTCAGTGGTAACACCAATGCGCCCGCCATCATGATCGGAGAGAAGGCTAGTGATTTGATACAGGCAGATGCGTGAGACAAGAATGGAGGGAAAGGTGTTTGATCCCTCGGTTTGGCTGTTTGCTCTTCTCTCTGGAAATAGAGAACCAACATTGGGTCTCCAGTTATTTACCATTGCGGCATCCGCTTTTAATGGGATTGAACTGGTCAACATGATCCGAAAAGGCAAATTCACGCCCGGAGTCTCGGTGTTCCAGTAGTTCGCCAACTTGGCAGGATAATTGATACACTTGGCAACTCCGTTCGGTGGCACGAACCTGCCCTTCGCCGGGCTTGTATTGAAAATCAATAGCGCGGACGAAGCTGCCATTTTCAGGCCGTTCAGTTGTGTAGATACGGTCGACGCTATTGACGATGGTTCTGCCCAACTGAAGCTTAGACGAGTAAATTCTCGCTACCCATTGAGCTTGCTTCTCTACGCTTGTGGTTTCTTACCAGACTCTTCTTCTTTGGACATGAAGCTTACGGTAAGAGTTGAATCCTCGACCCACAACTTGCAGAGGTAACTTGTGTGATCAAGGGCATTTCGAAGCGGACCATCATCGCCGGCTTGCTAGGTGTGACGGTGGCAATCAGCGCCGGAGTTGTTTGGTTCACTATGTATGGACCGGGGTCGTGGACTGACAACATATCCAATCGCGACCTCATTGATACGACGCCAGATGCTGGCCTGCCTAGAGAAGTGAACGGACAATCCGCCAAACTCCTCTCGGCCTTCCACGGGCTTGACGCACTTCCACGCGTCTCAAATGTGATTTGCAGGGGGTCTGAGGGCAACACCGGAATGCCAGTGATCTTTTCTACTGAGATAGACATCGCGACTATGCAGGCCGGGGATTTTAAAGTCACAACTCGGTCAGGCGCGTCGGGGAAGATGCACTGCGCGTCCGTTCTCCCAGCGACAGACCCAGGTGAGTTGCGCACGGTTCTTTTGATAGGGCAATTGGGACCCGCCGAAAGCGACCCACCGGTTAGGGTTGACGTTGTCGGGCATTTGCAGTCGATCGACGGCACGCTTGATTTTCAGGGAGTGAGTGCGTCGGTGATAACACTAGAAGATGGACCATCGATTGTTTTGGCCGAAGTTGTTGAGGACTGGACACTTGTCGGCACTTTGGGCCCGCGTCGCGTAAGGGGTAGCCTCTGCCCGACGGAAGGCGTCGTTCAGGCGATCCGTGTAACGTGGGAAGGGGGTGTGACGCTGAAGGATGGCAGCGAACCAGGTGAGGCAGAACGCGATCTTTATACTATCACCGTCGAGGCACCCGATGGGACCCGTCGTGAAGTGAAGCCGCTCGCGCTCGCCAACCTAGGTGACGGGGACAACAATCATATGCTGTGCATGGACACGATAGATCGGCCCATCTCGGTGTCCTTTCCAGAAGGCATCTTTACGGACCCGAACGATGATTTGAACCCAGCCACAAAGATTAACGTAACTCCGTATCGGTAAACGTCCCGGAATGACCACCCCGCAGACTTAGGGTATATGGATACATCGTCTCGTGCTGGTGCGTGTTACGGTACAATAGATTTCAGCGATGGAAGCGGCACAGAAGGTCCGTTTTGGGCTCAAAGTGGTCATAGCTCGGGTGCGCATCCAGTGGCACCAAAGCATTCGAATAGTGAAGGTGTTGATGCTCAAGTATTGAACAAAAAGTGCATCACATCGCCATCCTTGACGATGTAGCCCTTGCCCTCAGCCCGCATCTTACCTGCTTCTTTAGCACCTTGCTCGCCATTGGCGGCGATGTAGTCGTCATAGGCGATGGTCTCAGCGCGAATAAAGCCTTTCTCGAAGTCCCCATGGATGACGCCTGCGGCCTGCGGCGCGGCGGTGCCAGTGCGGATGGTCCAGGCGCGAGCCTCCTTCGGGCCGACGGTGAAATAGGTTTCCAGCTTGAGCAGGTCGTAACCGGCGCGGATCAAACGGTCGAGACCGGGTTCTTCCAGACCCATTTCGCTTAGGAACATCTCAGCCTCGTCCAATTCCAGCAGGCTGATCTCTTCTTCGATCTTGGCGCTGATGATGACGTGCGCGTTCCCCTGCGCGGCGGCCATTTGGGCTACCTTGGACGAGTATTCGTTGCCCTCGGCGGCTTCTTCCTCGGACACGTTGCAGACGTAAAGCACAGGCTTTGTCGTCAGAAGCTGTAGCATCTTCCAGGCCTTGGTGTCTTCGTCCGAGACCTCAACAAGACGCGCGGGCTTGCCGTTTTCCAGCACCTCCTGCGCCTCAGACAGCAGACGGTCCTGTTGCTGCGCCTCTTTATCGTTGCCCTTAAGCTTGCGCACCAGATTGGCGCGGCGCTTTTCGATGCTTTCCAGATCAGCCAGCATCAGTTCGGTCTCGATCGTGTCAGCGTCGGCCACCGGATCGACCCGGCCGTCCACATGGGTCACATCGCCGTCTTCGAAACAGCGCAGCACATGGGCGATGGCGTCGGTCTCGCGGATATTGGCAAGAAACTGGTTGCCCAGCCCTTCACCTTTCGAGGCCCCTTTCACCAGACCGGCGATATCCACAAAGGTCATCCGCGTCGGGATGATTTGTTTTGAGGCAGCGATCGCCGCCAACTTGTCCAACCTGTCATCAGGAACGGCCACGTCGCCCACATTGGGTTCGATGGTGCAGAACGGGAAATTCGCGGCCTGGGCGGCTGCGGTTTTGGTCAGCGCGTTGAAGAGGGTCGACTTGCCCACATTCGGCAAACCCACGATTCCCATTTTAAAGCCCATGACGGTCTCCTGATGCTTTTCGCGGCTGCTTCTAGGCGGGTCAGCGTGAATGCGCAAGCCAATGTGGGTGATGGGCGCCCTTCACCCTCACGCTGGATTCACGGATTTGTTCCCCTGTTGTGTTCGCGGGCGCATTGAAAAGAGGCCATTGGAATAAGCACGTGAAAAGGAACATCGAAGACCAAACGGAAATGTTCCTATGAAGAAAATCCTCGCTTTGTCGGCTGTTCTGGCCATATGCGCCGGCATGGCACATGCCCAGTCCATTATTCTAGGGGCTGGTTTCGCAGATTTCTCGGACAGCGACTCGGACGATCATGCGCTTATCGCGCTGGAATATCAGCACCGCCCGTTTCGTCAGGCGACCCGGTTCAGCGTTGGGTGGGGCGCAGCCCTGTCGATCGACGAAGCGGGCGATACCCATATCGGCGTGGGTCTGGTTGGTCTTTATTCTCTGAACGATCGCTGGTTTCTGGAAGGCAGCGTCATGCCCGGCTACTTTTCCGAGGCCGATGAGCTGAACGATCTCGGCGGTAGCTTTCAGATCCGCAGCCTTTTTGGGGTGGGATACACACTGGACAATGGAAACAAGGTGTCGATGGCCATCACCCACAAATCCAACGCCAGCACGCAAGAGGATAATCCGGGCGTCAACGCCCTGCTTTTCCGCTATCACTTCGCGTTCTGAGAGTTTGCGGCCGCGGCGGGATTGATTTTCGGCAAAACTTTCTGCACATCAGGTCCGAACCTGACTGCAAGGACATGCCATGACCCGTATCGACGCCAAGTTTGCCGCTCTGAAAGCCGAGGGGAAAAAGGCCTTTGTCGCCTATGTGATGGCAGGCGACCCAGACTATGAGACCTCGCTTGAGGTCGTCAAAGGATTGCCGGCTGCGGGCGTGGACGTGATTGAGCTTGGCCTGCCCTTCACCGACCCGATGGCGGACGGGCCGACGATTCAGCTTGCAGGCCAGCGAGCCTTGGATGGCGGTATGACGCTGCAGCGTACGCTCGATCTAGCGCGCGCGTTCCGGGAAACCGATGACGCGACCCCGATTGTTCTGATGGGCTATTACAATCCGATCTACAGCCGTGGCGTCGACGCGTTTCTAGAAGATGCCAAAGATGCGGGCGTCGACGGCCTGATCGTCGTCGACCTGCCGCCCGAAGAAGACGAGGAGCTTTGCCTGCCCGCACAAGCCGCTGGTCTGAACTTCATCCGCCTCGCGACACCAACCACCGACGACAAACGCCTGCCCCGCGTGCTGCAGAACACCTCGGGCTTTGTTTACTACGTCTCGATCACCGGAATCACCGGAGCGGCGGAGGCGCAGGCCACCAATGTCGGCCCTGAAGTCGCCCGGATCAAATCCGCCACCGACCTGCCGGTCATCGTTGGCTTTGGCATCAACACGCCAGAGAAATCGCAAGCCATCGCCTCAGTCGCGGATGGGGCGGTTGTTGGGTCGGCCATCGTCAGCCAGATCGGCGCGGGCAAGCCAGTGTCCGAGGTACTGGATTTCGTGAAGTCCCTCGCGGATGGTGCCCATTCTGCGTAAGCCTCGACGATCAGGTTGCTTTTAAGACGCGGCTGCCCTGGAACAGCCGCGTTTTTTGATTGCGAGATAGCGTTGCGAAACTGCCCTCTGGCCGGTTACACAGTTCGGGACAACTCAAGGAAGGTTCCCGAACATGCCCGTGATTACGACGATTGAAGACCTGCGCCGGATCTACGAACGCCGTGTGCCGCGCATGTTCTATGACTACGCCGAAAGCGGCAGCTGGACCGAGCAGACCTTTCGCGAAAACAGTTCGGATTTCGAGAAAATCCGCCTGCGCCAAAGAGTGGCCGTGGATATGGCGGGCCGGTCGACCGCGTCGCAGATGATTGGAGAGGACGTGGCGCTTCCCGTTGCGCTTGCCCCTGTCGGCTTGACCGGAATGCAACACGCCGACGGGGAAATGAAGGCAGCCAAAGCAGCCGAGGAATTCGGCGTTCCTTTCACTCTTTCCACAATGTCGATCAACTCAATCGAAGATGTGGCGGAATACACAAACAAACCGTTTTGGTTTCAACTCTACACGATGAAGGACGAAGACTATGTCAGCCGCCTGATCCAGCGGGCCAAGGATGCCAAGTGCTCCGCACTGGTGATTACGCTGGATCTGCAGATTCTGGGGCAACGCCACAAAGACCTGAAGAACGGCCTTTCCGCCCCACCGAAACTCACACCCAAAACCATCGCCAACCTGATGACCAAATGGTCATGGGGAATCGAAATGCTGCAAGCCAAACGGCGTGAGTTCGGCAACATCGTCGGTCATGTCGAAGGTATCTCTGACGCCTCTTCACTGGGCGCGTGGACGGCTGAGCAATTCGACCCCAGCCTCGACTGGGCAAAGGTTGAAAAGCTGATGGAGCAATGGGGCGGCAAAGTGATTCTGAAAGGCATACTCGACGCCGAAGATGCCAGGATGGCCGCCAAACTCGGCGCGGACGCCATCATAGTGTCGAATCACGGAGGCCGCCAACTAGACGGTGCGCTGAGTTCAATCCGCATTCTGCCCGAGATCATGGACGCTGTCGGCGGCGATGTCGAAGTGCATCTGGACAGCGGCATCCGCTCGGGTCAGGACGTCCTAAAGGCTTTGGCACTGGGGGCAAAGGGCACCTATATCGGCCGCGCTTTCGTCTATGGGCTAGGCGCGATGGGTCAATCTGGCGTGACGACCGCCTTGGACGTTATTCAGAAGGAGTTTGATACCACAATGGCCCTGTGCGGCGAGCGCAATGTCGCAGATCTTGGCCGTCACAACCTGCTTGTGCCCGAAGACTTCGGCGGGCGCTGGCAAAGCTGAACCGGCCTAGGGGGCGCTGCCCCCGCCGCCTCTGAAGGCGCGACGCCCCTGAAGTATTTTTGAACAGAAGAAGCAACGGACGCTTCGCATCTTCTTCTGTTTGAAAATACCTCGGAGCGCGAGGCAGAGCCTCGCAAAATACCGCTTTCCAAACCGTAAGAAACAAGCTAAGGACGCGGCTTCACGCGGGCATACAGCCTTGGAGGATGCCCGCCCTAACATTGGAGAATATATCATGGCTGGAGAGATTCCTGATCTCGTAGCTCTGGAACGGACGGGGACAGGCAAGGGCGCCGCTCGTCAGACCCGCCGCGAAGGCATGGTTCCGGGCGTTGTTTTTGGTGGCGACAAAGATCCGCTGGCGATCAAGATCCCGTTCAACGAACTGTTCAAGCGCCTGAAAGCGGGCCGGTTCAAGTCGACCCTGTGGAACCTGAAGGTTGAAGGCCACGAAGACGTACGCGTCATCTGCCGTGACGTTCAGCGTGACGTCGTCAAAGACCTGCCGACCCACCTGGACCTGATGCGCCTGCGTCGGACCACCAAGATCGCGCTGTTCATCCCGGTTGAATTCGTCAACGAAGAAGCGGCCCCCGGCATCAAGAAGGGCGGCGTTCTGACCGTTGTTCGCCCGGAAGTCGAACTGATGTGCACCGCTGGCGACATTCCTGAGAAGATCACCGTTGATCTGACAGGCATGGAGATCAACGACGTTGTCACCATCTCGTCGGTTGACCTGCCCGCAGGCACCAAGCCGACCATCGACCGTGACTTTGTGATCGCCAACGTTTCGGCACCGACCGGTCTGTCGACCAGCGACGACGAAGACGGCGAAGAAGTGGCCGCGGACGAAGTAGAAGTCGTCGGCCAGGAAGAAGCTGAAGAATAAATCCGAATTCGAATTGTCGGATTGTGAAACGGGGCCCAACATCGGGCCCCGTTTTCTTTTGCCATCGGACTGGAAAACGGATGCCATTTCATGCCATCACCCCTCTGCGCTGAAGGCATGCGAAAGAGGATTGTGGCATGAAGCTATTTGTCGGATTGGGGAACCCGGGATCGAAATATGCCCACAACCGGCACAATATCGGCTTCATGGCGCTGGACCGGATTGCCGATGATCATGGTTTTGGCCCTTGGAAGTCCAAGTTTCAGGCCGAGATCGCCGAAGGGCGTCTAGGGCACGAAAAGGTGCTTCTGATCAAGCCGCAGACCTTCATGAATCGCTCGGGTCAATCCGTGGGCGAGGCGATGCGGTTCTACAAGCTCGACTCAACCGACGTGACCGTTTTTCATGACGAGCTGGACCTTGCGCCCGGCAAAGTGCGGGTCAAGGCGGGCGGCGGTCATGCCGGGCACAACGGGCTGCGATCCATTCATGAGCATATAAGCCCGGCTTATGATCGGGTGCGTTTGGGCATCGGGCATCCCGGGCGGAAAGAGATGGTCTCGCCCTATGTTCTGGGTGACTTTGCCAAAGCCGATGGGGACTGGCTGGAGGACGTACTGCACGGCGTTGCAGATGGCGCGGGCCATCTTGCGGATGGTGACGGCGGCAAGTTCATGAATGCGGTGGCTTTGCGAACCGCCCCACCCCGCTCTTCCACCTCGTCAAAGCCCGAAAAATCGGCCCCAAAACCCGAGGCAAAGCCTGTTCCCGAAGACGACAACCGCTCGGCCATGCAAAAGCTGTTGGACAAGTTCAAATAGCCTGCGCCCTTGGTGCCGTAAGGTCTTGATTGCGGAATGCGGCGTCTCGCGCTCCTATGTCAACCAAGAGGGAGGCATTTCATGAAAGCTCTGTTCAAATGGGTGTTGCGGATCATTCTGGCACTGGTCCTGGCCGCAGTGGTTGTGGGCGTCTGGAAACGCGAAGAAATTCAACGTCTATTGGCCGTGAACTCTTTGTTTTCCGAAGAGAAGATCGTCCAGAATTTCTCTCACATGGATGAGGCTTTCCTGACCGCCAATCTGCCTCGAGGCAACGGCCCAACATGGGAGCTGCCTTACGGCCCCGGTTTTGACCTGCCCGAAGGGACCGATGACTGGATCGAGGATCGCGCCGTGACCTCGCTTCTGGTGATGCAGGACGGCCAGATCCGGTTCGAGGAATATTATCTGGGGACAGGTCCCGACGACCGTCGCATCTCGTGGTCGGTGGCCAAAAGCTATCTTTCGGCGCTTCTGGGGATTCTGCTAGACGAAGGCGCGATCACATCGCTTGATGATCCGGTGGTGAAATACGCGCCCAACCTGACCGGCAGCGCCTATGAGACCGCCTCGATCCGCAATGTGCTGAACATGGCCAGCGGGGTGGTCTTTGACGAGGACTATTTTGACCCGAACTCTGACATCAACAGGATGGGTCGCGTTTTGGCCCTCGGGGGCGAATTGGATGATTTCACCATCGCGCTAGAGGACAGCTTCATCGGACCTGGGGAGAGCTGGCAGTATGTGTCGATCGACACGCATGTCATCGGCATGGTGATCCGGGGGGCGACCGGGCGCAGCGTCACGGAGCTGATGACCGAGAAGATCGTGCAGCCCCTGGGGCTGGAACGTGACGGTTACTATGTCACCGACGGGGCAGGCGTGGCTTTTGTGCTGGGTGGTCTGAATTTCACCACGCGCGACTTTGCGCGCTTCGGCCAGGTGATCCTGCAGGGCGGAGAGCATGACGGCGAGCAACTGGTGCCCGCGGAATGGATCAAGGAATCGACCTGGCCCAGCGCCCCGACCGAGCCGGGAAAGATCGGCTACGGCTATCAGTGGTGGATCCCCATTGGTGCGCATGAAGGAGAATTTCTGGCCCGCGGGGTCTATGGGCAATATATGTATTTCGACCAGCCTCGTGGCGTTCTGATCATGACGACCGGTGCGGATCGTAAATTCCGTGATCAGGGCGTCAACGAACAGAATGTCGAAATGTTCCGCAGTATCGCGCAAAGCCTGTAAGGTGAGCCTCATGCAGAAAGAAGACAGCATCAATGTTCTCGGCGGGGTTCTGGCCGATTGCTCGAAAGACCCTTTGACCGGGTTCTTCCGCGACGGGGCCTGCAACACCTGCATCGAGGATCAGGGCAGCCACACCGTCTGCGCCGTCATGACGGCTGAGTTTCTGGCTTATTCGAAATACGTTGGCAACGACCTTAGCACCCCTCGACCCGAGTTCAACTTTCCGGGCCTCAACCCCGGGGACAGCTGGTGTCTTTGCGTCGGTCGCTTCCTTCAGGCGCATGACGAAGGCTGTGCGCCCAAGGTCCATCTTGAAGCCACGCATCAGCGCGCACTTGAGATCGTGCCGCTGGACATCCTGCGCCAACACGCAGCGCGCGCCAATTGACGGCGGGCGGGGAATACTCTCTATACCAAAAGCCAGCCGACATTTCGTTTCGCCAGCCTGGAACACGACAGAATGGGGAAAGCCATGAGCTTTATCGCAATGAACCGTTTCCAGGTCCTGCCCGGCAGTGAAGCCGATTTTGAAAACGTCTGGAAGGAACGCCAGAGCCGTCTGAACGAGCTGAAAGGGTTTCAGGAATTCCGCCTGCTCAAAGGGCCCGAAGGCGACGGATATCGCCTGTATTCCAGCCATGTGATCTGGGACAGCCGCGCAGATTTCGAAGCCTGGACCAAGTCGGAACAGTTCCGCGACGCGCATAAGAATGCAGGCAACAGCAAGACCCAAACCGCCCTTATGGGCCCACCGCAGTTCGAAGGGTTCGAAACCGTCCTGCAAGAGGGCTAAAGAAAAACCGGCCCTTTCCGGGGGCCGGTTCCATCCGCTTGACCGAATGTTAGTCCGCCGTGCGGCCTTCGGTGTCCGACATGTCGAAGTTCAGGTATTTTGCGACGGTCTGCACGTCCTTGTCACCGCGTCCGCACATATTCATGCAGATCAGGTGATCCTTGGGCAGATCAGGCGCGATCTTCATCACATGGGCCAGCGCGTGGCTGGGCTCCAGCGCCGGGATGATGCCTTCGGTGGCACAGCACAGTTGGAAAGCCTCAAGCGCCTCTTTGTCAGTGATGGCGACATAGTTCGCACGACCGATATCGTTCAGCCAGGAATGCTCGGGCCCGATGCCCGGATAGTCGAGACCAGCCGAGATCGAATAGCCTTCCAATATCTGGCCGTCATCGTCCTGCAGCAGATAGGTCCGGTTGCCATGCAGCACGCCCGGACGACCACCGGTCAGCGAAGCGCAATGCTCCATCTTCTCGTTCACGCCCTTGCCGCCCGCTTCGACGCCGACGATGTTGACCTCTTTGTCGTCGAGGAACGGGTAGAACAAGCCCATCGCGTTTGAGCCACCGCCAATGGCAGCGATGATCGTGTCGGGCAGACGGCCCTCGGCCTTCATCATCTGCTCTTTGGCTTCCTTACCGATGATCGACTGGAAGTCGCGCACCATAGCCGGGTACGGGTGCGGACCAGCCACGGTGCCGATGCAGTAGAACGTGTCGCGCACATTGGTCACCCAGTCGCGCAACGCGTCGTTCATCGCGTCCTTCAGCGTTCCACGGCCCGAAGTCACCGGAATCACCTCAGCCCCCAGCAGACGCATGCGGAACACGTTCGGCGCCTGACGCTGCACGTCATGCGCGCCCATATAGACGATACATTCCAGGCCGAACTTGGCGCAGACGGTGGCCGTGGCCACACCATGCTGCCCTGCCCCGGTTTCCGCGATGATCCGGGTCTTGCCCATACGGCGTGCCAGAATGATCTGGCCCAACACGTTGTTGATCTTGTGTGCACCGGTATGGTTCAGCTCATCGCGTTTCAGATAAATCTTGGCACCACCCAGATGCTGGGTCAGCCGTTCTGCGTAATAAAGCGGCGAGGGGCGCCCGACATAGTTCGCCCACAGGTCGTCCATCTCGGCCCAAAACGTCGGATCGTCCTTGGCTTTGTCATATTCCTCTTCCAGCGACAGGATCAGCGGCATCAGCGTCTCACTGACAAAACGCCCGCCGAAAATGCCAAAACGCCCCTGTTCGTCAGGGCCGGACATGAAGGAATTGAAAAGATCGTTGGCCATGGAAGTCTCCCGCGTCGTATCCGTTGTTCATAGGAGGTAGCGGCAGGTTTTGCCATGGGCAAAACGCCTCATTCAGCAGCCAGGGTATGATGCCGCCAAAGTTCAAGCGCTTGCTCAGTCGTTGGGACCCCTATGCAAGGGAAATGGTGGAACTGGTTCACATCTGCCAAACGGCTCGCCTCCTGCATCAGGCGACGGTGCGGGCCTGATTGGGCGAAGGTCAGCATCGCCTCGATATCGTGCCAGACGCTGAGCGAGAAATAGAGACCGTCTTGACGGAAAGTCGCCGCATGCAGGCATAGCGGATCGCCCCGCGCTTGCCGCAAGGCCTGCCCTGCTCGCCAGAAAAACTCTGGCGCGTTGTACCAGTGTTTCAGAGAAACGCCGCCTATTGCCGCCAGCATGTTTTGTACCCCTCCGTCGAGAGGTACGGCGCGAATACGAGATCAGATCACTGCGTCGCGTCGATAAATGCCTTCATTAGGGCGGCATCTTTAACTCCCGGCGCGCTTTCGACGCCGGATGCGACATCAACCTGACGCGCGCCCGTCATACGGATCGCCTCGGCCACATTGTCAGGGGTCAGGCCACCGGCCAGCATCCACGGCTTGCGCCAGTATTTGCGCCCCGCCAGCAGACGCCAGTCAAAAGCCAAGCCGTTGCCTCCGGGCAGAACAGCATTCTTTGGCGGCTTGGCGTCAATCAGCAGCTGATCCGCCACGTCACTAAACGCATCAATGGTGGCAAGGTCAGCCTCATCGGCCACCCCGATCACCTTCATCACCGGCAAACCATACCGGTCCTTGATCTGCTGCACGCGTTCAATCGACTCGCCCCCGTGCAGTTGCAAGATATCGAACGGAGCGTTCTGCGTGATGTCGTCCAGCACCTCATCCGAGGCATTCACCACCAACGCCACCTTGGCCACGCCCGCCGGCACATGGGTCGCCAACTCGGCGGCCTGCTGCGGCGAGACATAGCGGGGGGATTTGGCGAAGAAGTTGAACCCCAGATACCGCGCGCCTGCATCAACAGCAGCGCGCACGTGATCAGGGGCGGTCAAACCGCAGATTTTGACAGACACATCAGGCATTGCTTTGGCTCAGCTTGCCTCATCCAGAATGGCGAGAACCTCGTCCTTGCCTTCATTCTGCTTCTTCTTGAGCTTCTTGACCTCGCGCTCAAGCTTGCGCACTTCGCCTTTTTTGACGGTCGCATCGCGACGATGCTTATGCTCGCGCATCCATTCCCACAGGAACCCGATGACCAGACCGGCCACAACGCCGCCCAGCACCACCAGAAACAGCGGTAGCGAGGTAGACAGGTTGAAACCCAGCAGCTCGGCCAGAGGGTCGGGCATCAGCTTGAGTTCAACGGATTCTACGTTGGCAAGGGAGACCGAGACCAAGATGATCCCCAGTGCCCCCAGAAAAGCATATCGAATGTAGCGCATCATAAGGTCAGGCTTTACCGTTCAATCGGTCCCTAAGCAACTTACCCGTCTTGAAAAACGGCACGCATTTTTCTTCGACCTGCACAGTTTCGCCGGTGCGCGGATTGCGACCCACCCGCGCGTCGCGCTTTTTTACCGAGAACGCGCCAAATCCGCGCAGCTCGACCCGGTCGCCACGCGACATTGCGTCGGTGACTTCCTCGAAAACTGTATTCACAATCCGCTCGACATCGCGTTGATACAAATGCGGGTTTTCGTCAGCAATTTTTTGAATCAATTCAGAACGGATCATGCGCGCTACCCTCCCAGGCGACCGGTTTACCATCTCTAGTGTTCTGGACAGTATAGAAAAAAACCAGGTTCGGGGGAACGTAAACTCTGTGTGTAGAAGCTGCTATTTCGGGCAAACTCGCATGATTTTTAGCTTGAACACCCAAAATCCCGTTCATGCACATAGTATGTACATTTTAGCGCCCAGTTTGGGAACTTGTTGATTCGCAACAAAAACGGCGCCGCACACATGTACGGGGCCGTTGAATTGTATCGGGTCAGAGACTGGATTTAGTCGCCGGATTTCAGCGCTGCACCCAGGATATCGCCCAGCGACGCGCCCGAGTCGGAGGAACCGTACTGTTCCACGGCCTCTTTCTCTTCGGCGATCTCGCGTGCCTTGATCGACAGGCCCAGACGGCGGGTCTTGCTGTCGACATTGGTGACACGGACGTCGACCTTGTCGCCGGTGTTGAAGCGCTCAGGACGCTGCTCGGCGCGGTCACGGCTCAGGTCCGAACGACGGATGAACGATTTCATGCCTTCGTACTCGACCTCGATGCCGCCATCTTCGATCGCGGTGACTTCAACGGTGATGACCGAGCCACGCTTCACGCCGCCCACGGCTTCGGCGAACTTGTCACCGCCCAGGGCTTTGATCGACAGCGAGATACGCTCTTTTTCGACGTCAACTTCCGAGACAACGGCCGAAACCATGTCGCCTTTGCGGTAGTTCTGGATCGCATCCTCGCCGCGCTCGTCCCAGGACAGGTCCGACAGGTGAACCATGCCGTCGATGTCGCCTTCGAGGCCAATGAACAGACCGAATTCGGTGATGTTCTTGACTTCGCCTTCGACCTCGGTGCCCTCGGGGTGTGTTTCTGCAAACACTTCCCATGGGTTGCGCTGAGTCTGCTTCAGGCCCAGAGACACGCGACGCTTGGCGCCGTCGATTTCCAGAACCATGACGTCGACTTCCTGGCTGGTCGAAACAATCTTGCCGGGGTGGACGTTTTTCTTGGTCCAGGACATCTCGGACACGTGTACCAGACCTTCGACACCGGCTTCCAGCTCGACGAACGCGCCGTAGTCGGTGATGTTGGTGACGCGACCCTGATGGACCGAGCCCAGCGGGTACTTGGCAGCGACCAGATCCCACGGATCTTCCTGCAGCTGCTTCATGCCCAAGCTGATGCGGTGGGTCTCTTTGTTGATCTTGATGACCTGAACCTTGATGGTTTCGCCGATCGTCAGGATCTCGGACGGGTGGTTCACACGGCGCCATGCCATGTCGGTAACGTGCAGCAGGCCGTCAACGCCGCCCAGGTCAACAAATGCACCGTATTCAGTGATGTTCTTGACAACACCCTCGACGGTCTGCCCTTCGGACAGGTTGCCGATGACTTCAGCACGCTGTTCGGCACGCGATTCTTCCAGGATTGCGCGACGCGACACAACGATGTTGCCACGGCGGCGGTCCATTTTCAGAATCTGGAACGGCTGCTTCAGCCCCATCAGCGGGCCAGCATCGCGCACGGGGCGAACGTCAACCTGCGAGCCGGGCAGGAATGCAACTGCACCACCCAGATCGACGGTGAAGCCACCTTTGACGCGACCAAAGATTGCACCTTCGACGCGCTGGTCGTCGGCATATGCTTTTTCCAGACGGTCCCATGCCTCTTCACGGCGGGCCATCTCACGCGAGATGACAGCTTCGCCACGGGCGTTTTCTGCGGCGCGCAGGTATACTTCGACCTCGTCACCAACAGCGATTTCAGGGGCTTCGCCGGGATTTGCGAATTCTTTCAGATCAACGCGGCCTTCCATTTTGTAGCCTACGTCGATGATGGCTTGGCCGGCTTCAATCGCCAGAACCTTACCTTTGACAACAGAACCCTCTTCGGGTGTGTCCATTTCGAAGCTTTCATTCAGGAGGGCTTCGAATTCCTCCATGGATGCGTTAGCCATGTGGCGTCATTTTCCTTTACATACGTTTTTGCTGGCCGAGCGGTTGTTTCCGCCGGTCTTGTTTCATGATGTCTTAGGGCGTGGCCCGGTGCGCATCTGACTACACAAACACAAAGGGCCGAGGTAACCCGGCCCTGCTCAGATACGTCATCCGGACGTTAACCGCCCTTGTTCAGACAGCGCGCGTATAGGCTGTTTCAGCCAGATACGCAAGGGCAAAGCCTAAATCACGGCACCGCAGCGGGTGTCGAAGATTACTCTGCCCATGCCTAAGCGCCCTAGAACAACTGCAGGTCCTTCGCACCGCTTTGGATTTCGGCCAGGTTCGGCATATTCTGAACCACAACCGGAGCCGGCTTTGCGCCCGGCATGGCCACAGTGGGCTTCACTGCAGCCGCCTTGCCAAAAGCTGGCTTCTTCAGTTCACCCCGAATATCGCGCAGAAGCGTTTTGTGATCCGGCATTGTTTGCAGAATCTCGTTGAGGTGCATGCGCGCGCCCTTCCACCAATGGAACCAGATCGGTTTCTTCAATGGACGCAGACGGTCGCGGATGCCTTCGCCATAGCCCGTATCATAGACCTGTTTGCCCAACAGAACCGTCTGGTAGACGCGGTGATCGAACAATGAGACGAACTCAATGTCATGTTCCATCGGCAAGCGATGCTGCCAAAGTTCAAGGTTCTCGGCCAACCGGTCAGGTAGTTTCATTTCGGTCCGCGCGTCGATCCAGTATTGATCATCGGTGCGGTTACCAAGGCGGTAGTGCAGACAGATGAACTCCAACACCTCGTTATAGAGCTTGTCCATCTGCCGGTTGTAACGCTTCCGCAAGGCTGGTTCGATGTCCTGTGTTGGCAGATGCTCGGCGAACCAGCGCACGGCATGGTCGATCATGTGGATCGCGGTGCTTTCCAGCGGCTCGATGAACCCGCCAGAAAGGCCGATCGCCACGCAGTTCTTGACCCACGCGTTACGCACGCGCCCAACGCGCATCGGGATTACGCGCGGCGTCAGACCCTTGCCGCTGTCGCCCAGCCACTCAAGATATTCATCCGCCGCCTGATCGTCCGTCCGGTGCGCGGATGAGAACACATAGCCCGTGCCCACTCGGTTGAAGAGCGGCACGCGCCATGTCCACCCTGCCCCAAGCGCAGTTGAGCGGGTCAGGCTTTCAATCTTCTCTGGATCCGGATGTTCAATCTGCAACGCCATGGCCCGGTCATTCGGCAGATAGTCCGAGTAATCCATGAAGGGTTCACCCAGAGCCTGATTGATGATCAGACCACGGAACCCTGTGCAGTCAATGACCATTTCAATGTCGTGACGGCCTTTGCGCTCGAGCATCAGGTGACTGACATTGCCCTGCTCATCCAACTCGACCGATTGCACCTCATCCTGAATGTGCTCAACACCACGCTTGGTGCAGACCTTGGTCAGCATGCCCGCGAACTTCACGGCGTCCAGGTGATACGCGTAACCAAAGCGCTGCTCGAATTCCGGTGCCCCCAAGGGCCGAGCGCCCTTGCACATCCGACCCAGATCGTCATGCGGCGAGATGGACTGGGTGAAATCCCGATCCCCGTTGCCAAAACGCAGGAAATACTCGGCCGTCTCCAACCCCTCCAGCATCTGACCATGGGCGAACGGGTTCACATAGTCGATGCGATTGCCCTTGGCGTCCTTGTTCCAATTGCAGAACTTCACGCCCAGCTTGAATGAGGCATTGGTTTCGCGAAAAAAGTCCCGTTCGGAAATGCCCGCTTGCCTCAGCGTGACCGGCATTCTCGGAACCGTTGCCTCACCCACACCAACGGTCGAGATATTGGGGCTTTCGATCAGGCAGATACGTGGGCGATCCTTGGGCGCGGAGGTGCGCGACAGCACCATCTCCAAAATCAACGCGGTCATCCAGCCCGCGGTCCCACCACCCACGATGGTGATTTTGCGCAAACGTTTGGTCATGTTTGTCTGTCCCTGTTGGCTTAGGGAATTTTGTGGCCACTTCCCCCTTTCTTTGGAGGTTTCCGGCGGCCTTCCCTTTATTGCTTGTGAGGGGAGCATAACAGTTTTGTTACGTCTGGCTAGGGTCCTGTCGATGTGGCTATTTTACCCTTCTTGAGCAGAGGCTTACTAGGTTTCACTTAGTCTTTTAGCCCCGAATTGACAGCGCCAAAAAATCCGGCAACGCCGAGGTTTGTCAAATTGAAACGCAGTCACATTCCGATTTCAGATTTCCTCGCCCTTTTTCAAAAGCTCATCGATCAGCGCACGCTGCAGATCGCCGCTGTCACCCCCTCCGAACTCAGCCGCTCCGCCCGAATAAAGAGTGCCATAGGTGTTTGCGATGTTCACCGTCTGCGCCAGGCCCGAGATCAGCTGATCCTTTTTCAGCGGCGACAGAGGATGGATGAACACGGCCCAAAGGGTTCCGTTGGCAATCGCATAGCGCGCGTCCAGCGTGCTGTCGAAATTGGCCTGCATCATCCGTTGCAGATCCTCCACAGTCAGATCTGCCGTGCTGCTGATAGGCACCATAGCGCGCATTCGATCGGCCACTACATCGGTGATCACCAGAACCGGCACATCCGCAATGGTGATCTGGAACCCTGGCCCGCTGGGCTGCGTCTCCGGATCAAGCGCAAAGAGGATCCTGCCCAACCGCTCATATGTCATCGGAGGTTCGCCCTCAGGTACGGGCGGTTCGGCCTGTTGCGCGCTCACGCTGCCGGCGATGAGGAACAAAATCACAGCTAGTCGGATCATGAGGCCGCTCCCATAGTTGCCCCTTTACCTTAGAAAGCAACCGGGTCACTGGCCAAACAAAGCTGTGTGAAGTGTTTTTGCGTGTAATCCAGATGTTTGAACGATCTGCATAGTTTCGCGGCTTATCTGCGATTACACGTACAAAACTCCTATCCTAATTTTGTCACATCGGCGGAGGGATACCTCAGCCCGGATCTGAAAATGAAAGGATGACCCAAATGAAATCGCTCGTCTTCACTGCTTTTGTTGCTGCGCTTGCCCTGTCAGCCCCGGCCTTTGCTGCGGATGAAATCAACGTCTCCAAAGGCATCTCGGCGGCTGGCGCGCCGCTTGCTGCGCACGGGGTGGATCTGGTCGCGCTGGTCAACAGCGGCAACCCGGTAGAGGGTTTTGCCACCCACTCAGCCACCTATGATGGCGCGTCCTACTACTTCACCACGGCCGAAAACCGCGAGGCCTTTGAGGCTAACCCAGCAGCCTACCTACCCCAGCACGGCGGCTTCTGCTCATTCGGAGTTTCGGTCGGCAAGAAGTTTGACGGTGACCCGGATCAATACCTGATCGCGGACGGCAAATTGTTCCTGTTCCTGAACGCAGAAACCCGCGCCGCGTTTCTGAAAGACGTGGTTGGCACTATCAAAACCGCCGACGACCAGTGGGCAAATATCAAGAGCATCGCCGTCGGCGAACTCTGATCCCCTAAAACAACGGCCCGCAGTTACGCTGCGGGTCTTTTCTGTGTGATGATTTCGACAGCCTTCTCCAAAGCGTCGTCGATGCTCAGTTCGGACGTGTCCAGCAGAACGGCGTCTTCGGCGGGTTTCATGGGGGCGGTGCTACGCTCCGCATCGCGCGCGTCCCGTTCGCGCACATCGGCCAGGACCTGATCACGCGTTACATAAGACCCTTTGGCGCTAAGTTCCAAAAACCGGCGTTCGGCCCGAACCTCGGCGCTGGCGGTGACGAACAGCTTTACCTCAGCCTCGGGGCAGATCACCGTCCCGATATCGCGCCCATCCAGTACTGCCCCGCCCGCGCGCCGGGCAAAGGCACGTTGGAAATCGACCAGCGCGGCCCGTACCTCAGGGATGACAGCAACCTTCGAGGCGGCCTGCGCGATCTCAGCCGTACGCAGATCGCCTTGCTCCAGTTCCTCTGCGGTCAGGGCTTGGGCCGCAGCGACGGGTTCGACCCCATCCAACACGCGCCGCCCGACCGCACGATACAGCAGCCCCGTATCCAGATGCGCAAACCCGAAATGCGCCGCGACGCCTTTTGAGATCGTCCCCTTGCCCGCCGCCGCTGGGCCATCAATGGCGACGGTAAAGCTCATGTCCGTTCGACCTTAGCACCAAGCGAGGCCATCAGCGGCTCGAAGATCGGGAAAGAGGTCGCGATTGGTCCGCCGTCATCGACCGAGACCGGTGTTTTCGCGCCCATGCCCATCACCATGAAGGACATCGCGATCCGGTGGTCCAGAAAGCTCTCGCAGGTAGCACCACCGGGGACGTTGCCGATGCCCAGCCCTTCGACCGACCACCAATCGTCGCCTTCATTCACGGTCACGCCATTGGCCCGCAACCCGCGCGCCATCGCGTCGATCCGGTCGCTTTCCTTGACGCGCAGCTCTTTCACGCCGCCCATCATCGTAGTACCGGTCGCATTTGCCGCCACCACAGACAGAACCGGGTATTCGTCGATCATCGAGGATGCTCGCTCGGCCGGGACCTCGATCCCCTTCATGTTGGGCGAGTATTTGGCACGCAGATCGGCAACGGGCTCACCGCCCTCTTCGCGTTCGTTTTCATAGGTCAGGTCCGCGCCCATCTCACGCAGAGTAGTGAAGAGGCCTGCGCGGGTCGGGTTCAGACCGATGCCCGGCACCAGCACGTCCGAACCGGGGGTGATCAGCGCCGCGCAAACCGGGAAAGCTGCGCTCGACGGGTCACGCGGCACGGCAATCACCTGAGGTTTCAGCTCGGGTCGACCGGTCAGCGTGATCACGCGGCCCTCATCCGTATCTTCAACCGTGATCTCGGCCCCGAAACCGGCCAGCATCCGTTCCGAGTGGTCACGGGTGGCTTCTTTCTCGACAACAATGGTCTTGCCGGGGGCGTTCAGCCCCGCCAGCAGAACGGCTGATTTCACCTGCGCCGAAGGAACCGGAACCTCGTAGCGGACCGGGGTCGGATCCGCCGCGCCCACGATGGTCATCGGCAGGCGCCCGCCCGAACGGCCAACCGACTGCGCGCCGAACAGCGCAAGCGGATCGGTAACCCGCGCCATCGGGCGCTTGTTCAGACTGGCATCACCCGTAAAGGTCGCCGTAATCGGAGAGGTTGCCATCGCGCCCATGATCAACCGCACGCCAGTGCCCGAGTTGCCGCAGTCGATCACCTGATCGGGTTCGGCAAAGCCGCCTACACCCACGCCATGCACTGTCCATTCACCGCCGCCATGGTCCGTCACCTCGGCCCCAAATGCGCGCATGGCCTTGGCCGTGTCCAGAACATCCTCGCCCTCAAGCAGGCCCGAGATTTTGGTTTCCCCAACCGCCATCGCGCCAAGGATCAGCGACCGATGCGAGATCGACTTGTCGCCGGGCACCTCAGCCGTTCCGTTCAACGGGCCGCAGGGATGCGAGGTCATCGGGATGGGCGTGCCGTGTCCGGACATGGGGGCTCCTGTTTTCGCTATCAGTCCATGCCGATTAGCGAATTGGGACCAGTTGGTCCAGCGGCAATGAGGGGATGGGTGCCTCTCAGCTCTCTCCCAGCCATTTTGCCGGGTTTTCCTCGGCGATTTGGCGAAAGATCTCTTCGCCCAGAACGTTGCGCAACCGGATACAGACCGCCTTTTCCGACAATGCCTGTTGCCGGGTTATGTAGTAGTCTGAGCCGAACAAAACGCGCGACCGCAGGCGTTCGCTTTCTTTATCTTCGCCCATCAAGAACAAACGCAGGAACGGCGCATAGTCTTCGAATTGGAAAAGAGTGTAGGAGATATCCGTCCACAGGCCATCGTTGTCTCCGCTGCCGATCATCGTGCGGATGGATCTCAGCCAATTCCGGTTGAATGCATCGTCCAAAGGGTCGCTGTGATCGGGATTGACGTAGGCATGCCAGTCTCGCTGCCCACCAAAATGTGCCAGACAGATCCGAAGGTCAGGAAAGGCCCGCATCACCGGAATAAACGCCTCAGGCTCTGTATAGCGGTCGGCCCAATAGTCGGAAAGATACCGCCCCTGAACCCCGCCACGCGAACAATGCGACATCACAGGCAGGTTCTCATCCTGCAACCGCGGATAGACATGCTGCATCAGAGCCGGGTCATTCGGTGCAAATCCCAAACGAGGATAGAGCTTGACCCCCCGAAACCTCAGATCGTCAATGGCGCGCCACAGCTCTGTGGCATTGGGATCAGCCCGCGGGTCGATCGTTGCGAAGGGAATCACCGAGGGGCCAACCTCAGGGTCAGTGGCCAACTGCGCCAGTTCGTCGTGCTGGTCGCGCAGGGGCACCTCAGGCGCGCCGAAGCCAAAGGCCGACAGATCCATCGGCAAAACGACAAAGCGGGTATTGCTGGGGTAATGTCGCTGCAGGTTATCCAGAATCTCACGCTGGCTGCCTTCATCCGTCTCCTGCTGAAAGCGATAAAGCCGATCCAGTTTATCGGCGACGCCGAGCTGGCCGATCAGTCTGGCACCAAAAGCCAGAGCCTTGATCAACCATGGCATCTTCTTGAACGGTTTGAGCGCCGGATAGGGATAGTCCTCGGGCACATGGCGCGAGTGAAACAGATGCGTGTGGCAGTTGGTAATCCGAATATCAGACATCGTAATCCTTGAAATAAGCTATGCTGAAAACGCGTAACGCGCACAGCCTAGCATAGCGTGCAGGATTACAGAAATTTGAAACGGATCAGGCGTCTGTCCGGCGGAATGTCAGATAGTGCGGTGTCCGCCCTTCCCGCAGGGCCTTTTGCTCATAGCGGGTCGAGATCCAGTCGTCCCAAGGCTCGCGCCAATCGGCAGGGCGTTCAGCCAACCATTCGAAACCAGCGCGGGGGACTTCCTCAAGCGTCTGGCGCACGTAGTCGGGAATGTCGGTGGCCACGCGGAAGATCGAGCCGGGTTTCAGGACACGAGCCAGAGGCTTCAGATGTTCTGGCGTTACAAAGCGGCGGCGATGGTGACGCGTTTTGGGCCACGGGTCCGGGTAGAGCAGGAAGGCGCGTGAAATGCTGGCTTCTGGCAGCACATCGAACAGGTCGCGCGCATCACCGGGATGCACCGAGAGGTTTTCGACCCCAGCCTGACGGATCTTACCAAGCAGCATAGCGACGCCGTTGATGTATGGCTCGGCCCCGATGATACCGATATCGGGGTTGTTCGCGGCCTGATGCACCAGATGTTCGCCACCGCCAAAGCCAACCTCAAGCCAGACATCCTTGCCGCCAAACAGCGCGTCGAGGTCCAGCGGGTGGCGTTCGGGGTTCGTCTCCCAATCGACAGCACCGGGGGACAGGGCATCGAGGTCTTCGTTCAGATACGTCTTCTGGCTTTGCTTCAGGGTTTTGCCCTTGAAGCGGCCATAGAAGTTTCTGCGGGGGCGTTGGGGTGTCTGGTTGCTCATGGCGGTGCCCTTACTGTGGCGCGCGTCTTGTGACAAGGGGCTGACCCTCGGAGCATCTCGAAAAAGAGAAAGGGCGCATCCTGCGAGACGCGCCCCTTTTGTCTTGGATCAGACCGCCGCTTTTAGGGCGTCGATGAGATCAGTGCGTTCCCAGCTGAAGCCGCCATCGGCAGCGGGTTCACGGCCGAAATGACCGTAAGCTGCGGTGCGCTGATAGATCGGCTTGTTCAGTTGCAGATGCTCACGAATGCCGCGCGGCGTCAGATCCATGACCTGACCAACAGCTTTTTCGATCACGGCGTCCGCGATCTGGCCGGTTCCATGGGTGTCGGCGTAGATCGACAGCGGTTTGGAGACGCCAATCGCATAGCTCAGCTGGATGGTGCAGCGTTCTGCCATGCCGGCGGCGACCACGTTCTTGGCCAGGTAGCGCGCGGCATAAGCTGCCGAGCGGTCCACCTTGGTTGGGTCTTTGCCCGAGAACGCCCCGCCGCCATGAGGGGCCGCGCCGCCATAGGTGTCGACGATGATCTTGCGGCCGGTCAGGCCCGCATCTCCGTCTGGGCCTCCGATCACGAACTTACCGGTCGGGTTCACGTGCCATTCGGTATCAGCGCTCAGCCATCCTTCGGGCAGGGTTTCGGTGATGTAGGGCTCGACGATCGCACGGATGTCGTCCGAGGTCAGCGCTTCATCCAGATGCTGCGTGGACAGAACGATCGAGCTGACGCCAACCGGCTTGCCATCGCGGTAAACAACGGACAGCTGCGATTTCGCGTCCGGGCCCAAAGCAGGCTCGCTGCCGTTTTTACGCACTTCAGCCAGACGACGGAGGATCGCGTGCGAATACTGGATCGGGGCCGGCATCAGCGCAGGGGTTTCCGTGGTGGCATAGCCAAACATTATGCCCTGATCGCCCGCACCCTCATCCTTATCACCCGAGGCATCAACGCCTTGAGCGATATGAGCGGACTGTTCGTGCAGCAGGTTCGTCACTTCGACTGTTTCGTGGTGAAACTTGTCCTGCTCGTAACCAATATCCTTGATACAGGCGCGCGCGATCTCGTCGATGCGGCCCATATAGTCGTGCAGCTTTTCCTGATCAGACAGACCTACTTCGCCACCGATGACGACCCGATCGGTCGTAGCAAAGGTTTCGCACGCCACGCGCGCTTCGGGTTCTTCATTCAGAAATGCGTCGAGTACGGCGTCCGAAATCCGGTCACAGACCTTATCCGGGTGCCCTTCGGAAACCGATTCCGAAGTAAAAGTGTAGTTCTGTCGGGACATAAATGTGCTCCATTGAAGTTCCTCTGCCACGCCAGGAAGCCGTTGTGACAGGCACCAAGGGCATACGCGCCTTGCGAAATGGCGTCAATCGGAAACTAGGCGCTGCGCGGCCGCGGCATGCGCCATAGCAACACGGCCAACAAGAGAAAGACCCCGAACACGGGCAGGTCCCCCATGCGGGAATAAACCGTCGGCGCAAGAGGCAGCGGCAGATCAGCGTCTACGAACCCCGCCTGCCCCAAAGGAAGCGATGCGGTAATCCGACCCAAAGGATCGATCATCCCCGAAATGCCGGTGTTGGCGGACCGCATAAGTGGCAGCCCCTGCTCAATCGCCCGCATCTGGGCCTGGGCAAGATGCTGGTAAGGGCCGGAACGGGTTCCGAACCATGCATCATTGGTAATCTGCAAGATGAAATCGGCCCGTTCCGGCGCGCCGTTGACGTCTTGGGGAAAGACGGCCTCGTAACAGATCAGCGGCAGGGCTTTACCCAGCTTGCCCGCCTGCATCACCGCAGGCCCTGGCCCAGAACTGAACCCATGACCAGCCGTTGTGGCCATGCCGTGAATACCGAACCGGGCCATCAGGTTTCCGAACGGTACATATTCGCCAAACGGGGCCAGATGGTGCTTGTCATAAAGGCCCGTCTGCTGCCCGTTCTCATCGAGATAGATCATGGAGTTGTAGATGCGCGGGCCGTCCCCTCGCTGAATGCCAAGAATAACCGGAACGCCCTGAGCCGCGTCCGTGGCGGCCTCAAGATAAGGATCGGCGCTGCTGAGCCACGCCGGAATTGCAGTCTCGGGCCAGACGATCAGGTCGGGACGTGGCTCTGCCGCGGTGAATTCGATCTGCCGAGCGAAGAAAAGGGGCGCATATGCAGGATCCCATTTCTGATGCTGAGGCGCATTCGGCTGGATCAGTCGGACAGTGTTTTCACCATACTCTATGGTCGGCCTGCTGGAGGCGTAGACCATGGCAAGAGCGGCGGCACCGGCGAACCCAACGAACGGAACCAAAAGCGAGCGGAGAGCTACAGGTTGCACCATCGCCGCCCCAAGCGGAAACGTCACTGCGAAGGTCAGCGCAGCCAGCCCATACGGACCAACCAAAGACAAAAGTTGCGCAAACGGTGTGTCGACCCAGACCTGCGCAACCCCGGCCCAAGGGAAGCCGGTCAGAAGATAGCCGCGACCAAACTCGGCCAGTGACAATGTCAGTGCCAGCAACACAGCCTGTCGTACAGCCGGAGCATCAACCCGCCGCGCCGCCCAGAATGCCGCCGCCCAGAACAAGGCCAAGCCGCCAGCCATGAAGACCAGCGCAAACGGAGCCATCCACGCATGGCGCTCGGCGTCCACTTGGAAAGGCTCGATGATCCAACTCAGCGCATGGGCGAAGTAGCCGGTGGCAAAGGCCCAGCCCAACCACGCGGCACGGGCGCGGGTTTCACAGGCCAGAAAAAACGCCGGGATCAGGATCAGCGCAATCAGAGTCAGCGGCCAGTAGCCAAACGGTGCCAAGCCATAAGCACCCAGCGCCCCTAAGGCCGCTGCGGCACCAAGTCTAAGCCAGAATGGCCAACCCCGGACAGGGATCATGCAGCGACGTCCGGCAACATGACGCGCAGACGCTTGATGCGGCGCGGGTCGGCATCGATCACCTCAAACTCCGGGCCTTCGGGATGCAGTACAACCTCACCCCGCGCCGGAACACGACCCGACAGCATGAAGACTAGACCGCCCAGAGTTTCGATCTCTTCCTCGTCCACATCCTCGTGGCTGGTCAGAGAACGTCCGATCTCGGCCTCGAAATCCTCAAGCGGAACGCGGGCCTGAACGACGTAGCAACCCGGCTTTTCCTGCAGCCAAAGCTGATCTTCGTGCGCATCATGCTCATCGGCGATTTCGCCGACGACCTGCTCAATCAGGTCTTCGATGGTCAACAATCCGTCAACGCCGCCATATTCATCGATCACCAACGCCATGTGACGGCGTTCAGTCTGCATCTTGGTCAGCAAAACACCGATCGGCATCGAGGGCGGCACAAACAACAGCGTGCGCAGCATCGAGGTCAGGTCGAACTCGGCTCCGCCACCATTGAACCCATGGGTTAGAGCAAAATCCTTGAGGTGGACAAAACCCAGCGGCGTATCCAGCGTACCTTCGTACACGGGTATCCGCGACAGGCCGCTTTCGCGAAAGACCTGCGCCAGCTCATCCTTGGAAATCGTTGAGGGAACCGAGACGATTTCAACGGTCGGAATGGCGACATCCTCAACCCGCTTGCGACGCAGGTTAACCATGCCGCGATGTTGATTGTCGGCTATTTCATGCCCGTTGACCGGAGCGCTTTGCTCCTCTTCGGCCCCCGAAATGGCATCCATAATCCGCGAAAAGAAACCGCTTTTCTCTTCAATGTCCAAATTCTCAGACTGCGCGCTTTGCGCCGCCCTAGAACTGCCGTCTGTATCGCCCATTGTCCTCTTCCAATTGATCGGGTGAAATAACCCGCTTCATCTATTATATGGGTCATTGATACCCAGTTTGCCAAGTATCTTGACCTCAATCCCTTCCATCAAGGTCGCATCGGGGTCACGAATGTGATCATACCCCAGCAAATGCAACGTTCCGTGAACGATCAGATGAGTCACGTGATCAGACATGGATTTGCCCGCCTCAGCAGCTTCTTGCGCGCAGGTGTCGTATGAGATCGCGATATCCCCTAGCGCGATTTCGCCGGTAAAATCGGGTTCTGGCAGTTCGGGCGTTTCACCCGCAACTTCCGCTGCGAGGTCTTCGGCGGGCCAGCTCAGAACGTTCGTCGGTGTCGGCTTTTCCCGGAACTCCGCGTTCAGATCGGCTATTCGGGTATCATCGCAGGCCAGCAGGCTGACCTCACACAAATCTGGATCCAGCCCGCAATGGTGCAGGACCGCTTCAACCGCGCGCGAACACAGAGGCTCCAGCCCCTTCCAGCGGTCATCTTCCACGGTGAGTTCAAGGTTCATGCTGTCGCCTCAAAGCCTGATGTCGGGCCTTGAGTTATCCTGTCTCGCGCCCTGAATCGGCCTCATACGCTTCGATGATTGCGGCGACAAGCGGATGCCGCACCACATCTTTTGAAGTGAAGTAGTTGAAGCTGATATTCGGGATCGTTTTCAGCAGGCGTTCAGCATCCGCCAGCCCGGATTGAACCCCACGCGGCAAATCGACCTGAGACCGGTCACCCGTGATGACCATGCGGCTACCCTCGCCCAGACGGGTCAGGAACATCTTCATCTGCATGGTCGTCGCGTTCTGCGCCTCATCCAGCACCACAAAAGCATTGGCCAACGTCCGCCCTCGCATGAACGCCAGAGGGGCAATCTCGATTCGCTTTTCCTCGATCAGTTTGGCGAGCTGTTTGCCGGGCAAAAAGTCATTCAGCGCGTCATAAAGCGGCTGCATATACGGATCGACCTTGTCCTTCATATCGCCGGGCAGATAGCCCAGCTTTTCCCCGGCCTCGACCGCAGGACGGCTGAGGATGATGCGGTCCACATGGCCGCCGATAAACATCGACACGCCAACGGCAACGGCCAGATAGGTTTTACCGGTACCCGCCGGGCCGATTCCGAAGGCCAGTTCATTCTGGAAAAGCGACTGCACATAGGCTTTTTGCGCATCCGTGCGGGGTTCGACCAGCTTTTTGCGGGTCTTGATCTCAACGGTACCGCCCTTGAACATCTCAAGCTGGTCGCCGTCTCGACTACCGGTCCCGTGTTCCGAGCCACCCATTCGCAACTCTCGGTCCACATCAGCGGCTTCAACATCGCGCCCGCCTTCCAGGCGGGTGTAAAGGGCCTGCAAAACCTCAATGGCGTTTTTCTGCGAATCCTCTTCACCCATCACCACCAACTGATTGCCGCGGCGCACAATCTGGACCGAGAGCTTCTGTTCGATCTCGGTCAGGTTGCGGTCATATTCGCCACATAAATCAATCAACAAGCGGTTGTCGGGGAATTCTACAAATGCCTCGCGCTGGGGCATCTCATCTTGCGGTGGGGTAAGGGCACCGATGGCCAATCCGTTCTCCTGTCTTGGCGTTTCACCTTGAGCGTAGACAAGAACTCGGACCAGGTGCAAGCCACAGTTTCAAAAATTCGCTCGGCGATGACAAAAGCGCCGATCGGGCGCTTTGCCCCGGTTTAGAACTTGTAGTTCAAACCGAACCTCAGACCGCGATAGTTCGGTGTGGATTTTGTCGAAAAACCCGAAGAGAATTCAATATCCTTGGAATCGAACTGGACATATTCAAACTCACCTGTGATCGACCAGTTTTCCGTCAGATAATGTTCCGCACCAATGCTGAGCGAGAACCCGTTGCGGCGATCCGAAGTTTCAAATGACTGTGTGCCAGTGGTGGACGAAATACTGTTTGTGGTCTCTACGTCACCCCAAAGGTAACCGACACTGACGAAATAAAGGATTCGCCCGCTGCGGTTGGTTAGGCCATTCCGAAACCGCAAGGTGACAATATCCGAGACTTCTGAACCACCCTGAACCGTCTCAGAGCCGACTACAGTGGAAACACTGTCGTCCAGCGATCCGAAATCATATCCCAGCTCAAATCCATAAACATAGTCACGACCGCCCCGAGCCGGCAGGACACCCCGCCAGCCGCCACGCACACCGCCATAGGTTCCGCTGATGTCCTGATCGCCGATTGCGAAAGTATCGGTTGGCGTGGTCAGACCGAACCGATCATCGCCCCCACCGCCATACCCTGCCGTCACACCGAGATAGAAGGCACTGACATCGTCGCTGAAGCGCTTGTCGCTGATCACTTCGGGATCAGATATGTCCCCCGTTTGATCGCTCGCCCAAGTCGCGCTGGCCCCAAAAGCCACTAAAGTTGCGACCGACACAGACCACAGACCTTTGCACTTCAGAACTACCACTCAATACCCTCCATCGACGCCACTTTCGTGATCGGCAAAAACAAACCTTCCACACGCGGTCGAGGCCCATCAGAAAACTTGGCTCCTCTCGGAACATAGTTCCAATTCATAAATCAAGGGTAAATTTTAGATATATTCGTACTGGCACGACGTGCCCGCAAAGAACCACCTTATTGCAACAGTTCCCCGGCCAAAGAGTTTGCGCCAGACTTCACGATACGCACCTTCCGCAGATCTCCCACGTTCAGGTCAGACCCAACCACGTGCACTGAGTGAAGATAGTCTGACTTTCCAACCATTTGCCCTTCGAGCCGCCCGGGCTTCTCGAACAGAACGCCGACAGTGCGACCGACCATGGAATCTTGAATCTCGCGCTGATGCTTGGTGATCAGGGCTTGCAAGCGTTGTAAGCGGTCATCCGCCGCCGCCGGGTCAACCTGGGCGCGCTCCGCCGCCGGAGTGCCCGGACGGGTCGAGTACTTGAACGAGTAGGCATAGCCGTATTTGACTTGCTCGACCAAATCCAAAGTCGCCTGGAAATCCTCTTCGGTTTCTTCCGGGAAGCCGACGATGAAATCCCCCGACATCACGATATCCGGACGCGTAGCGCGGATACGGTCGACCAGGCGCAAATAGCTGTCCGCCGTGTGGCTGCGGTTCATCCGCTTGAGGATCCGATCCGACCCCGCCTGCACGGGCAAATGCAAGTAAGGCATCAGCTTGTCACAAGTGCCATGCGCCTCAATCAGATCATCTGCCATGTCATTGGGATGCGAGGTGGTAAAACGGATACGCTCCAGCCCGTCGACCTTGTTCAACTCCCAGATCAGCCCGGCCAGCGTCATGTCGCCATTGGGACCGGCACCGTGATAGGCGTTGACGTTCTGACCAAGCAGAGTGATCTCGCGCACGCCGCGTTCGACCAGATCCTGCGCTTCACGAATGATGCGGTCGGCCGGGCGGCTGACCTCGGCCCCGCGGGTATAGGGCACAACGCAGAAGGCGCAGAACTTGTCGCAACCCTCCTGTACCGTCAAAAACGCCGTCGGGCCGCGTTTGGCCTTGGGACGGTTCTTGAGCTTTTCGAACTTGTCCTCTTCGGGGAAATCCGTGTCTAAAGCTTTGGCCCCTTCACGGGTCTTGGCCTCCATCTCCGGCAAACGGTGATAGCTTTGTGGTCCAACCACCAGATCGACCAGAGGCTGACGGCGCATGATCTCTTCACCCTCGGCCTGCGCAACACAACCCGCCACCCCGATCTTGAGATCGGGCTTTTCCGCTTTCAATCCCTTGAACCGGCCAAGCTCGGAATAGACCTTTTCGGCGGCTTTTTCGCGGATATGGCAGGTGTTCAGCAGGATCATGTCTGCATCGTCCGGCGACTTTGTCTCGACATATCCCTGCCCACCCAAGGCCTCCGCCATACGCTCGCTGTCATAGACATTCATCTGACAGCCATAGGTCTTTATAAACAGCTTTTTGGGTTCAGACATGGATCGGGCCTTTGCAGTCGCTGGATCGGCGTCATCTATATGCTTCGAACGCCGCTTGCAATGCCGGCGCAATTACCCGAATTTGGCGAAACTTTCCAGCAAGACGCGAATGAAAACCGGCGATGCAGTACGAATCCCTCGACAGCCTTCTGAATTCAGGCCAATCCGCCCTGTCAAAAGGCCCCGTGGCACTTATTTTCGCCGAAGACGAGACCGAGGTCGAAAGTACGCTACACCACCATCTAAGCCTCGGCTTCAAGTCCGTCGTGGCCTTTATGCCCGCCGAATTCACCCTCAGCGAGGACCTGTCCGCGCGGATACATCGCGTGACGCACAGATGCGCGCCCCGGACTGTGGTGTTCGACGCGATCAACCGCATCACAAAAGCCGCACCCAGCGTCTGGATGTACTACTGCTACAACGCCGAATACCTGTTTTACCCTTTCTGCGAAACACGCAGCGTAGGGGAATTGCTGGCCTTCCACGCCGAGGAACGCCGCAATGCAATGTTGTGCCACGTGATCGACCTCTACGCAGGCGACCTGACACAGTTCCCGAACGGTGTAGCCCCCGATCAGGCCATGCTGGACAGCACGGGATACTATGCCCACACCCGCCACGACCCCACGGGCCGCCCGGTCGAGCGCCAATTGGACATGTCCGGCGGCCTGCGCTGGCGGTTCGAAGATCACATCCCCTATGAACGCCGCCGGATTGACAGAATCGCGCTGTTCAAGACCCGCAAAGATCTGATCCTGCAGCCCGATCACACGTTCAACGAGGCCGAATACAACACCTATGCCTGTCCGTGGCACCACAACCTGACGGCTGCGATCTGCTCATTCCGGGCTGCAAAAGCTCTGAAAAGCAACGCAGGTTCGGCCTTCGACATCTCGAGCTTCCGTTGGCACAATTCCGTCTCATTCGAATGGACATCGCGCCAATTGCTCGATCTGGGATTGATCGAACCCGGCCAGTGGTTCTGATCCGCTCTTCATCTGGCTGAAAATATCCCGGGGGAGGCGCCGCAGGCGGCGGGGGCAGAGCCCCCTATCGCTGCAGCAGCATCGGGAACCAGTCTTCCCGCAAACGCTGACCGGGGACCATATCATGCCCCGGAAACGGAGGCGACGTGCGGCCCGGGCGCTCGACATAGCGCGCATCATCCCCGACCAGCCTTAGTGAAAACGCCCGGCGACGACTGTCCGAGTGATTCCCCCGCGCCCCATGCAGGATACGGTAGTTGAACGCGACCGCATCGCCGGGCTCCATTTCGAATTCGACCACTTTCATCCCTTCCGCATCCGGATCGGGGACCGGTATGTATTGGCCTTCATCAGCAAAGAACCCCTCTTCGCTGACCCAGCGGGTCGGCAGAACCTCTTTCTCCCACCTGTGTGACCCCGCAACACAACGCAGTGTGGCTTGCTTCACCGGGTCCAAAGGCGACCAGAAGCTGATCGTCTGCTGCCCTTCGACAAAGTAATATGGCCCGTCCTGATGCCAGGGCGTCGCCATTGAGGTGCCCGGCTCCTTCACCAGCACATGGTCGTGGAACATCTGCACGGTTTTCGACTGCATTAGGTCCGCTGCGACCTCAGCCGCCGGAGAGGTCTCGATCACCTCGCGGAACTGCGGAATACGGGTCCAGTTGCAGTAGTCATCAAAGAACAGCCCGGTCTGACCCTCTTTCTTGTTGTCCGAGGCATAGGGGCCCGGTTCCGCCATATTGGCGGCAACCCCGTCGCGCAACGCGTCCACGTGATCGGCAAAAAGCCCTTTGATCAGGACAACCCCGTCTTCCTGGTAGGTGTCGATCATGTCCTGAGAAGCAAGAGGGTGTGGCATGTCGGTCTCCTTGTGCTTGCCCTCGTTTAAAGGACAACAAAGCCTTCTGTTCAAATCATATCTTTCGAAGTAATAATTAACCTGATGTTATATATATCACTGCGCCAATACGAATATGTCTGCGCCATCGGTCGCCAAGGCAGCTTGTCTGCCGCAGCCCATGCGTTGAACGTGTCGCAACCTGCCCTATCGACGGCGCTGACGCGGGTTGAGTCGCTTCTGGGATATCCGCTGTTCATGCGTCGACGAGGGGCGGCGATGACCACAACCCCTCAGGGGCGCCTTTTCATCGAAAAGGCGGAAAAGCTGTTGCACTCTGCCGCGCAGATCGAAAGTCCAACAGATGCGCCGCACGGGTCTTCACACCTGCGGTTGGGCTGTTTCATTGACCTGGCGCCGTTTCATCTGGCCTCGGCCTTGCGCAGTCTGCAAACTGCCCTGCCCGATGTGACCACCACCTATCAGGTGGATAGTTTCGAGGGCTTGCTGGACGGTCTGATCAACGGTCAGACAGATATCGCGATCACGTATGACCTTGGCATGGATGCAGGGTTTACCCGGCAAGAGCTGTTCGACAGTGTCCCGCACGCTTTGGCCCCACCTGATCACCCCCTTGCAACAGACCACAGTGTGACTTTGGCCGATCTGGAACAGCAACCCCTGATCCTGTCAAAAGAAGGGTTGTCTGCGCAGCATGTCCTTAACCTGTTTCGGCGCAAGGGTCTGAACCCAACGGTCGCCCATAGGGCCGCTACGCTTGAGATTCAGCGCAGCCTAGCAGCTCATGGGGAAGGAATCGCAATCAGCTACGCCAGCCCCAACAATTCGATGAGTTACGACAATCGAATGCTGACCCGCCTGCCAGTCTTGGACAAGGGCGCTGCTGAACCTGTCGTCTTGGCGCGCCACGGAACTGGCCCCGTCGAAACCACATTGGCCTCAGCGGAACGTATCCTGTTTGATGCGCTGTCCGAAACTAGACCTGAGGTTTCTTGCGAAGACGGATAACTACGTCGACCGAGGCGATCTCGACCCCTTCCGGTGCCTGCGGGAGGCGCTGGATCACCAACTCTTCGGACGGAGCGTCACTCAGCCGGCTTTCGTCTTCCCAATAGAAATGCGGGTGATCATGGGTGTTGGTGTCAAAATAGCTTTTCGACCCATCCACCGTGATCTCTTGCAGCACGCCCGCATCGCAGAACGCTCGCAGCGTATTGTAGACGGTCGCAAGCGACACGGCGTCGCCCTTGGTCTTGGCCGAGTCAAACAGGCTTTCCGCTGTGACATGCCGGTGACGACCATCGCCCACAAGCAACTCGGCCAGCGCAACACGCTGTCGCGTCGGGCGCAATCCGGCGCTCTCCAACCAGTCTGTAGCTATCTTACGGCTCTGAGGTGTCATGAATCCGATACCCATTTTTGCTGCTTATATATATAGGGGCGCAGGGATGCCAATTTCAAATGAAATTCATTCGCAAAGACCGCTAGGTCGCAACATCATCCGGCCACTGCTCTTGCAGGACCTTGCATACGGGTGCTAGGTGAGGCCAAATGTAATGAACGGACCCAAGGCAGAAGAGGCGGCAAGAATGGCCCAATTCCCAAGCAGTTTTGACAAAGAGGATCTGCTGAAATGCGCGCGAGGCGAACTTTTTGGCCCCGGCAATGCGCAGTTGCCTGCCCCTCCGATGCTGATGATGGACCGGATCACCGATGTTTCAGGTGACGGAGGCGCCCATGGCAAAGGCCATGTTGTCGCGGAATTCGACATCACGCCTGATCTTTGGTTCTTTGACTGCCACTTCCCCGGCAACCCGATCATGCCGGGCTGCTTGGGTCTGGATGGCCTGTGGCAGCTGACGGGCTTCAACCTGGGCTGGCGCGGCTGGCAGGGGCGCGGATACGCCCTGGGCGTGGGCGAAGTCAAACTGACCGGCATGGTCCGCCCGGACCGTAAGATGCTGACCTATTATGTTGATTTTACCAAAGCCGTACAAACACGCCGTCTGACCATGGGGGTCGCGGATGGCCGTGTCGAAGCGGATGGTGAAGTAATTTACCAAGTCAAAGATATGAAGGTTGCACTGTCCGAAAGCTGACACCAGCGGACATTACGCCAACAGGAACGGAACACAGGAGAACGCATATGCGTCGCGTCGTCGTCACCGGTTTGGGGATCGTCTCCTCAATCGGGAACAATGCCGAAGAGGTTCTCGCCTCGCTCAAAGCAGGTAAATCCGGCATCGAGGCCAATGAGCAGATGGTCGAACATGGCTTTCGCAGCCAGATCGCCGGGTCGCTTAAGATCGACGTGTCGGAACACGTGGACAAACGCACCCTGCGTTTCATGGGGCCGGGTGCAGCCTATGCGCATATCGCGATGGGACAGGCGATTGCCGATTCCGGGCTGACCGAGGAACAGGTCGTCAATCCGCGCACCGGACTGGTTGCCGGATCCGGCGGGCCGTCCACCAGCGCGATGCTGACCGCGCATCAGACGGTGCTGAAGAACGGCGCGACCAAGCGGATCGGGCCTTTTGCCGTGCCGAAATGCATGTGCTCCACGATTTCTGCGAACCTTGCCACCGCCTACAAGATCAAGGGTATCAACTACTCGATTACCTCAGCCTGCTCGACCTCGCTGCATTGCATCGGCAACGCGGCGGAACAGATCATGCTGGGCAAGCAGGACGTGATGTTCGCAGGCGGCGGTGAAGAGCTGGACTGGACCCTGTCTTGCCTGTTCGACGCGATGGGCGCGATGTCGTCGAAGTATAACGACACTCCGCAGAAAGCATCGCGCGCGTTCGATCAGGACCGCGACGGCTTCGTGATCTCGGGTGGCGGCGGCATTGTCGTGCTTGAGGATCTGGACCATGCGCTGGCTCGCGGTGCCAAGATCTACGCCGAGGTGACCGGCTATGCTGCGACCTCGGACGGCCATGACATGGTAGCCCCGTCCGGTGAAGGCGGTGAGCGCGCGATGCGTCTGGCTCTGTCGACTCTGCCCGAAGGCCGCAAGGTTGGTTACATCAACGCGCACGGCACCTCGACCCCGGTCGGAGATGTGGGCGAAGTTGAAGCCGTGCGTCGCATCTTCGGCGAAAGCAACGTGCCGCCGATCTCATCCACCAAGTCGATGACCGGGCACGCACAAGGCGCGGCCGGCGCGCTGGAGGCGATCTTCTGCCTGCTCATGCTGGACAATGATTTCATAACACCGTCGATCAATGTCGACACACTAGCCGAAGGCATCCAGCCCGGTGAAATTGCAACTCAAGTGGTTGAAAATGCAGGTTTGGATTCGGTCATGACCAACAGCTTCGGCTTTGGCGGCACAAACGGATCCATGATCCTGTCAAAGTATAACGGGTGAACGAGATGTCGGAAGTTCTAAAAGGGAAACGCGGCCTTATCATGGGTGTCGCCAATGACCGGTCGATTGCCTGGGGTATCTCGAAAGCGATGCATGAAGCCGGGGCTGAGCTGGCCTTCACCTATCAGGGCGACGCGTTCGGGAAGCGTCTGCAGCCATTGGCCGAAAGCTTGGGAAGCGATTTCATGGTCGACGCGGATGTCACCGATGACGCCTCGCTGGACCGCGCTTTTGGCGAGTTGGGCGAACGCTGGCCCACCATCGACTTTGTTGTTCATGCGATTGCCTATTCGGACAAGAACGAGCTGACAGGCCGGTTCCTGAACACCACACGCGCAAATTTCAAGCATTCGATGGATGTGTCGGCCTATTCATTCATCGAGGTCGCCCGCCGCGCCTATCCGCTGATGAAGGACAATGGCGGCTCACTACTGACGCTGACCTACCAAGGCTCGAATCGTGTGGTTCCGAATTACAACGTCATGGGCGTTGCCAAAGCCGCGCTGGAATCGGCAACACGGTATCTGGCCAACGATCTCGGCCCAGAGGGCATCCGCGTGAACGCGATTTCGCCCGGTCCGATGAAGACCCTGGCCGGGGCTGCAATTGGCGGTGCGCGCAAGACCTACAAGTTCTGCGACCAGAATGCGCCGATGCGCTCGAACGCTACGCTAGAGGCCGTTGGCGGCACAGCGGTTTACCTGACCTCGGATGCGGGGGCTTGCACCTCGGGCGAGATCATCAGAGTGGATGGCGGTTTCCACGTGCTTGGAATGCCACAGCCGGATTTCATGTGACCATATCTTTCCCAGACGCCGCCAAGATTTGACCATCTTTCGGCGTCAGGGATATGGGCATGAGCAAAACTGACCAGATCCTTGCCAGCAATACGCGTGGCACCCAGACCAAACGGAAGACGGGGTTCCTAAGCCCCCGCGCCCGTGTTCTGCTTTTGACGCTGACCACATTGCTGGTGTTGTTCGTGTTCTTCACGCAACCGCAGGTCCGTGCAGCGCTTGACGGGCTTTGGGGCTAAGACCTCAAGCCTTCAGTTCACCGAGACAACCTCAATATCGAAGATCAGGTCCTGCCCGGCCAGTGGGTGATTGGCGTCCAGCGTCACCGTGGCCTCGTTCGCCTCGACAACCGTTACCGGCAGCGCCTGACCATCGGGGGTTTGCATCTGCAACTGGGTTCCCGGCTCTAGTGGGATATCATCCGGAATACCCTCACGCGGGATGTCCTGCCGCATCGCCGGGTTGATCGGGCCATAGGCGTCGACACAGGCAATCTCGACCCGCTTCTTGTCACCAACCGCCAGTCCTGGCATCGCACTGTCCAGGCCGGGTATGATCTGGCCCGAACCAACAACGAACTCTAACGGATCGCGCCCGTCTGAGCTGTCAAACACGGTCTCGTCCAGCAGCGTGCCAGTATAGTGGATGCGAACGGTGTCGCCTTGTTTGATCTCAGACATTGGGCCTCCGGGGTTTGTGGGGAATAGGGCGCCGAACACAAGCGCGCTACGCCGGAGTCTGACGCCGCACAGGATGCATCCATCTGATTCTGATGTCCAGATTGCGTTGTAAACGCGCGCATTCTCTGGTCGTCGCTTGCACGCGTGCCTTCAATACCCAGCGGTTGGAACGGGAACATCCGATCCTATCGAAAAGATGTTATCGCTACAGTCTTAAATAGAGATTGACCGGTAATGGGAATCTCTGTCATCAGCGTCTTCATGTCCGGTTCCGGGTTCGCCCGGAGAAAAGGGAATGCGGTGCGGGGAATTCAAATCCACCCAATGCCGCAACTGCCCCCGCAACTGTAGGCGGAGAGCAGGGCTGACAAGCCACTGGGTTCCACCCGGGAAGGCCAGCCCCATGCTTTGACCCGCAAGTCAGGAGACCTGCCGGACATGCACCCTCGGAAGGGGTGTGTCACCGATGCCGGGGTGTGCATTGGGCCGATACCCTCATTTTGGGTACGTGGTCCCGTTCTCCCCGATGTCAAAAAAGAAAGCGTGCCGGGGTTGGCACGAAGGACGAAGGAAAGACCTTGTGAAGAAACTATTTTGCACGGCTGCGGCTGCGCTGGCGATTCCAGCGATGGCGCACGCACATTTTCTGCTGGAATACACCACCGACACGCTGATCGAAGCGCCGGGCGACGTGCCGGTCAAGCTGATCTTCTGGCACCCGTTAGAAAACGGCCATGTCATGGATCTGGAAAAGCCGCAGGAATTCTACGTGATCCACAATGGCGAAAAGACCGACCTGCTGGACACGCTGGAGCCCATCCGGTTTTCGAGCCCCGAAAACGAAGGCGCGGCCTTTCAGGGATCTGTTCCGGTCAAGCGTTCGGGCGACTACGTGATGGTCACGGTGCCTCAGCCCTATTACGAAGAGGCCGAGGATATCTATATCCAACAGATCACGAAGGCGTTCCTGAACCGCAACGAACTGCCGACCGACTGGATGAACCCCGCGGGTCTGGCGACCGAGATCGTGCCTCTGAACAAGCCCTACAACATCATCGCAGGCTCGACCTTCACCGGTCAGGTTCTGGCAAATGGCGAACCGGTTGCCGGCGCTGAGATCGAGATCGAATACATGGCCGCCAAGCCCAGCTTTGACAGCCAAGCTTCGTCCGAGCCTACCGTTTCGCCGATGCCCGGAGGTGCTGTTGTCGCCATTTCCGACGCCAATGGCTATTTCTCCTTCGGTGTTCCGAAAGCTGGTTACTGGGGTTTTGCCGCCCTGGGCGCTGGTCCGGAAACCGAACATGAAGGCAAAGAGCTGAGCCAGGACGCGGTGATCTGGATCCGCGCCTGGGACATGGAGTAACCCCCGATGCACATCGTCGACGGAGCCCTGTCTAACCCGGTCGTCATCGGCGGCGCTATTGCCGCCGCTGGTGGGGTGGCAATGGGCCTCAGGTCGCTGCATCTGGACCGCATCCCCACAGCAGGGGTGCTAGCGGCCAGTTTCTTCGTGGCCTCTCTGATCCACGTGCCGATCGGGCCGTCGTCGGTGCATCTGATCCTCAACGGTCTGGCCGGGCTTCTGCTCGGCTGGGCCGCCTTCCCGTCCTTGTTTGTGGGTCTGCTCCTGCAAGCCGTTTTCTTCGGCTTCGGCGGGCTGACGGTACTGGGGATCAACACGCTCAACATCGCTTTTCCGGCCGTTTTGGCTGGTTTATTGTTCCGCCCCTTGATCGGGCGTGGTTCGCCTGTTCATGGCGCAATTTGGGGCGGCATTGGCGGCGCCTTTGCCATTGCAGCCACGACCGTCATGGTGGGTATCTCACTGGCCCTGTCAGGGGACGAATTCCTCCCCGCCGCCAGGCTGGTCTTCTTTGCCCATATCCCTGTGATGGTCATCGAGGCCGTCCTGACCGGATTTGCAGTCCTTCTGGCGCGAAAGGTCAAACCCGAACTATTTCTGACAAGGCCCGCCACATGAGACAGCTTGCCCTCATCCTGGCCCTATGCGCGGCCCCTCTACCCGCGCTGGCCCATAAGGTGATTGCCGGTGTTTTTGCATCCGGCGATGCGATCGAAGGGGAAATCGGCTTCTCCAACGGCACCATGGCGACCGATACCGAGGTTGTCGTGACCGATCCAAACGGGGTCGAGCTGGGCCGGGCCACGACCAACGCAGACGGGTTCTTCATCTACACGCCCACCACAGCCGTCGCCCATACCTTCTTTGCCGACCTCGGCGCCGGTCACGTGGCCGAGGTCACCATGCCCGCCGATGACGTTGCCAAGATCATGGGCGTCGCCATCCAGAACAAGCCTGCAGCGTCACCCACGCCTACGCCCGCCTCGGAGGGCGTCACAATGGCCTCTCTCAGCGAAGAAGAGCGTCAGGCCATCGCAGCAGCGGTCCGCGACGAAATACGCCCTCTACGCCGGGAAATCGCCGCCTATCGTGAACATAACGACCTACAGACCATTCTAGGCGGCATCGGTTACATCTTTGGCCTGTTCGGGCTGGGCTTCTACCTCGCGGCGCGGAGGAAACTGGCAGGCTGATGGCACACGTACTGGAACCACAGGAGCGGACACTGGCCGAGGCTGGCACGATCGGTCAACGGGGGTTGATCACCGCGCTTGATCCGCGCGTCCGCGTCGTCATGTCCGTTTTGTTTGCGGTCGTTGTGGTCTCCCTATCCTCCCTGCCCGCCCTTGCGGCGGCGCTGATGATCGCGCTGTCTCTGCTGGTGATATCCCGGCTGCCTTGGCGCAAGACACTCAAGCGGATGGCGATGATGGACAGTTTCATCATCTTCATGCTGGTCCTCTTGCCGTTCACCATGCCTGGCGACCCTATGTTTACCATCTGGGGATTTCCGGCCAGCTGGCAAGGGCTCTGGAAAGCCGTGGAAATCGCGCTGACCGCCAACGCCGTGATCCTGACCGTGATGGTTCTGGTCGGCACAATGGAGCCTGTCACACTGGGCCACGCCCTGCACCGGCTACGCTGCCCGGAAACACTGGTGCACCTTCTGATGTTCACCATCAGATACATCGACGTCTTGCATGAGGAATACCAACGCCTCCGCGCCGCTATGAAAGTCCGAGGCTTCCGTCCCGGCACCAACTGGCACACCTATCGCAGCTTTGGCTATCTGGTCGGCATGATGCTAGTCCGGGCAATCGAACGGTCCGAGCGCATCCTCGGCGCGATGAAATGCCGGGGGTTTTCAGGCAAGATGCTGTTGCTGCAAGACTATAGCATCAACCGACGTGATATTGTCTTTGCTGCCGGGCTTGGAGCCCTCTGTCTAGCCCTGATCCTAGTGGAATTCGCATGACCCTAATCGCGCTGGACAACATCTGCTTTGCCTATCACGGGCAAGAACCGGTTCTGAACGGTGCAAACCTGCAGCTGGAGGCCGGACAACGCCTGTCTCTGACCGGCCCGAACGGGTCTGGAAAGTCCACGCTTCTACGTATCACACTTGGTCTGCAGCGACCTTCCTCGGGTACAGTGTCCGTTTTTGGCAAACCACGACAGGCCGAGGCAGATTTCCATGAAGTGCGCCGCCATATCGGGCTTGTCTTTCAAGACCCTGACGACCAACTGTTTTGCCCCACTGTGGCTGAGGACATTGCCTTTGGTCCGTTGAACCTCCGCAAGACGCGCGACGAGGCCTTGGAGATTGTAGAACGCGTTCTCGGTGATCTCGACCTCATGCATCTGAAGGAACGGACCACGCATAAACTGTCAGGTGGCGAAAAGCGTCTGATCACGCTGGCAACGGTTCTGGCGATGGAGCCCCAGGCCCTGCTGCTGGATGAGCCGACCAATGCGCTGGACACCAAGAACGAGGCGCGGTTGCTCGAAATCCTGCAATCTCTGCCTCAGGCTATCCTTCTGGTCAGCCATTCTCCTGCATTTCGCGATGCGCTGGCTCCGGACAGGCTGGAATTGCAAGACGGTAAGCTGGTCGCCGTGTGAGAAAGCCTATTTTTGGTCGCGCCGATGCAAGCAATTTGCAACTGCGCAAAGAAAAACCCCGCGTCGAGGACACGGGGTTCTTTTTTGAAAGCTATAGGCTTTCTTATTCTTCTGCGGCCTCTTCGGCTGCAACGCGAGCTTTGTCAGCTGCGCCTTTGGCGTCGACGTCACGATCAACGAATTCGATAATCGCCATCGGAGCCATGTCGCCATAGCGGAAGCCTGCTTTCAGGATGCGGACATAACCGCCCTGACGCTCGGCATAGCGGGGGCCCAGAACTTCGAACAGCTTTGCGACGTCTTTGTCTTCTTTCAGCTGTGCTGCGGCCTGACGACGGGCGTGCAGGTCGCCGCGCTTGCCCAGAGTGACCAGCTTTTCGATGATCGGGCGCAGTTCTTTTGCCTTGGGCAGAGTTGTTTTGATTTGCTCATGCTCAATGAGCGAGCCAGCCATGTTGGCAAACAGAGCCTTGCGGTGCTCATGAGTACGGTTCAGGCGGCGGTAACCACGTGCGTGACGCATTTTTCAGTTCCTATCTTGCGTTTTGCTTTGTCTGGCCGGCGATGCGTGTCACCGGCTCTCCTTGGGGCGGAAGTGCCCATACAGTCCCCGGAAGCCCGGGCATTTGTGAAGACGCGCTTAGAACGCGTCTTCGAATTTCTTCGCCAGATCTTCGATGTTGTCGGGCGGCCAATCCTCGACATCCATGCCGAGGTGCAGACCCATGCCGGACAGCACTTCTTTGATCTCGTTCAGCGACTTGCGGCCGAAGTTCGGGGTGCGCAGCATCTCGGCTTCGGTCTTCTGGATCAGGTCGCCGATGTAAACGATGTTGTCGTTCTTCAGGCAGTTTGCCGAACGGACCGACAGCTCCAGCTCGTCGACTTTCTTCAGCAGCAGCGGGTTGAACTCCAGACCATCGTCTTCGTCCTGGCGGCCAGCCGATTCCGGCTCGTCGAAGTTGACGAAGATCGACAGCTGATCCTGCAGGATGCGCGCAGCATAGGCCAGCGCGTCTTCCGGCGTGATCGAACCGTCGGTTTCGATCTTCAGGGTCAGCTTGTCATAGTCCAGAACCTGACCTTCACGGGTCGGCTGAACGTCATAGGCAACCTTTTTGACCGGCGAGTAAATAGCATCGATCGGGATCAGGCCGATGGGTGCATCTTCCGGCTTGTTCTTCTCAGCCGAGACGTAGCCTTTGCCGGTGTTGACGGTCAGCTCCATGAACAGGTCGGCGCCATCGTCCAGGTGGCAGATGACGTGATCGCGGTTCAGAACCTCGATGCCAGCGCTTTCGCTGATGTCACCAGCGGTGACAACTGCGGGGCCTTTGGCATTGATCGACAGGCGCTTCGGGCCTTCGACTTCCATGCGCAGCGACACGCCTTTGAGGTTCAGGATGATGTCGGTGACGTCTTCACGCACGCCCGCGACCGAGGAGAACTCGTGCAGGACGTTGTCGATTTGAACGCTGGTGATGGCCGCACCTTGCAGCGAGCTCATCAGAACGCGGCGCAGCGCGTTACCCAGTGTCAGACCAAAGCCACGCTCCAACGGTTCAGCAACCAGGGTTGCCTGACGCGCAGGGTCGTTGCCCGGCTTGCCGTCCAGCTGGGTCGGCTTGATCAATTCTGCCCAATTCTTGTGGATCATGTAATCCCTCCATTCCTGTCCGCGCCCCATGACCAACAAGGTGCAGACGCCCGAGGTTCAAAATGAAATGCTGGGGCCGCGCAAAAACGCAGCCCCAGCTGAATTCAAAATCGCTTAGACGCGGCGGCGCTTCGGCGGGCGGCAGCCGTTGTGAGCGATCGGAGTCACGTCGCGGATCGACGTGATGTTGAAGCCCACGGCAGCCAGTGCACGCAGAGCCGATTCACGACCCGAACCGGGGCCCTGAACTTCGACTTCCAGCGTCTTGACACCATGTTCCTGCGCCTTCTTGCCTGCATCTTCTGCAGCCATCTGAGCGGCGTAGGGCGTCGATTTCCGCGACCCTTTGAAGCCCATAGTACCGGCAGACGACCACGAAATGGCATTGCCCTGTACGTCCGAGATCAGGATCTTGGTATTGTTGAAGGTCGAGTTCACATGGGCAACGCCCGATGCGATGTTCTTACGCTCTTTGCGCTTAACGCGAGTCTTATCACGTGCCATCAGTCAGACCCTCCCTTATTTCTTCTTACCAGCGATGGCCTTTGCGGGGCCTTTGCGGGTACGAGCGTTGGTGTGGGTGCGCTGACCGCGAACCGGCAGGTTGCGGCGGTGACGCAGACCGCGGTAGCAGCCCAGGTCCATCAGGCGCTTGACGTTCATCTGAACTTCGCGACGCAGGTCACCTTCGACGGTGAAGTTTTCGTCGATGAATTCGCGGATTTTCAGAACTTCGGCGTCGGACAGTTCGTTGACGCGACGGGTCGCCTCAATGCCCACGGCTTCGCAGATCGCTTTGGCCGAGGTGTTGCCGATTCCGGTGATATATGTGAGGGCGATTGGTACCCGCTTTGCAGTCGGGATGTTTACGCCGGCAATACGTGCCACGTGTCACTTTCCTTTTCGTTGCGGTTCCGTAACTCCAGAACCTTTTTTCACAACGCCTAACCGTGGCAGTGTCGCCAGAGGGCTCAGCATTTTATGATATGATCATGTGAACGGAATACCCGCGCACAATTCGATTCTCTTCCGAGATAGCGTCAATTAGTGTCGCGCGACCCGCGCGTCAAGCGCAGATCGCATATTGATCCCGAATTCATTCCGCAAGCTCGATTTCAGGGAAGGTCCAGGTCCCGTCAATCACTTCGGGCGCGGGCTGGTACAGACGCACGGTGTAGTTCCAGCCCTCCATAATCGGCAGGCAATTCATACGGCCGTCGTCGCAACCACCGAAATGCACCGTCATCGATCCATCCGGATTGCTGTCGCCCGTCACCGAGTTGATCACGTAGACACCCAGATCATTCTCTTCAAAGAACCCCGCCGCGTTATACAGGCTGACCGACCAAAACGCGCCAACCGGAACCTCGGCGGGAACTTCCAGCTTGTACGCCCCCAGTTCCAGCCCCGGTTCGACGTTCAGATAGAAGGCCTGCGCCTCTGGCAGACCGCCCCAGCCGAACGCTGTTCCCAGCAGATGCCGCACAGGGTCAACCGCCTCTTTCGAGCCGAAAGTGCCAGTGCTGTCTGGCGAGAAACGGGCAAGCTCCAACGCGGCGCTCAACACCTCTGCAAACGCATCCTTGTCGTAATGCGCTTCGTCAAAGGGACGCGCGGAATTGGCCTGCAGCGTGACCTCATCCTGCAATGCGGTCACTGCGGCTATGTCTGCGGGGTCCTCCGAGTCGACGAGGTACCGAAACAACAGCGCAACGTAGGGCGTATCGAACTGCTCGACCGTCAGCTCATAAGTTCCACCGCCAAGGAACACGTCGTTGACGTAGTGATCCTGATTGACAACCTGAACCGAGACATAGCGATCCCCGGTCTCCGGCACGGTCAGCACAGCGCCGTCCGAAATATCAACCACCGCCATGCTATAGAGAGTATCCCGGTTCATGCGGATCGTCGGTTGCATATCCAACGGTGTAGGCTCGCGCACATGAAACAGCGTGTTGACGCCGCCGGACTGCGCCAGGTACTTCCGAAATTCGATATCGGTCGCCGCTCGGACAAAATTATCAATGGTCACTGGCGTCGGATCTGCATAGGCGCCGATTGCTGCCACAGTCAGAGCGGATGTCATCGCGAGCGTTCTAAGCGATAGGCTCATTGCTATCTCCCAACAAAAAATGCGCGCGTTGGCCGAAGTGATACCTCGTCAAACGCACGCATTCAATTGTCAAGATATGTTACCTAAGGGCAGCTTCGATCGCGCCCTGAACCTCTTCGATTTCGCCCAGACCGTTGATCTTGGTCAGTTGACCCTTGGCATAGTAGTAACCGATCAGCGGCGAGGTTTTCTTGTAGTACTCCATCAAGCGGGTCTTGAGGCTTTCCTCATTGTCATCCGCGCGGCGCTTGAAGTCATTCTCCTTACCGCAATTGGAGCATTTGCCGTCCGCAGGAATCGGCTTGGTGATGTCGTTGTAGACCTCGCCACAGCCGCCACATGTCGAACGCGCGGTGATCCGTTCGACCAGAGCGGCGTCGTCGACTTCCATCTCGATCACGGCATCCAGGCTATTGCCGGTGCTGTCCAGCAACTCACCCAGCGCGTCGGCCTGTGCCAATGTGCGCGGGAAGCCGTCAAAGATGAAACCGCCCTCTGCGCCTGCGTCCAGCTTTTCACGGATCAGGCCGATCACGATCTCATCGGTCACAAGCTGCCCTTTGGCCATAACCTCGGCCACACGGTTGCCCATCTCGGTGCCGCTATCCTTGGCCTCGCGTAGCATGTCACCAGTGCTTAACTGCACCATGCCGCGTGTTTCGACCAGATGACGCGCCTGGGTACCTTTACCGGCACCCGGGGGGCCAAGCAGAATGATATTCATCGACGAGCAGCTCCCTTTCTGCCGCGTTTCTTGCCTTTGCCGCGCAGTTGGGACTTTTCGATAAGCCCTTCATATTGGTGCGCCAGCAGGTGGCTCTGAACCTGTTGGATCGTGTCCATGGTTACAGAGACGATAATCAAAACCGAGGTGCCGCCGAAGTAGAACGGGATGGCAAACTGGTTTCGAACGATTTCGGGCAGCAAACAGACCAGCGCGAGGTAGGCCGAGCCTAGAACCAGAACCCGGTTGACCACGTATTCCAGATACTCGGCGGTTTTCTTGCCGGGGCGGATGCCGGGCACAAAACCGTTCTGCTTTTTCAGGTTGTCCGCAACGTCATCCGGTTTGAAAGATACGTTGAACGTATAGAAATACGCAAAGAACACGATCATCGACGCGAAGAACAGCAGATAGAGCGGCTGTCCTGGGCCAAAGTTCGCCAGCAGCCACGACATGACCGGACCGTTGGCCGCACCCGACGAGAAGGTCGAGATCGTCACCGGTAGCAACAGCAGCGAGCTTGCAAAGATCGCAGGGATAACGCCCGACGGGTTGACCTTGACCGGCAGGTGGCTGGAGCCGCCTTCGTAAACCTTCATACCGGCCTGACGGCGCGGGTATTGAATGTGGATCTTTCGCAGAGCCCGCTCCATAAACACCACAAAGGTGATCACGACGATGACCATGAGGATCACACCGACGATCACGGCTGGGCTGATTGCGCCCGAACGACCCGAAGCAAAGAACTGCGCCAGAGCGGCCGGAACCTCGGCGATGATGCCGACGAAGATGATCAGAGAGATGCCGTTGCCAATGCCGCGCGCAGTGATCTGCTCACCCAGCCACATCAGGAACATGGTACCGCCGACCAGAGTGATCATGGTCGACATGCGGAAGAATAGGCCCGGATCAGTCGCCAGATCACCTGATTCCAACGAAACGGCCAGACCATAGGCCTGAACGGTAGCCAGCGCCACAGTACCGAAACGAGTGTATTGGTTGATCTTCTTGCGCCCCTGCTCGCCCTCTTTCTTGAGTTGCTCAAGCGCGGGAACCATGGATGTCAGCAGCTGCACGATGATCGAGGCCGAGATATAGGGCATGATGCCGAGGGCAAAGATACCCATTCGACCCAGCGCCCCGCCGGTGAACATCGAAACCATGCCGCCGATGCCTTGCCCCGCTTGCTCCATGAATTCACGCAGCGCTTGTCCGTCGATCCCCGGCACCGGAATGAAGGTGCCAAGGCGATAAACGATCAACAAACCTAGTGTGAACAGGATGCGGTTGCGCAGATCGGTGGCTTTGCCAAGGGCAGACCAGCTTGTGTTGGCTGCCATTTGTTCTGCTGCTGATACCATAAATCGGTCTCTCTTATGAAAACACCGCCCAGAACCGTTTTCCGGCTCGGGCGGCGTCTGGGAAAACTTAGTGCTCTATGTAAGCGGGTCTTCGCCCGCTCACAAGCGCTTACTCTGCCGCAGCAGCTTTTGTGACCGTCAGTGAGCCGCCCGCTTTTTCAACTGCCTCAACGGCAGCTTTCGAAGCACCTGTCACTTCTAGGTTCAGTTTGGCGCTAACCTCGCCTTTGGCCAGAACGCGGATACCATCCAGCTTGCGACGAACCAGACCCGAAGCAACCAGAGCGTCCTCGGTGATCGCAGCTTTGGCGTCCAGCTTACCGGCGTCGACGAATTTCTGGATCAGGCCCAGGTTGATAACGGCGAATTCCTTGCGGTTCGGCTTGTTGAAGCCACGCTTGGGAAGACGCTGGTACAGCGGCATCTGGCCGCCTTCGTAGCCGTTGATGGCCACACCCGAACGGGATTTCTGACCTTTGATACCACGGCCACCCATTTTACCTTTACCGGAGCCTGGACCACGGCCAACGCGGGTCCGTTTCGGTGCGGCGCCTGGGTTATCGCGCAATTCGTTCAGTTTCATATCGCTTCTCCTAAGCCGGATGTGACCCCGAAGCGTGATGGGCCAAACACGGCGTTTCTTGGTTTTGATTCTCGTGGACGCAATGCCACCGGGGCGCTCTACAGCTTTGTGGCCCTCGTTGCAAGTGGCGCGTGGATGTGCAGCTCGCCAAACGCAAAAGAGACGCCCAAAAGGACGCCTCTTCGCGTGTGAGTGGTGGGGGAGTTCAGGCGCAGTACGCGTGCTTGTGCGCAATATCAGCGATATCGCAGCGACGGACTCCGATATCGTCCAGCTCGCGATTGCTGAGCCGCTGCAGTTCGGAGTAGGTCCGCTGGTATTCGGCAGCCCGAGCCCGCGCGACTTTGATGCGTTCAATAAGTGCGGAAACGCGTGCGCCGAAATTGAAGGTCGAGGGGGTGAGTGTTGCAGTATGTGCCATTTTCTTTCCTTTCAGACCGAGGCGTATTCCCCGGCAAATTTTGTGTTCCTTTTGGATACAGCGAGCAGATAGGAAGAGGTCGCGCGGCCAACAACGCCAGTTACGGTCTAGCCGCTATGCAAGGCGGACATATCCAGGTTTGGCGGCGAGGCGATCAGCGCGCCACACACCGCTCAAAACCTGCCAAAATTGACGAATCGAGCGATTTCCGATAACTTTGTCATATTGTTTAATGTGTTATGGAGCGTGAAATGACGTGGAATTTTTGCACGTGTTTTGCAGTGGTTTTAGTAACTGCAATTGCATTAACGGCTGTATCAACGGCCCCGGCGTCAGCCTGCAACCCAAGATATCAGCTCTGCTGAACCTGAGTCCCAATCGTCAATCCCAGCATAACTGGCTGCGTGACAAAAACCTGTCTTGGCAAAGGGGTCGGACATGTCGTTCTGGACCGGAAAGAAAGAGTCGCTTGTTCAAAGCCTGGTCGAGATCACCTTCAAAGCCTTGCTTTCAGGCCTTGTGATCGTGTTCTTCGCTCAATTTCTGATCGCCATGGTGGACAACCGGATCGAAGTGGCATCGAAACGCGATGCGCTGAATACGTTTCGAAATGATCAGCTGACCATGCTGACCACGCGGTTCACAAAGGCTTACATGTCCACCGACTGCGCACGAAGCCTGCGCAGTGTCGACGTTGATACCTGTCAGAGCGAGTTTTCGGCCCTCCTGACCGAACTCAATTCGATCTATCTCGAGCTTAGGATTCATTATCCAGACCAAGATTTCGATAACCTTCTGAGCCTAGAAACCCTGACCAACACGATGCGGGCGCAACCCGAGGACATTGATCAGGCCGCTCTGGATGTATTCGCGTCCACTTTTGGCGCCTCATTAGACGAAATAGCGCAGAATTTCCGATAGAAATGAGATTTTTTATGATTAAAAATACAGTCTATGCTCTCACTCTAACCTGCTCGGTCTCAACGGGTTTTGCCCAAACAACCTCAAACGGCATCCCGGAGGGAGGGCGCTGGGTCGTGGGCGGGACATTCGCGCTGTCCAATATCGGCAACAATGAACCCAGAGGCAAAAAGAGCTACTCTGGCGCAGAGAAAGAGGCCAACAGGGTCGCCACCTTCTTGCCCGGCATGACAATCGTCTACAATCTTGAACCTACGCCGGGACGGTCCGGGTATCTAACAGGCACAACGCACAACGGGATCCGTGTCGTGGTGCTGGAGGGTGAGCTTTCAAACGGTGCCTTTAGCGACCGTGACACTACAGATGTGGTGACCCACCATTCCTACACCGGATGCCGAGATCTGGCTTGCACCTCAGAGGCTGAAGTTGGGATCGGGTTCTCATTCCAGATTGAAGAAGCCGACGATGACAAGCTCGTGCTGTTTAATCCACAGTCGGAACTGCGTATCGTGCACACGCGGGAAGGGTTCGATCAGTTGGAGGCACGCGGCTACACTACTCAGGTCAAGGATCGCGTTCACCCCCGCCTAATCATTCACGACGGCTACGCCTCCGAAGTTTCGACGGGCTGCGGCCTTGTGCGCAGTGTCCTGCCCGACATAAAGGCCCCCAAGGCAGAGTATGAAGCCAAGCCATCCGAGTGGGCGGCCAACAGTCCAAACTGGTCACTAAAGGCGATCGAAGTCTTTGGCTTGGGCGACGTCGCGCTGAATGCTGCAGGTACAGAATATGTCGGCACTTTGGCCGCTGAAATCGGGACCGGCACGGAATCCGCAAGCGGCCCTGTGTCGTTGGACTTCACGGTCATCGCGTATCGGGATTCCGAATGGGTTAATGAAGAGTTCTACAAATTCGGTGGTCTGGCCCAGACGGTCACGTGCCGCCGTGAGAACCCAAGCTTCGGCAAGCTACTGCCGCGCTATGTCGAAAACGCCTATCTGCATTTCGATGTGACGCCGGGGGAAGAGCCTCAGGACTTTCCTCTGGCTGGCCGTGAACTGCCCGATCAATTCGAAGGCGACAAGGAACTTCAGGATGAACTAAGGGCCTATCTTCCGCGCGCCTTCTACTACAGCGTGAACAATCACCGACAGTATCAGGCGCTGTTCGAGGCGATCGTTGCCGAGACGTCGATCCTCTACCCGTCTGCAATTGCGAATGTCATCGCACGTCTGAATGCGTCATGCGCGCGTCAGAGCCGAAAAGACTGTGCAAAAATCGTGGATCGGGTCGGAAACCTGAACAACAACTAAAGCGACGCTAAGGTTTTGGTCGGTTTGGTTGGCCTATTTTGCGGCCAACCAAAATGGCTACTTCCATAGCATTTCAAACTAGGCTGATCTGGCGCTTAAATGGCCGCTTTGCGGCTTTCGTCAAGATAAATCTCGCGCAAGCGTTTGGCGATTGGGCCGGGGGTGCCATCGCCCAGCGCCACGCCATCAATCTCAACCACTGGCATGACAAAGGCGCTGGCCGAGGTGGTGAAAGCCTCATCAGCCTCTTTCGCTTCGTCGATAGTGAACAGGCGTTCCTCGACCTCCATCTGCGCCTCGGCAGCCATGCGCAGAACGGCCTTGCGGGTGATACCGTGCAGGATTTCATTCGACAGCGGGCGGGTGACGATCTTACCGTTCTTTACGAAATAGGCGTTGTTGCTGGTGCCTTCGGTGACATAGCCATCCTCAATCATCCAGGCATCATCGCAGCCAGCAGCCTTGGCCATCATCTTGCCCATCGAGGGATAGAGCAATTGCGTGGTCTTGATGTCCCGACGACCCCAGCGGATATCCTCGATCGAGACAATCTTGGCGCCCTTTTGCGCCGCAGGGCTATCCGCCAGACCCGGCTTGTTCTGCGTGAACAGAACCAGCGTCGGCTTGGTTTCGGCGGAGGGGAACACAAAATCTCGGTCCCCATCGCTGCCGCGTGAGACCTGCAGATAGACCAGACCTTCGTCAATCTCGTTCAACTCAACCAGCTTGCGGTGGATCTCCAGCAGTTCATCCTTGGTGCAAGGCTCAGCCATCTGCAGCTCGTCCAAAGAACGTTTCAGGCGCACCGCGTGGCCTTCAAAGTCGATCAGCTTGCCATCCAGAACACTTGTCACCTCATAGACGGCATCTGCCATCAGGAAACCACGGTCAAAGATGGATACCTTGGCCTCGGTTTCGGGCAGGTATTCGCCATTCACGTAAACGGTGCGGGTCATGTCACTCTCCTCAGCCCCAAAGTTCCGCACTTGGCGGATGCACTCCGGCGTCGTCAAAAATAAGCGGGTTGGTGCGGTCTTCGGCCAACAGAAGCGGGCCGTCAAGGTCTGTCACCATCGCACCCTGCGCCAGCAATGTCGCAGGGGCCATGGCCAGAGAGCTGCCGACCATGCAGCCGACCATGACTTTGTAGCCCTCCGCCAACGCCGCCTCGCGCAGCAGCAAGGCCTCGGTCAGACCGCCGGTCTTGTCGAGCTTGATGTTCACCACATCATACTTGCCCTTCAATTTGGGCAGGCTGGTCCGGTCATGGCAGGATTCGTCTGCGCAGACAGGCACCGGACGTTCCATGCCAATCAGCGCGTCATCCTGGCCTGCGGGCAGCGGTTGTTCGACCAGTTCTACGCCCAGCCGCACCAGATGAGGTGCCAAATCCGCATAGACCTCAGCCGACCAACCTTCGTTGGCATCAACGATGATCTTGGATGTCGGCGCGCCTGCACGCACGGCCTCCAACCGGGGCATGTCGTCCGGGGTGCCCAGTTTGATCTTCAAAAGCGGGCGGTGCGCGTTTTCTGCCGCCTGCTTTTGCATCGCCTCGGGCGTCGCCAAAGACAGGGTATAGGCGGTTATTTCAGGCCCCGGAAGCGGCAGACCGGCCAAGTCCCAAGCGCGCTTGCCCGCACGTTTGCACTCCAAATCCCAAAGAGCGCAGTCCACGGCGTTCCGCGCGGCCCCGGCGGGCAGCAGGTCCATCAGCGATTGCCGCGTGAACTCGGCAGGCAGCGCCGCGATTTCAGCTTCGACCGACTCGAGCGTTTCGTCATAGCGCGCATAAGGCACGCATTCGCCCCAGCCCTGATGAGTTCCGTCCGAGACTCGAACCGTCAGAACTTTTGCTTCGGTCCGCGACCCGCGCGAGATGGTAAACACCTGCGCCAGCCGAAACACATCACGAGAGACCTCAACCTGCACGCGCCTGCTCCTTCATCTTTTCAAAAATACGCCCGCCGGAGGCGATCCTCCGGCGGGTTTCTTTGATCACAGAGCGGACAGAGCATCCACCAGTTTTCCGGCACCAAAGCGGTATGGGTCAGTGGTGGGCAGGCCCATCTCTTCCTCGACCTTGGCCAGATAGGCCTTGGCCTCGTCTTCGCTCAGGTGCTGAGTGTTGACCGAGATGCCGGCAACCTGGCAGGCAGGATTGCCAACCCGTGCCAGAGGCAGGGCGGTGTCGCGCAACTGCTGCAGCGTTGGCAGCGAATACTCGGGCAGGCCGCGCATATGGGTCCGGGTGGGTTCATGGCACAGGATCAGCACGTCGGGCTGACCGCCATGGACCAGAGCCATCGTGACGCCCGAATAGGACACGTGATACAACGAGCCCTGCCCCTCAATGTGATCCCAGTGATCGTCATCATTGTCGGGCGTCAGGTATTCGACAGCACCCGCCATGAAGTCCGCAACAACCGCATCGAGCGGAACACCTTGGCCGGTGATCAGAATACCGGTCTGGCCTGTGGCGCGGAAGGTGGATTTCATGCCGCGCTTGCGCATCTCGGCATCCATCGACATCGCCGTATACATCTTGCCCGCCGAGCAATCGGTGCCGACAGCCAGGCAACGCTTGCCGCTACGTTTCTTGCCGTTTGCGATGGGGTAGCCAACGGTCGGCACACGCACATCGTGCAGGGTGCAGCCGTGGGTTTGAGCAGCCGCAACCAGATCGCCTTCGTCCCGCAACAGGTTGTGCAGACCCGACGCGATGTCATAGCCCATTTCCAACGCCTCGATCAGAACGGTTTTCCAGGCCTCGCTGATCACGCCGCCACGGTTGGCAACACCGATCACCAACGTCTTCGCGCCGGCCTCTTTCGCCTCGGCCAAAGTCATGTCCGTCATACCCAGATCGGCCTTGCAGCCCTCCATGCGGTACTGGCCCACAGCGTTTTCCGGACGCCAGTCACGGATGCCGATGGCAACTTTGGCGGCCAACTGGTCGGGCGCATCGCCCAAAAACAACAGATACGGTGTCTCGATCATTGCGTCGCACTCCTTTGATTCCGCGCAAAGCTAGAGAACCACGAGAACGAGCGTTTCGCGAATTTTCGCCACGTAGACACCCTCGCCAAGATTTTTTCGCGCATTTTTGCATCTAATCGCAAAATTCTTCGAAGTTTTAAAACTGAACAATCTTCAAGCACTCGCAAACTGCACCTTGCGCAACAAATGCTGCGCTCGCATTGCCGCATCTGCACAATGACCCTTGCGCCGCATTGCGCAATTTAATATCCCGAACGAGAACCAAAACGTAACTTCATTACTCTTGCGAGGTCCCGATGAGTTTCCGCATCCAACCCGCCGCTCCGGCGCGGCCAAACCGTTGCCAGTTGTTCGGCCCCGGCTCGAACACCAAGCTGTTCCCGAAGATGGCGGCCTCTGCTGCGGATGTGATCAACCTGGATCTTGAGGATTCGGTTGCACCCTCTGACAAGGACGTCGCCCGCGCCAATGTCATCGAAGCGCTGAACTCCGTCAATTGGGGCAACAAATACATGTCCGTTCGGATCAACGGGCTGGATACGCCCTATTGGTACCGCGATGTGGTGGACCTACTGGAACAGGCCGGAGACCGCCTTGACCAGATCATGATCCCCAAGGTCGGCTGCGCGGCGGATGTCTACGCCGTCGACGCTCTGGTCACCGCAATTGAGCGCGCCAAGGGTCGGAGCAAGCCGATCTCGTTCGAAGTTATCATCGAATCCGCTGCGGGTATTGCCCATGTCGAGGAAATTGCAGCCTCATCGCCCCGGATGCAGGCGATGAGCTTGGGTGCTGCGGATTTCGCCGCTTCCATGGGCATGCAAACCACCGGAATCGGAGGTACGCAAGAGAACTACTACATGCTGCGCGAAGGCGAGAAGCATTGGTCAGACCCGTGGCATTGGGCGCAAGCGGCCATCGTCGCCGCGTGCCGCACCCATGGCGTTCTGCCGGTCGATGGACCCTTTGGTGATTTCAGCGACGATGAGGGTTATATCGCACAGGCCAAACGTTCGGCCACTTTGGGTATGGTCGGCAAATGGGCGATCCACCCCAAGCAGATCGCGCTGGCCAATCAGGTCTTCACCCCGTCGGACGAGGCCGTATCCGAGGCCCGCGAAATCTTGGCTGCAATGGAACAGGCCAAGGCCAACGGCGAAGGTGCAACAGTCTACAAAGGCCGCCTGGTAGACATTGCGTCGATCAAACAGGCCGAGGTTATTGTAGCGCAATCCGAACTGATCGCAGCGAACGGCTAAGCCAAATCGGATCAAGGCACCAAAACGGTGCCTTGTTCTGGTTCAGTTATGTCCGAAGATATCGTTCGGGACCCATTCGAGGTCCTGACCGTCCTTGCCCCATTTCATCATCAGGCAAGAGCTTCCGCCCTTCTGGAAATACAAAGTGGTAAGCTCGTACCAACCCGCTTCGGGAATTTCGACTTCGTTTACACCGTTGCCTTCGCAGCCCTGCACCCCGTCGAAGTATCCAATTGTTTGCCCACCCAGCTTTGTTTCCGCTCCATCGTTTGAATAAACCTCAAACTGGTAGGTACCGGGTTCATCAATCCTGATCAGCCCGGTGATTTCCGCCGCCACATTGTGAGGCTGCGATGCTGTCATGACCGGGTCACCGTCTTCGGTATCGCGAAAATCAAATGCGGGCACCGGGTCCGCGGCAACACCGATCGTGTCGATCAATTCCCGTGCCTGCTCAAGGCTTTTGATCTTTTTCGGCGCTTCAGCATAGACCACGTTCAAGCCCGGCTTCACATCGGTCTGGACCGGAGCAAGCTCTGCAGTTTCCGCCGCAAAGCTTGCCGTGCCTGAGAGGACCGCAAGGGTTGAGATTATTGCTAGTCGCGAAAACATGTCGCCTCCCCCAAATGATATCTGTCAGGCCGCACCGAAGCATTTTGCGGAAATAGAGTCAAATTCCCGTCCAATAAGAAGTAAACCTTCGATCAACTCCGCAAATCCTTCGGCGAACCCATGACCACATATGACGTGATCGACGTGACATGGGGCAGGGTTCCCAGCACATCGGTGTGAAAAACCTTGTACGACGGAAGGTCCGCGCATTCCACGCGCAAAAGGTATTCGATCGTGCCGGTGATATTGTGGCATTCAACCACTTCGGGCGCGCGCTGCAAGGCCCGTTCAAACCCTTCCTGAGCGGCTTTTGTATGCTCTCCCAGGCCAACGCCGATATAGGCGACAAACCCCTTGCCAAGCGCGGTCGGGTCCAGAATAGCGCGGTAACCGGTGATGACTCCGGCCTTCTCCAACTCTTGCACGCGACGCAAACAGGCCGACGGGGATAGCCCGACACGATCCGCAAGCTCAAGATTGCTGATGCGCCCATCCGTTGAGAGTTCACGCAATATTTCGCGGTTTATTCGATCCATTTTCGTCATTAATTGTTAAACTAGATCACTCACGCACAATAACGCAATTTCATTTGCGCCATATGGGGTAAATATCCCCCGCATGACCTACGACATCCTTCTGGCCCTGATCGCCTTTGCCTTCGTCTCGTCCATTACGCCGGGACCGAACAACCTGATGCTGATGGCATCTGGCGCCAATTTCGGCTTTCGGCGTACGATTCCGCATATGTTGGGTATCGGGCTTGGCTTCACCTTCATGGTGCTGCTGGTTGGTGCAGGTTTGGTTCAGGTGTTCAACCAATACCCGGTCAGCTACACGGTGCTGAAGGCAGCCTCGGTCGCGTATCTGTTGTATCTGGCGTGGAAGATCGCGCATGCCGCACCGGCTGAGAAAGGCGCTGACGTAGGCACGCCGATGAGCTTTCTACAGGCCGCCGCCTTTCAATGGGTCAACCCAAAGGCCTGGGCGATGGCGCTGACCGCGACAACGGCTTATGCGCCAGGGCAGACTCTCAACGTCATCATCATCGTCGCGCTTGTGTTCGGAGCGGTCAACTTGCCCTCGGTCAGCACCTGGACGGTTCTGGGGCAACAAATGGCGCGGCTCCTGACGAATCCGCGCCGGTTGGTGGTGTTCAACTGGACAATGGCAGCCCTGCTTGTGGCCTCACTCTATCCGGTATTGTGGCCGAGCTGATCACTTCAGCGGCAGGCAGATCTCGGTCAACAGATCTTCGGGCGCAGTGTCGCGCGGGTCGTTGAGGTAGATCTCGTAGCAGGGTTGATCTGCTGGCTCTTCCCCTGACTCTGGTAGCCAATTCCCGAAAAGACTGTGGTAGGCGGCCTCCAAGCCTGAATAAGGCCCCTTGTAGGTTAAAACCGCGGTCTTTACCCCGGCGATCTGCACGTCCTCCATCCCATCGGGGGTGCCGTCCCCACGGAATTCGGCCCCCGCATAGCTGCGCAACTGATCCTCTGGCACCTCATCTGGGCTGTCAAAGTAAATACCAACCACAGGGCCAACCTGCGGCCAAAGCTGACGAGATTCGCACAGTGCGCCGAACGCTTCAAAACTTTTGCCTATTTCAGAATACGCGCCTTTGTGCGGAAGGGCGATCACACGGCGGGCGGGTTCGGTTCGGGTGGTCACGGGATGCATCGGATATCCTCCGGTTTTGAAGTTTGGATGGGCTGGCAGAAACTGACCGGCTTTGCGAAAAGCGGCAGGGCTGCTGCCATAGGCCTCGGTAAAGGCCCGGATGAAAGAGTTCGGGTTGGGGTAGCCAACGGAATGCGCAACCTGCGAAACCGAGCTGTCTGACCGGACCAGCTGGACCGCAGCACGGTGAAGCCGTATCCGACGCACCGCCTGGGCGCAGGTCTCGCCTGTCAACGCGCGGAATACGCGATGCCAGTGGAACCGCGACATCGCGGCGACATCAGCCAGCGCATCCAGTGACAGATCCCCATCAGGGTGATCATGGATATAGGTCAGCACCCGCAGGATGCGGTCCTCGTAACTGGTTGCCATTTGGCATCCCTTCCTTCTCTCTGCCCAATCGTGGTCGCATAATCGGCTCTCACAAATCTTGCTGAGTTGCATCCCAAGCGACCACGCGTCATATAGCAGGGAACTTCCGCGTTGAGAGGCTTCATGACCCAGTATCTGGATTTCGAAAAACCGCTGGCCGAGATCGAAGGCAAAGCAGAAGAGCTGCGCGCCCTGGCCCGCGCAAATGAAGAGATGGATGTGGCCGAAGAAGCCTCAGCTCTGGACGCCAAGGCCGCCAAGCTGCTGGATGAGCTGTATGCTGATCTGACCCCTTGGCGGAAATGTCAGGTCGCCCGCCATCCCGAACGGCCCCATTGTCAGGACTATGTCAAAGAGCTTTTCACCGAGTTCACTCCACTCGCCGGGGATCGCAACTTTGCCGACGATCTGGCGGTGATCGGCGGGTTGGCCCGGTTCAACGACCAGCCGGTGATGGTGATCGGGCATGAGAAAGGCTCTGATACCAAATCGCGGATCGAACGGAACTTCGGCATGGCCCGCCCTGAAGGCTATCGCAAAGCCGTCCGCCTGATGGAGATGGCTGGGCGGTTTGGTCTGCCGGTCGTGACCCTGATCGACACCGCAGGGGCCTACCCCGGCAAGGGTGCAGAGGAGCGCGGTCAGTCCGAAGCGATTGCCCGGTCGACCGAGATGTGCCTGAAAATCGGAGTACCTCTGGTTTCGGTCATCATCGGCGAAGGTGGCTCTGGCGGGGCTGTGGCCTTTGCCACCGCTAACCGCGTCGCGATGCTGGAGCATTCGGTCTATTCGGTGATTTCACCCGAAGGCTGCGCCTCGATCCTGTGGAAAGATGCCGAGAAGATGCGCGAGGCCGCCGAGGCGCTTCGCCTGACCGCGCAGGACCTGTACAAGCTGGGCGTCTGCGACCGCATCATTACCGAGCCCAAAGGCGGCGCCCATCGGGATCGTCCGGCTGCAATTGAGTCGGTCCGCGCCGCGATCGCCGCCATGCTGAAAGAGCTGGACGGCAAGGACGCGGCGGCCCTGATCAAGGACCGCCGTCAGAAGTTCCTGGATATCGGTTCAAAAGGGCTGGCGGCGTAAACCGTCAGCCGCCCAACCGGCGCAACAGCTCAACCGAAGGCTTGCCGGTGACCGGCAGACCGTTTGCGCGCTGATAGCCGCTGATCGCGGCTTCGGATTTCTTGCCGATCACGCCGTCCGCGCCTTCTGTATCGAACCCGGCCGAAGTCAGGCGGCGTTGCAACTCTTTGCGATCTTCCAGTGTGAGCCCTGTTTCATCCGGTCCGAACGATGCCTTGAACGGCGCGCCGCCGGCGATCCTGTCGGAAAGATGGCCCACGCCGATCGCGTAGCTGTCCGAGTTGTTATAGCGTTTGATCACGTTGAAATTGCGGAACACGGCGATCTTTGGGCCGGGAACCTGCGGCTGCAAGACCGCGACGGGCGTGCCGGAAACGGTGCCGACCTCTCCGCCCCAGGGTTGACCACGCACCCATCCAGCCCGCGACAGATAGGCGGCGGTTGAGGCCAGAGAGTCCGACGGATCCTCGGACCAGATATCGCGCCGCCCATCGCCGGTGAAATCGACCGCATAAGCCAGATACGAGGTCGGAATGAACTGCGTATGCCCCATCGCGCCAGCCCAACTGCCGGTCATGTTGTCCGCCGATGTGTCGCCCGCCTGAATAATCTGTAAGGCCGCGATCAATTGCTTTTCGAAAAACGCGCCACGCCGCCCGTCATAGGCCAGCGTCGAGGTTGCCGAGATCACCGGCACATCACCGCGCCGCGCGCCGTAGCGGCTTTCCAACCCCCAGACGGCCACGACGACCTCTTTGTCGACGCCGTATTGCGCCTCAATCTGCGACAGAACACCGTTGTGGCGTTGCAGCATCTGTTTGCCGGTACTGATCCGCTCATCCGAGGCGGCGATGGCCAGATAGTCCTCAAGCGAGCGTTTGAACTCGACCTGATTGCGGTCCCGTTCGATCACGCCGGGCAGATACCCTGCCCCCTGAAACGCGCGGTTCAAAGTGGATTGTGAGATACCTTGCGAAGAAGCGCGTGATTTGAAACCCGCCACCCAGGCATCATAGCCCGCATTGGAAACAGGCTGCATTCGGGATGCAGGCGCGCGTGCCGGTGCGGTCGCATCACTGCAAGCCGCTAAAAACGCCGCACCGAGGCCGAGTGAAAAACTGCGTCTATTGATCATGACTGAAATCTGCTCTGGTTTGTGATTTGCCTTAGCGTAGCGCAGTCCGCGCCAGCAAACCAGAACGACCGTTCAGAGCGACCGCCAAAAAGGCAGTTCGGCAATTGGCCGCCTAAAGCGTTTTGCGTTTCACCTGAGGCAAGACCATCGAGATGCGCGTTCGACCGTAGGGAGAGGCAGCGTATTTCGATTCAAGTCAACGCAAAGTGATCTAACTGACCAGCAACCGCAAGCCCTGCGTCACATCCGACCGGACCGCAAGGCGCAGGCCAGGCTCGTCCCCCGCCTTCAGCGCAGCAATGATCAGCTTATGGTAGTGGGGCGGTTCTGTTCGCCGCAAACGACCATAAAGCGCGCGCATGGTCGGGCCAAGCTGCAGCCAAACAGTTTCCGCCATGGCCAGCATCGCAGGCGCCTGCGCACGCAGGTAAAGCGTTCGATGAAATTCCAGGTTTGTCCGGATATAGCCCACCGCATCACGCTTGGTCACCATCTCGGCGACATTCATATTTATACTCTGCAACCGGTCGATCAGCGCCATATGCGCGCGAGGCAAAGCGCGGCTGGCGAGTTCAACCTCCAGCAGCGCCCTTAGGGCTGCCAGCTCTTCAATTCGGTCATTTGTCAGTTCAGGCGTCGAGACGCGCCCCGATGACGACAAAAATAAAGCCCCCTCAGCCGCCAGTCGGCGCACCGCTTCGCGCGCAGGCGTCATCGAGACACCGAATTCCTTGCCAATGCCCCTGAGGGTCAAAGCCTCGCCCGGCGCAATCTCTCCGTGCAGAATGCGCGATCTCAGGGTGCGATAGACCCGATCATGCGTTGCGATGCTCGAGTCTGTGGGCCGTGTCGTTATCATGGCCTCATGTGATCACAAAATTCGGTGACGTCAACTCGCTGGCCCGTCAAATCGGAAGCGATGCAACACGGCTCCGTTGTCCCTGAGCCAGCGACGCGGGGTTTCGTACGGGCCAAAAATACGCTCCACCTGCGCCCAGAAAGCCGGCGAGTGGTTCATCTCCGCCAGATGCGCCACCTCATGCGCAGCGACATAGTGCAGAACTTCGGGCGGAGCCAGAATCAAGCGCCACGAGAACATCAACCCGCCGTGGGAACTGCACGACCCCCAGCGCGACCGCGTGTCCCGCAAAGACAGGGTCGTGTAGAACCGGCCCAGAATGGCGGCGTAGTCATCACAGGCCTCGCTCAGACGATCCCGAGCAAGTTCCTTGAGAAAACGAGCCAATCGACGCCCCTCAGCCCCTGCCGGGACAGCCACTGTGTCCGCGCCCAGCTGAACACGCCGACCAGTTGCCGGGACGATTCGGCGCTCAATGCCTTCGACTGGGATCAGGCCGCCGACTCGCACGTCCTCCCGCTCGGGCTGATCCGCCAGATTCTGACGGATCCAATCTTCCTTGCTGCGCGCGAAGTTCAACGCCTCGACCTCGGGCACGCCGTTTGGATAAGTCAGGGTAACCCGCCCGTCCAATTGGGAAATCCGCAGACTGATCCGCCGCGCCCGCGTGGATTTGCGCAGCGTCAGCGGCACTGGCGGCCTGCCCGGCAAAGCGTGTTCCCCCATATCCCGTCCTCTTCCGCGCAAAGGCTTTGACAGCACCCGCCGCCTGTGGCAGGTGAACTGAATCTTTTAGACGACTCACCTGATATCAAGGGGATTTGACATGCCCAAGGAAGAATGGGGCGTAAAGCGCGTTTGTCCGACCACCGGTAAGCGGTTTTATGACCTGAACAAAGACCCGATCGTCAGCCCCTACACGGGCGAGATCGTGGAACTTGAAACTGGCAAGAGCCGGATGATCGCCGCCGATGCCGAAGATGCGGCAACCAAGAAAGCGCGCGAAAACGCATCCGAGGATGATCTGGTTCTGGATGATGACGACAATGTCGACGTCGATCTGGATGACGATCTGCTGGATGATGACGACGACAGCAATGATGATGTTTCGCTTGACGACATCAAGGACATGTCGTCGGAAGACGAAAACTGATCCGAAACGGGGCGGCCACTGGCCGCCCTTTTTCGTTGCGCGAGACGGCGCATAGTTTTTCGCAGATTTCAAAATTTGCTCTTGCACTCGTGCGCGCTGTCTCATAAACGTCCGCCCACTGCTTCGGTAGTATCTGGAAGGGGCCTTAGCTCAGTTGGGAGAGCGCTTGCATGGCATGCAAGAGGTCAGGGGTTCGACTCCCCTAGGCTCCACCATTTTTCTCCTCAGTTCGAATTCACTCGCAGTCACACGGCTTTGTAAACAAGGCCTTTGACGTGCCAGTCATTCTCACCCCCAAGGAAACTCGGGCTCTGCCAGAGGTCCCATTGTGGGGGTCTGTGTGGGGTTCGCCAGTGAGAAAGTATGCAAGATGACCAAACTGACTGACAAACAAACCAAGGCCGCGAAATCCGGCGACAAAAAGATCAAGCTGGCAGATGGCGGTGGCCTGACGCTGATCGTTCACCCGAAAGGCGGCAAGACATGGGTCTGGCGCTACAGGGTCGATGGTAAGCAGCGTGAGATGACCTTGGGCTCCTATACCTCTTTCGGCCTCAAGGACGCGCGCCAGCGCGTCGAGGCGCAGAGGAACTTGCTGGACACTAAAATCACCCCCGACGTGGCGGAGACCGTAGACTTTCCGCAGTACTTTCGGACAACGTAGTAAACTACTCGGGCCAGATAAGGGCGGATGAGAACAAAACTCTCAGCGAACTCCGTGTCCTGCGTCGAGAGTTATTCGATCCATTGGTTAGTGATCATCGCGGCAATATCGTAAAGAGGATGGGCGATGGATGGATAGTCGAGTTTAACTCGGTCTCGAAAGCTGTGCGATGCGCCCTCGATCTACAAAGCCAAGTGTCAGCTCAGTCTTCACTTAAGCTGCGAGTAGGTGTTCATTTGGGAGATGTCGTATTCGACGAAGAAGATATTTTCGGAGATGGCATCAATATTGCCGCTCGGTTACAAGAAGCTTCCAACGAAGAGGCTGTGTTAATTTCCAACGTAGTCTATCGCAGCCTTGGCGAGAGGCTCGCTGAGCAATTTCACCGCGCTGGAGCACGGCAGTTTAAGAACGCGTCGTCGCCAGTCGAAGTATTCCAATGGTCGCCACCTGGCTTCGCTCCACCGCGCTTGACGCCGGCTATTCACTCGAAGTCATTGCTGATCGGTGTCCTACCCTTTGACCGTCTTTTTCTGACCCCGATCAGGAATTTTTTGCCGATGGCATTACCGAAGAGGTCATCACCACTCTGTCAAAACTGCCGAACTTACTGGTCGTCGCGCGCAATTCTGCTTTCGTCTACAAAGGGCGCTCGGTGGACGTGAAATAGGTCGGACTGGAACAGGGCGTCGATCTTGTTCTCGAGGGAAGTGTTCGCCAAAACGGTAATCGTGTGCGGATTACTGCTCAGCAAATCGATGCGAAGTCCGGAATGCACATTTGGGCAGACCGGTATGATCGCCTCATAGAAGACGTATTCGAAGTTCAAGATGAAATTGCCCTCAGGATAGCAACCGAGCTTCAAGTCGAGCTCTTGGTGGGTGAGATGGCCCGTTTCAGAGGTTCGGGGGCTAAAAATCTGGATGCCTGAACTGCTCAATTGCAAGCCGTGGAGGCTTCGCGCAGAATAACAAAGGAAGCACAGGCCGACGCTCACCGGTTTGCGCAAAAGGCAATTTCTCTTGATCCTAACTGCTCTGCGCCACATTGTAATTTGGGGTTCATTTGTACTTTCGAAGCAAGGCACGGCTTTGTAACAGACCGAAGTGCTGAGCTGGCAGAGGCACGTGAATGCGTTCGGCGTGCTCTGGAAATAGACAGATATAACCCAGAGGCTTACGCAATTGCAGGTTTCGCGGATGCAATAGATGGCAAGCTTGTGTCGGCTATAGAGAAGTTCAATGAAGCACTGGAGCTAAATCCAAACCATGCTGATTTGGCTGCAAGTTTGTCGATTACATTTGCATTCAATGGACAGGCAAAAGAAGCTATCCGCGTGGCGCGGCAAGCCACTACCTTGAACCCTCACTATCCAGGTTGGTATGCAGGCGTTCTGGGTTAGTTCTTTGACTTGACGGTCAATACGAGGAAGCCAAGGAAGCTGTCACCGGATATGGTCAAAGGGTAGAAGGCTTTGGTCACCTCGACCTCGTACTCGTCCATGTAGAGTCGGAGAACCTTGAGGCCGCTCGCGATGAAGCACGGAATGTGATGAAAAACCGTCCTCAATTTTCCATATCGGATTGGGCGAAAACTCAGCTTTTCTCTGATATAGAACGATTGGAGAAAGACTGCGCGTCTCTGCGTTTGGCCGGCTCGCACGAGTAAGTGTAACGCTGATTTACGGCACCTCAATTTTTCTTGGAAACTGATACCATTGTGTCCGCTTTGAGCTCGAAGCAGTCGTTGGTGGCGTAGTGCATCAATGACCGCTGTGCGGACAACGCCGCCATTCAGCTTCAACGACTGATACCTCAGGATAGAGCAGTCTCCAAACGTTCCAACGAATTCTGCGGCCACACCTCATCGAATTTGTAGAATTCCTCGAAGATAGGAATTTCCTCGCTGAGTGGCACCCAGGCCTGTTTGCTGCTCGTGAAAATCTGTGCATCCGGAGGACATTGATCCGGGTTGTCCAGTGTTCCAACGCGCACGTACCTTAGCTTTCCAAGGCGGATCATGTAGCTGCTAAAAACGGCGACGCCGCAATCCCTACAGCGCGTAATAATCTGACCTTTCCCGCTTGGAGTGGAAAGCTCATTTTCGGTGATTGGCCCTTTGCACGTCACGCGATCAGCCTCAATGATGGCGTTCAAGACGTAGGCTGCTCCGGTTTGTCGCTGACATTCGCTACAGTGGCAGCAATGCACGAACATGGGTTGTGATGTCATCTGATACGTTACGGCTCCGCAGCCGCATTTCCCTTTGATCACTATTTCCCCCGAGTTGTTTCCTAGCGTTCTAGCCATGGCCCTTATTGGACCAGCTCATAATGCTTGATAGAACGCGACTCGACCAATTCGGCCTCAGCCGGATCGATATGCGGGCTCTGGTAGTTTTCGCCGACAAAAGCCTTTAGTGATTCTAGGTTTTCCCACACCATGACAAAACTGAATTCTCGTGGTGTGTCAGCACGTGCGGTACCAGGAAACACTTGAACGATGCCCTTAGTACCTCTCATCAAGGGTATAGCTGTTTCATGGAAGAACTTGCAGAACTCTTCCTCTTTGCCTGGCCGAGTCACGACCTGAAAGATGCGCATTATCATTCGTCCTACCTCCGTAAAGTACGGTTCCTGAATGTATGAGCGCCTCTGGTTCTATGACCATATCACTTTGTTAGGAGCGTGTCTGCTTTGGGCTCAATGCTGCTGTTCAGCAGAATTCAGAGAATGACCTCTTTGCGGACTTTGCGTCCATCCGCACTATCAATGCATAGGCCCGCATCCAGCCCAAACCAGACCTTCAATTCCAAGCATGGTGACTTCCGAGATGCGGACAAAGCGACAGTTCGCTGCGGCTGCGCAGATGTCCGCTCCCGTGCGGCGATGCGAAGAGGATATTTTCTTGTCACTCAGGACCTTTCAACCAATTCAATTCAAATCACGACGGTACAAACTCTGCCATGCGCACCATCCAACTCGAATGTCATCATGTGTTTGTGGCACAACATCAATAACGCGAGCGCCAAGCCTTTAGAGACTCTTCGCAGCATATTCCTGACAAACATCGCATCTTCGTGCATGATAAAAAAACAGGCAGACTTTTTTTGCTTCCTGGAAGTGCTTGAAATCTCAAGAGGCGCGCTTTGGAAATATTGGTTAACGGCATAAACACGGTTCTTTGGAATTACGTATTGATCTACGGACTTCTTGGGACGGGTATCTTTTTTACAATTCGTCTTGGTGCGCTTCAGTTTCTCCATTTTGGGGAAATGTTGCGCGTCCTGACGTCTGCGAAGAGCACGGACAAAAGAGGTATTACTCCTTTTCAAGCGCTGACAGTAAGTCTGGCTTCGCGCGTCGGCACTGGAAACCTTGCTGGCGTAGCGGTAGCTCTGACCTTGGGAGGTCCAGGCGCAATCTTTTGGATGTGGATCGTGGCATTGGTTGGAATGGCCACCGCCTATTCCGAAAGCACTTTGGCACAACTCTACAAAGTCACATCCTCAAACGGAAGGTTCAGAGGAGGTCCCGCGTTCTACATGGCCAACGCCTTGAATGCTCCTTGGGCGGGGGTTATTTTCTCGATCTGCCTGATTGTCAGCTTTGGTTTGGTTTTTGTCGCCGTCCAATCCAACTCGATTGCTGAAGCTTTCGAGGGCGCGTTCGGCTTAAACAAATTGGTGGTTGGCATAGCGCTGGCCGCGGCCGCAGCGGTAGTCATATTCGGCGGCATAAGAACCATCGCAAAGTTTGCAGAGATCGTTGTACCGCTCATGGCGGGTCTCTACCTCTTGCTTGCCTGTATTGTCGTAGTCCTGAACATTTCCGAAGTACCCGCTATGTTGTGGTCGATTGTTGCCGGGGCATTTGGCCTTCAGGAAGCTGCCGGAGGCGTGACAGGAGGCGTCATGGCGGCAGCGCTTAACGGCATCAAACGGGGACTTTTCTCAAACGAAGCGGGCATGGGTTCAGCACCAAATATTGCGGCGGTTGCAACACCTGATCCCCACCACCCTTCCAGCCAAGGTTTCGTTCAGGCATTTGGGTGTTTTGTGGATACGATTTTGGTCGCAACGGCCACTGCACTGCTTATTCTTCTGTCGGGCGCAGTCGAAATTGACGGACCTACCGGTATGCGACTGACCCAAGACGCGGCGGCGGTCCATCTTGGCGAAATCGGTCGCCACTTTATCGCGATCGCTATCGTCTTCTTTGGCTTCACGTCCATACTTGGCAACTACTCATATGCCGAAAACGCAATGACGTTCCTAAAATTGGAAGGCAAGCTGCCGATCTACATCTTGCGTTTGGCCTGCCTTGCAATGGTTGTCTGGGGCGCTGTGCAAGCTGTTGCCACCGTGTTCAATTTCGCGGATGCGGCCATGGGAATAATGGCGACCATCAATTTGGTGGCGATAGTGCTGCTGTCTGGAACCGTCTACAAACTAACGGTGGATTATTTCTCGCAACGCCGACAGAATCTTGAACCTCGCTTTGACGCAAGCAAATTTCCCGAGCTTAGCAAGGGCGTAGATCACACTGTCTGGACGGAGGAGATCCATGCCGACACTCAAAACCACTGAAAGCGAAAGTCTTCAGGAAGTCTTGGACGATATCGCAGATCGCATTGCCGGCATGTCCGATAGGGGGAAAGTGGCGCAGTATATTCCAGAACTCGCCACAGTTGATCTGAACCAATTCGGTATTGCCATTGCACCCATCAACGGTCCGCTCGTATCTGCTGGAGACGCGAACACGCTGTTTTCAATCCAGAGTATCTCAAAAGTGTTCTCGCTTACTTTGGCGCTGCAACAGGTTGGCGCCACCTTGTGGCAAAGAGTTGGCCGAGAACCTTCCGGCGATCCGTTCAATTCGATCGTTCAGCTTGAACACGAGCGTGGAATCCCAAGGAACCCGTTTATCAACCCCGGTGCGATCGTAGTGGCCGACGTTCTGCTCGAAAACCGTTCTGCTGATGACGCAATCAACGACCTTTTGACGTTGTGCCGAGGGCTTTCGGAGGACAACTCGGTTGAGGTTGATGTGTCGGTTGCAGACTCAGAGATCCGAACCGGATCAAGAAATCGTGCACTTGCCCATTTTATGGAGGCGGAGGGTAACCTTAAGGCTCCGGTAGAGGAGGTTCTGTTGCTCTACTTTCGCCAGTGTAGCATCGCCATGTCTTGCGAACAGCTGGCACTAGCAGGTCGATTTCTTGCCGCAGCCGGGCAAAACCCGGCCACCGGCGCCAAAGTATTGTCAGCGCAACGCGCAAGAAGAGTTACTGCGCTCATGATGATGTGTGGATCCTACGATGCCTCGGGCGAATTTGCCTTCCGTGTTGGCCTTCCAGCGAAAAGCGGGGTCGGCGGCGGAATCCTGTGCATTGTACCTGGTATCGCGTCTGTTGTCGCCTGGAGCCCCGGGCTCGATCAAAAAGGCAATTCCCATTTGGCAACAATCGCATTTCAAGAACTGGTCCGCGCCACAGGGTGGTCCATCTTCGGACCAAGTGTTTAACCCGGATTGTGGGACCCGGGCTCAAGTGTTCTTAGTTCCGCTTTAATGACCGGCAGAGGACACAACTTAAGTCAGACCGGTATGGGTGGCGGCGCTGTCAGACGAGTGATCCGAGAATAGGTTTACAGCACTTTGAGCGGCGATCATCTTTTCATGGATAGAAGCTTAGAAAGCCCCCTACCCGCCTCAAACCAAGTTCTTATGACAAGACTGATCCAAGGGTATCTCCTCGGCAATCAACTCGCGCGATTTGTTATCCAATGGTTATAAGGCCTTAGCTAGATTTTCTGGCAAGACCGAGGCGCTGCTGTCAATCACTCCGCTTTCTGCAAACTGCCGATTAAGCCTGCCTCACAGAAACTCAAAAGGTTCAAGGTCATGCTCTCGCGATCCGCCTCGCCAATGTTTCCGCTTAGGGCCAAAATTCGCCACTGCGACGTACACAGGGCGAGCATTGAAGACACGGCAAACACCAACGCACCCGCGACTCGTTCTGGACTAGCCTCAGGGTGTTTTGAGCACAGCTTTTCTACAACCCGGATGGCCACCGGATCAAAGTGGGTTTTGGCCAAATCTCGCCACCGTGTATCAGCTGAGACAATCGCCACTATTCGTGCATAAGCAAGCCACTGAGGATCTCCGCTGAAGGCTCGCGAAACGAGCGGCAGCATGAAGGCTGACAACAAATCACAGACACTCCAGTCCGTCTGTGCGTCCAACAACTCAATTCTAGAGAGACGCTCTTCAGAGAGTTCGGAAGCTCGACGCGCCACTATGCGCTCGAACAGCTCTTCTTTAGGACCCCCGTGAAAATTCACGTTGGCTTTCTGAACCCCTGCGCGTTCAGCGATATCTCGAATTGAAGCGCCCTCGAATCCCCTCTCGGCAAAAACCTGTTCTGCAGCGTCGAAGATTCGTTCTCTCGCGGCGACGGATCGCTGCGACGGAGCTCTTTTTCTTTCTTTTACAGCATGTTGTGGCATCTCAAAAACCAGTTTGCCTTATTTATAACGTTCGTTCAAGATAAAAACTGTCGCAGGAGGAGACGCGAATGGAACAGGCGCAGGTGAGAGCGGGCCAGCTGGTTGAGGCAAAGGCCCGCCCCGAAGAGTGTTTTGCTTTGATCGGCGCGGGGCCAATGGGCCTTGCAATGGCAAAGACACTTGTCGAGCAGGGAGTTTCATTTCAAGGATTTGAACTGGCCGATGATGTGGGTGGTCTGTGGAACATCGATGCACCTCGGTCCACGATGTACGAGACCGCCCATCTCATTTCTTCCAAGCGCATGACGGAATTCACCGATTTCCCGATGCTAGAGGATACGGCAGAATATCCGTCACATCGCGAAATGAAGGCCTATTTCCACGACTTCGCAAAAGCGTTTGACCTGTATCAGCACTTTCATTTCGGAGCCGAAGTTCTGAAGACCGAACCATTGGAACGCGGCGGATGGGAAATAACCTGGCGAGACAAGACCGGCACCCATCATATCCAAAATTTTGCAGGGTTAATGATTGCCAACGGTACGCTGTCGGAACCTAACATGCCGGATTTCCAGGGTGAATTCACAGGTGAGCTCATCCATGCGTCCGAGTACCGCTATCCCACCCAATTTGCCGGTAAGCGCGTTCTGGTTGTTGGCGCGGGCAACTCCGGTTGCGACATAGCGGTCGATGCCATTCACCATGGCGTATCTTGCGACCTCTCTATGCGCCGCGGGTACTACTTTGTTCCCAAATATGTCTTCGGAGTCCCTGCTGACACCATGGGGGGTAAGATCCGCCTGCCCATGTGGCTTAAGCGAAAAGTCGATGGCGCGATCCTGAAGTGGTTTGTCGGTGATCCGCAGAAATACGGGTTTCCGAAGCCGGACTACGCTCTTTACGAGTCGCATCCAGTGGTCAACTCCCTCATTCTGTTTCACGCGGGGCATGGCGACCTGAAGGTTCGTCCGGATATCGAGCGTTTGGACGGCAAAACCGTTCATTTCCGCGATGGGACCTCGGCTGAATATGACATGATACTGGCTGCGACCGGGTATAAATTGCACTACCCTTTCATCGACAAGAAACATCTGAATTGGAAGGGTTCTGCGCCTCACCTCTACCTAAATTGCATGCACCCAGAACGAGATGACCTGTTTGTTCTTGGCATGGTCGAAGCATCGGGACTGGGCTGGCAAGGACGTCATGAGCAGGCCGAAATGGTCGCTCGCTACATTTCCGGATTGCGGTCAGGCAACTCCGCGGCGCAGGCAATCCGCTCCACCAAGTCCGAAGGGTATGAGAGAGCAACAGGAGGTATGAACTACATCGACCTTCCGCGCATGGCCTACTACGTGGACAAAGCGACCTACCGGAGAGAGGTAACGGGCCAAATCGCTGCACTCAAGGCGGCTGAAATATGAACGGAATAGATCAGGTCGTTCTGAATTTTGATGCCGGAAATCTTAGAGTTCTCAATGCCATCCTAGCGATCGTCATGTTCTCGATCGCGTTGGATTTGCGTACGGACGACTTTCGGCGCATTGCAGGTGCACCCAAGCCCCTCCTTGTCGGTCTTGTGTCGCAGTTTCTGGTACTTCCAGCGCTTACTTTTCTTATGATCGTCGCACTGCGGCCAATGCCATCTGTTGCGATGGGCCTTATCCTCGTTGCTGCGTGCCCTGGTGGGAACATATCAAATTTCATGACCCACCGGGCGAAAGGGAATGTGGCGCTATCAGTTTCAATGACCGCTTTCGCGACGGTCGGAGCCATCGTCGTCACACCCGCAAACATTGCGTTTTGGGGTAACCTATATGGCCCGACACGCGAGATCTTGCAGCGTACTGAAATTGACCCGGTCGCCGTCGCAATAACGGTCGGCTTCATGCTGATCTTACCTTTGGTCCTTGGGATGCTAGTAAACGCGCAGTTAAAACCATTAGCTGATCGCATCCGCCGCCCAATGCAATGGCTCTCAATGGCCATCTTTATTGCCTTCATTGTGCTCGCGCTGGCTGCCAATTGGGCGAATTTTCTTCAGGTCGCCGGAGCCGTCATTGGTCTCGTAGTTGTCCACAATGCGCTGGCATTCCTTGGCGGGTACACAACGGCGACGATCGCTGGGCTGGTCGAACGAGATCGCCGTTCAGTTACCATTGAAACAGGTATTCAAAATTCGGGGCTGGGGCTCATCCTGATCTTCGCCTTTTTCGGAGGGATGGGAGGTATGGCTGTTGCCGCTGCTTTGTGGGGCATATGGCACGCGATTTCTGGATTGGTTCTTGCGGGCTTCTTCGCAAGGCGGGAGATTCCAGTATGAAGCGCCTTCTCATCACTGGCGCTGCAGGTGCAGTCGGAACAGCGTTACTAAGTCGCTTGGCGCAGAAGGACAATTATACCGTGATAGCTACGGATATCCGAGAACCTGCAAAATTGCCGCCCAACGCGCGGTTCATCAAGATGGATGTGACCAGTAGCGACCCACACGACGTCATCATGTCAGAACGCCCCGACACGGTCGTGCATCTTGCTTCGATTGTAACCCCCGGGCCAGACACAACGCGGGATTTTGAGTACCAAGTCGATGTTGAAGGTACGCGCAAAGTTCTTGATGCAGCCATCTCCGCGGGAGTACAGCGACTGGTTGTTACTTCCTCTGGCGCGGCTTATGGCTATCACGCCGACAATCCAGCGCTATTGCGAGAAACGGACGCAATTCGCGGCAATCAGGAATTCGCCTATTCTTGGCACAAAAGACTGGTCGAGGAGATGTTGGCAGGCGCGAGAGAAACAGCCCCGGAATTAGAGCAAGTCGTATTGAGGGTTGGGACGGTTCTCGGGAACCATATCGAGAACCAGATAACGTCTCTGTTCCAAAAGCCTCGCCTACTTGGGCTGAAAGGTTCTGAGAGCCCCTTTGTCTTCATATGGGACAAGGACCTGGCAGAAATACTGCTGCGCGCATCGACAAACGGGCCTGCGGGCATTTTCAACGTCTCTGGCGACGGTGCGCTTACTGTTTCCCAAATCGCCAAGGCCATGGGCAAGACTGTGCGCTGGTTGCCGCCAAAGTTGGTCAAGATGGCACTGGCCGTGGCCCGACCCGTAGGGCTTTCTCGCTATGGTCCTGAACAAGTTCGATTTCTGCAGTTTCGGCCAGTGCTGGACAACACGGCACTAAAGGTGAAGTTCGGCTATCAACCCAAATACTCAAGTGCGGAAGCGTTTGAGCACTGGTGGGAGCACGCGAAGTGAAAAAAACTGCAGTCATAACTGGTGGTGCTGGCGGCCTGGGGCAAGCTTTATCTGAAGCATTGCGAGAACAAGGGTGGCATACCGTTACTATTGACCTTCCAGGCCCACGCCTCGACGCTTTGGTGGATGAGGAAGATCTTAGTCTCTACGCTTGTGACCTAACAAAACCTAAGCAGTGTGCAGATGTATGCGCTCAGATTTTGAAGGACAGGTCTTCAATTGACATGGTTGTTTACAACGCAGGGGTCACACAAATCTCGGCGTTTGCCGACAGTGATATGAACTCCCATCGCGACCTTTTTGAGATAAACTATTTTTCAGCAGTTGAGTGCGCTCGGCATTTCCTTTTTGCATTAAGAAAGTCCAAGGGAACGCATCTGGCGATCTCGTCAGTCGCGGGGTTTGCGCCACTTTTCCATAGAACTGCTTACGCCGCCAGCAAGCATGCAATGGAAGGGTTTTTTAAGTCTTTGAGAGCCGAGGAAACCAGTCACGGGGTGTCCGTTACTATTGCTGCACCTTCCTTTGTTGCTACGAACATCGGGCAAACCGAAAAAGACACTAAGGGTTTCGCCCGTCCGGGATCCGCAACTGACGGTGTTGACTATTTGACGCCACAAGACGCAGCCCAGATCATTCTCCGCGGGTCTCGGAACCGAAAAGCATTTGTGCCCGTTGGTCGAGTTGCAACCCTATCGAACGCCATGAACCGGCTAGCTCCTATGCTCTTCTTACGCCAAATGATGCGCACAATTGGAAAGAGTTAGTTCTCGGAGGGTGCTGTCAGACGAATTCGGACTAGTCTCACCTAAGCCAGTAGAGCTATCCTTCATGCCGGGGCAAGTTCGCGTCAATCGGCGAGAGCAGCAGCGCGTGTAAGCTTGAAGGCACCTCGGCTGGTGAGAGACCGCTCCTGGTTAAAGTGGTTGTAGAAGGAGGAGTGAATGGCGGCGAATTTCTGTAATCTTTGCATACGCCAAAAACGCTGCATCCCGCATTCTTTTCCTCAATGTCATTCGTGCCACCGACTATCGACCTTCCTGCTTCCAATCCAGCCCGAGACAAAACTATGACCGTTTAGAAATGCCAAAAGTGGTCATTCTGGCTCATTGCAGCACCCCACAAAATGGGCTCGGTGCGGTCATTCGGCTCAATTCCGTAAACGACTGAGTTGCGGACAAAGCGGAAATCGCAATGCATTTCTACTGGTCATTGCCGCCGCTTACTTGGCAAAGCCGCTGCCGCGGTGCGGCCGCCAAAGCAGCCGTTCGCTGTGGATGCCAGAACCTAGTTCAATAAAACTCGCTGCTTGCGGGACAGCTGTTACGTCACTTTTCGGTTCAAACGGCACTGAACGATCGGCAGAAATTTGTTCGCGCTACTTTTTTCGGGAAAGCAAAGCCTTGGATTACTATTCCAAGTAACCTTGTCACTTCATCCGCAGATTGGTGACACCCTCATTCGGTGCGCGGTCAGAAAAACTCTAGCTTTCAGATCATTGAACAAAGACTATAGTCGTCACGTTAAGCCGTTAGGCAGCTCCTCGCTCCACTTTCGCAATTCGTCGAGAAATCCAAGCGCCGTACCACCAAACTCGGTGATGGAATATTGAACGGAAATAGGGGCGGTATCCATTACTTGCCTCGCAACCAAGCCCTGCTCTTCTAGCTGGCGCAGCCGCTCGGCAATCATCTTCTTACTGGCCCCGCCAATCATGCGCGAAAGATCGTTGAAACGCACAGGTCCATCCTTAAGATGCCACAAGATCGAACCTGTCCACTTTCCGCCAATGATCCGCATACCGCGCTCGATTGCACATGGCTCATGACACGCCTCTGAGACATGTCGGCGCCCTTTGGCATCCTCATTAACTCGCGCCCGCATCATCGTCCTTTAGCTCAGACAAACAGGTTACCAAAAGTATACTAGTTGATTTCTCATACCTACACTCTCAAATGCTATTTGAACCCGCTGAAAGTCAAGGGTTCAGAGATTGCACAAATAGGATATGGACATGAGCAAAATCCTGATCGTGAACGGCACTCAGCCCTACGAATTCGCCCCCGGACAGTTGAACGCCAGCCTCGCCGAGAGAGCGCGCGACATGCTGACGGCAATGGGTCACGACGTTCGCGTGACCACCGTCGCCGACGGCTATGACTCGAATGCTGAGGTTGAGGCGCACCTCTGGGCCGATACAGTCATCATGCAGTTCCCGGTGAACTGGATGGGTGTTCCGTGGATCTTCAAGAAATACATGGATGAGGTTTATACGGCCGGCATGGACGGTCGCATGTGCGCAGGCGACGGTCGAACGACTGCCTCACCCAAAGCCAACTACGGCACCGGCGGCACGCTGAATGACAAGAAATACATGCTGTCGGTTACCTTCAACGCCCCGAAAGAAGCGTTCGATGATGCGTCCGAGCCTTTCTTTGCGGGTGCCAGCGTCGACGACCTACTAGCACCGATGCACTTGAACGCAAAGTTCTTTGCCATGCAGCCCCTTCCGACTTTTGCTGCATTTGATGTTATGAAGAACCCAGAAATCGAGGCCGATTTCGCTCGATTTGACGCGCATCTGAAAACCACATTTACCGAGGTTGAACATGTCCCAGCCTGATATCCATCTTTTCACTGCGGGAACGATGAACGGGTACAAGCCGGTTATCTTTCTAGAGGAGGCAGGCGTCCCCTACGACCTGACACACATCAACTTTTCCGAGCAGGAACAAAAAGCGCCGGATTTTCTGGCGCTGAACCCTAACGGAAAGATCCCAACAATCGAGGATCGTTCGGAAGGTCGCGCCATCTTCGAATCCGGTGCAATCCTGTGGCATCTGGCCGAAAAATACGGAAAGTTCCTGCCGTCGGAACCAGTAAAACGGTCCGAGGTGATGCAGTGGCTTCTGTTTCAAGTCGGCCATGTAGGCCCCATGATGGGACAGGCAATGTATTTCCAGCACATTGCAGCGCCGAATGGCCACGAAGAGCCCTTTTCAATCCGCAGATACGTAGACGAAAGCCGCCGCTTGATGGAGGTGATGAATACACGTCTGGACGGGCGTGAATGGATCGCTGCGGACGAATACACCATTGCCGACATGATGCTGTACCCGTGGGCGCGTGCTTATGTCTGGGCCCGGGTGGATGTATCGGACCTGCCGCATCTGAACGCCTGGTTCGACCGCATTGATGCCCGGCCCGCCGTGCAGCGGGCGTTGACCATTCCCAAGGCCAACCCTCAGTTCTGGGACGCCGACGCAGATGCCAGCGCCTTTGCTAAGGAAAACGCAGCGCGGTTTTCGAGCGATGTGAAAGGAAGCTGAAGCGGTGAATGCCGGGCATTTCCGGCATGATCACCACACGATCGGACTGGAAATTCCAGTGCGCCCTCGCTGAACAACCGTTGCAGGGTTGCAAGGCGAGGGTCTCCACGCCAACCTTCATCCTATAGAAAAACACTCAATCGGGGTGGTCGCTCGCCGACCACTACAACCTTGGAATTTTGAAGGGTCCCTAATTTATGGCACTGCATAACCACCCCATGTGGCGGAAGCCGCAACATCATCAAGACCTCGACCACACTCACGACCACGTCCACTGGGCCGAGTTGTTCTATGACCTGATCCATGTTGTGACGATCTTCCTTCTTGGGAACTACCTGTCACACCACCTCGATCTGAATGGGTTTCTTGTGTTCGCCGGTGTCTTCATCACGCTCTGGTACGCGTGGGGTGAGCTCAGTATTTTCAACTCGATCTACGTCAGCACCGATTTCTGGCATCGCCTGATCATGGCCGTGATGATCTGTACGGTGATGTTCATGGCCGCCGCCATCCCCGCCATCGACGGCAAGGGCTGGGTTTTCTTCGCGTTGGGGTTTGCCGCGAACAGAGCCATGATCGCCGCGCTATATTTCCGTGCTCAGCGAACCAATTCCCCGGGCGTTTCGATGTCGGCGGCACAGATCCGCAACTTCTCGGCCTTTGCAGTGATCTTTGCCATCACGGCGTTTCTGCCTAAACCGCTTGCCTATTGGGCGTTTGCTGCCGCGATGGTTGCCACGCAGGCGATGTACATGATCCCCGGCGTCACTGTCCTGCGCTTTGAACGGTTCGTCCCGCGCCTTGGTCATATGGCAGAGCGGTTTGCCTTGTTGACGCTGATCGTTTTGGGTGAAGGGTTCTTCAAACTGGTCGTCACACTGTCTGAAAAAGGCATCTACAAAGTTTCACCCGACGTGCTGGTCAACTTTGTTATTGGCGGCGTTTCGATGTTCGTGATGTGTTGGATCTATTTCGACTTCGTTGGCAACGCCAAACCTAAAGACAAAAAGGTTTCGACCTTGGTGATCTGGTGGCTTGCTCATCTGGTTTTGATGTTGTGTGGCGTCATGGTCGGCGTGGCCCTTGCGGCCGAGGTTAAGGTCGGGTTTTGGGAGCCTTACCCAACAGAATACGCTGCCATTGGCTGTTTCGGCCTTGCAGGCTACATCGCCATGCTTTGGGTACTTCAGAACGTCATTGAACACCGTGTGGCCTCAGATTTCGGGCGTTGGGATGTGCGGGTGTTTGGGATCGTTTTGGCAATCGCCTGTTTCTATATTGTCCCGCATGTCCCCTCCTTGGTTGGCAATCTGATTTGGGGCACGGCCTTGCTGTCTCAAATCGCGATTCCCTTGATGCGCGCAAGAGCGAAGCTTCGCCATGACTGAAGCTGTGACAGGTGCAAACTACCTGAGAAAAAGAGTGTACTGGTGGCTCGAGCGCCCAGACCGTGCTGCGACCGGCCCTTGGGTACTTGAACTCGCTCTAATCGCTCTGATCACTCTGAACGTGGCCGCTGTTATCCTTGAAACGGTCGATTCAATCTATGACCGCTGGTGGGTCGCACTCAATCTGTTCGAAAGCCTTTCATTGTTCGTTTTCGTGGTGGAGTACGCGGCGAGGCTGTGGGTTGCGACAGAAAACCCAAACTACAAAACGCGCGCATCCTGGGCCGTTTCTCCAATCGCTATAATCGACCTATTGGCCATACTCCCAGCGCTGCTTTACCTACTCTTTCCAGTTGACCTGCGGCTGCTAAGAACCTTCCGTATGTTGCGCTTGCTCAAGCTCACAAGGTACTCACCCGCGCTCGGCATGCTGCTTGCGGTGTTCGAGGAAGAAGCGGGCGCCTTTTTTGCGGGTTTCTTCATCCTGATGGTGATGCTGATCTTTGCTGCAAGTGGCGCTTGGCTAGCAGAGCACGAGGCGCAACCAGAAGCCTTTGGCTCAATCCCGGCGGCGATGTGGTGGGCGATGGCGACATTGACAACCGTCGGCTATGGCGACGTAACGCCCGCGACAGTTGCCGGTAAGATCTTCGGCGCTGCGATCACAGTGATTGGCATTGGAATGGCTGCATTGCCAGCAGGGATCATAGCAAGCGGTCTAAACGACCAGTTGCACCGCCGACGGGCCAGCCTGGAACGTGAATTTCGAAAGGCGTTGGTCGACGGCGATATCTGCGAGGCCGATGAGAAAGAAATTGACGCAGTTCGAAAGCAATTGGGTCTCTCGCGCCGCGCTGCGGATCATATCCGCAACCGCGTGCATGCCGAAACGATTTCACAGGTTGATCACTGTCCCACTTGCGGTCAGCCAACGAAATAAAGTGACGATCCCTGATCGGTCACAACGACAACCCGGCGTTGACGGGAAAATTCTATCACTGCATGCTGCGCTGCCTCCGAGGTCCGTGATGAGCTCCTAGCCACGGACGCTGCATCGGGCTTGAACTACCGTCGCGTGAGCGTTTTTCGGGATCACCGCAATCCAGAAAGCGAGATTCTCGTTATTGTCCGTCTTCTCGGCCAGATAGAGCAGCAACCAAGAAAACGAATACTATTGTCAGCGGGGTCGGAAACATGGTCTACACTGGAGAAAAGCCGTGTTTCGCGGTCACACTCATTGAAGATTGGCCAGCAAAGACAAACATTTTCTTGCCGCAGGATTTTTTTGCCCAAAATGTGTTAGCCGGGCATAGACCTTTGTGGATGTCGAATGCCAATCGACTGGCATCTCTACCAAATCGCCACGCGCCAGATACGGATCAACAAAGCTTCGCCAGCCCAAACCCAAACCTTGACCCAAAACCGCGGCTTCCAAAAGATAGACATAACTGTCGAATTCTTCTGAAATCGGCCAATCAGCGTATTCTGGGTGTGCCCTCCACCAATCTATCCAATCCACCCAGCCGAAGTTTTCTTTCTGTAACCGCAGAAGAGGCGGTGCTTCACACTTTCCCGACAAAGCGTCTAACGCACTCCTGACCATTTCAGGCGTACCAACCGGTTTTATCTGTTCCTCACATACCAGGACATGTTCCGTATCGGGCTCTGTTTCAGAATACTCGAAGACAATATCGCCACCAGTATCCACTGCCGCTTCAATCAGATTGTATTCGGCTGTCATGATCCGCAGTTCGGCCTCATTTCCTAAGGCGTTGCGAAGATTTCCGTATCGGGGCATTAACAACAGGTGCGAGACTGAGTGCGAACAAACCAGCGTGACCCGATTGTCCACCTGTTTCAAATCTTCAATCGCATTTTCTAAAGCATTAAAGCCCTGAACAACACCGGCGTAGAACTGGCTGCCCTTGGAGGTAAGGGCCACAGGGCTCTTATCGCGATGAAAGAGCGCGACACCATACCGGATTTCCAGATTGCGGATATGGCGGCTGATTGCCGGCTGCGATGTATTCAGCTCTTCGGCAGCGCGTGCAAAACCCCTTAGACGAGCAACCGCTTCGAATGCAACAAGAGAGCTTAAAGAAGGGATATTGTATCTACGATCCACTATATCATTCTTGATATGGTTATGAGCACATAAAAGCAATGGAAAACGCATGCGTTCACAGCCATCCTCGCCAGCAGAACTCGTGATCTAAATCTGATTGGGCAAGCCGTGACAGACTATTCTAAGCCCAGGAAATGGGCCGACTCCAAAGTGAAACTTTTCCCCCACCAAGTGGGGTTTACCTGCCCTCCGCATGATTTTGATGCGGCCCCGTCCGATTTCCTACGCATGGCCCCGCGCAGCGTTGGCGTGCATGGCCGAATGCTGCACGTGCCGGACTATGCCCACCGCCTGGATCAGCGTAAAAAGAACTTTGGCCTGCTGGAAGAGTACATGGAATGTATGGCCAATAACGGCGCTGACGTCTGTGGACAAGTTGGCTCGAACTGGGTACATGCCAGCGGGCTGGGTGTCGAAGGCATCCGTCACCATTGCGAAATGCTGAGCGACAAGTACGAGACCCCGTTCCATATGGCAGGCTATGCCATGGTCGAGGCACTGCGCGATCAGAATGTCGAGAAGGTTGCGCTCAACGCCTGCTACCACAGAGACACCTGGTATCAGGGCACCGTAGGTTTTCTGAAAGAAGCCGGGTTTGATGTGGTCTGGGCTGGAAACTTTTTTGACCAAGGGTGGTTCGACAGTCAGGAAGAAGTTGACGATTGCATTTGGTGCTTTGACGAAGAGCTAATTTACAAGTCCTTCGACTATACCGCTGACAAAGCGCCCAATGTCGATGCCTATCTGATCAACGGGATGAGCAATTACCGCCGCCCGTCCGACGGAATCGCCCGTCGCCCGGTTCACTACGAAGTCGAACTTGAAAAACGCCTCGGTAAGCCAGTCATCGGCCATGACACCGCGCTCTACTGGCGCATTTTCAAAACCTTGGGCCTGGCCCCCGAAACCCGGCAAGGCAGCCTACTCTCCTCCCTGAAAGACTGAAGTGATGCACAAGATTTTAGCTGTTTGGGCGATTCCTCGCTCCACCTCAACCGCGTTTGAATGGATGATGCGCCAGCGCGGTGATCTGGATTGCCTTCATGAACCTTTTGGTGAGGCCTGGTACCAAGGTGAAGACCCGATGTGGCCGCGTTTCAAAGAGGGTGAAGTCACGACCCCCGGCCTGACCTTGGAAAGCGTGTGGGAAGACATCAAAGTTCGTGCCGAAAAAGGTCCGGTCTTCATCAAGGATTTCCCGCACTACATCAACCACATGTGGGATCCAGAATTCCTGTCGCATTTCACCCATGCGTTCCTGATCCGCGACCCCGCCAAGACGATTTCCTCAATGTATAACAAGTGGCCGGACTTTGATGAGCTTGAGGTCGGTTTTCCCGAGCAGCGTGCGCTGTTTGACTTATTGACTGCGTTAAATGGCGGCAAGTCACCCCCGGTTATCGACAGTGATGACCTTCTTGAAGACCCCAAACACGTCACCGCAGCGTTCTGTGCTTCTGTCGGTATCCCCTTCATCGAAGACGCGTTGACCTGGAAAGCTGGGGGAGACCCATCCGAGCATAGCTGGTGGGACGGTGGGTCTTTCCATGCGAACCTAGCCCAGTCTACCGGTCTGCAACCCCAGAAACGAAGGTATATCGAAGTCGCCGACGCGCCAGAACGCGTGCGCCGAGTGCACCGCAGGATGAAGCCTCACTATGATCATCTGTACAAACACCGCATCCGCGTGTCGAATACTGTCTGAGAAAAATGCAAAATAGAACAAACAGGTCGAAACAGCGGTGGCTCGACGCCCCGCTAGGGGAGCGCACTGTGGCCCGCTTCCTGAACACAATGTACGGTATGCCTCGACGGAAACAGCTACAGGTTGAGTTCGCTGAAATTTTGCCTGGTGGCGGCTGGCGAGGCAGATGTTAATCCCCAGTATAATCCGACCTTGGAACGGGACACCATTGCAAGCCACGTGGTCTTGGCTTCAGTAGGTGGCCGCGTCACCAATCCGTGTAAAGGCCGCATCGCTTTTCGGGAGGATTTCCAACGAAATAGCGCCTTCATCACTTGGTGCAATTGGACCATTCTTAACCAGTAGGTAAAATTCGAACATATTACCGCAACGGGTACCAACGCGTGCTTCGAATGGATTGTAACTGATGGGCTATGCATCGGGTGCGGGCATTGTGCTTCGCTCCTTGGTACTGAAAAGGTGAGCATAATCAAGGATGAATACCGTGAGCTAAGGCCCAACATTCAGTCTATGTCAGACAAGGCTGATGTTGATCTCGTTTGTGCCCGATCAAGCAATGTCGCATTTCCTGTTCGACAACGGGATTGACCGGAACCAAGTTTCCTCTCTGCGCTACCGCGGGCGCGGTTGCCCGGGACCCACCACGATTGAAACGATGGATGGGACGCGGCGGGATTTTCACTATCTCGATATTTGGGGAGAAGACAAAAGTTGCTGGTCGCTGCCACCTCGCTGCAAGATCTGTCCGGATGGCATCGGTGAAGTTGCCGACATCGCGGCGGCAGACACTTGGCTGGACTCTGCGCCAGACCGAGAGGCCTCTGCCACAGACCCGGGCACCAATTCGATCACGACACATAGGCGGCGTAGGGCCGAGTTGCTGGAGGCTGCGACTGCTGCCGGGTTTCTTGAGGATGGCGAGCCGGTCGATTTTGAATTCATGAACAACACCCAACCCCACCAGGTTGTCAAAAAGTGGAATATGCGCGTCCGCTTTGATGGATTGCATTGTGCCGGGCGCTTGGTTCCAGAAACTTTTGGACTTCGTCTGGAGGCGCTTAATCGTGAGAACTCGGCTATTCGGAACCGGGAACAAGAACAGGGAGCATTTGCACGCGCTTAAGAACAACGAACACTACGCCTGAAGGGCCGGCAAGTGCCCAAGGCATAACCAACTAGGGAGACTACAATGAAAATGAAACTACTCGCGGCCAGCGCTGCGGTCGCGCTTGGTGTTGCCGGTTCGGCGCAAGCAGATTGCGGCGAAATTTCAATTACCGAGATGGACTGGGGCTCTGCGATCATTGTAACGCAGGTCAGCAAGTTCCTGCTGGAACAGGGTTACGGCTGTTCCGCGACGATTGTCCCATCGGCGACGACGCCCGCGCTGGCATCGGTTGCGGAAACCGGTGAGCCGGACATTCTAACCGAGCTGTGGACCAACGGTGCCCCTGCCTATCCTGGCTTGATCGAAAGCGGCGCCATCATCGAACGGGCTAAGGTGCTGTCGGATGGCGGGATCGAGGCCCGGTGGATTCCCACTTATCTTGCCGAGGCGCATCCAGAATTGACGACGATCGAAGGCATTTTGGCCAATCCCGATTTGGTGGGCGGTCGGTTCCATAATTGCCCGGTAGGCTGGACCTGTCAGCGGGTCAGCTCGAACATGGCAAAGGCGGCTGGTCTTGCGGATGCGGGGATCGAGGATTTCATCCACGGCTCGGGCGAGACGCTGGCGGCCTCTATCTCCTCGGCCTATGACGCCAAAGAGCCGTGGTTCGGCTATTACTGGGCGCCGACCTCAATCCTGGGCCGCTACCCGATGGTGCAGGTTGATGTAGGCCCGCACGTGCCGGAAGCGCACGAGTGTAACAGCCAGGAAGAATGCGCCGAACCAGTGCTGGGGGCCTTCCCTTCGAGCGACGTGACCACGGTTGTGACCAACACTTTTGCGGAGTCGCATCCTGACGAGACGGCGCTTATGGAAAACGTCCAATTCACAAACGAATTCATGAACGGTCTGTTGGCTTGGCAGGAAGAGAACAACGCCTCGGGCGAAGTGGCTGCGGTGTATTTCCTGACCAACTTCCAGGACACTTGGAGTGAATGGCTGAACGATGACGCTCGCGGGAAACTGTCGGCGCTACTGAAATAACAAAAAATTCGCAAAAAGGCCCGGGCGTCCCAATTCGTCGCCCGGGTTGGCAGGGAAAGGGATTACATGGCTTTTTATGACCGCATGTTCGATGCGTTGGGACTTCGGGAATGGTGTGACGCATCAGGCAGCGGCGCCAATCTATCAATGGCGGACCTGTTGGCACAGACCAACGCAACAAACGGCGAGAATGGCCCGGCCTTTCCTTTCCCCTCGCTGAATGCACTGAACGAGGCCTGCCCGAGCATCCCGCAATCGCGGGATTTTGTCTCGGCGGTCGAGGACGGGTCCTAGCGATCAAAGACGCGCTGAAATTCGTGCTGGACCCGCTGACGCAGCCGCTATCCTGGATGCTAGAGTGGGCGCTGATTGCAGTGGATGCGGTGCCGTGGTGGATCATGCTGCCAGCGCTGTTCGTGTTAACTTGGTATGTGTCGCGCTCTGCCATCGTGACCGGGTTCGTGATCTTTGTCTTCTGTTTCCTGGGCCTGATCGACCATCTGGAGCCCGCAATGCAGACGCTCTCCATTGTTCTGGTCTGTACCGGGCTCTGTATCCTTTTAGGTGTGCCCATAGGTATCGCCATGGCGAAATCCGACAGTTTCCAACGCATGATCCTGCCGGTGCTAGACCTTTTGCAGACGCTGCCGACTTTCGTTTATCTGATCCCGCTGATCTTCTTGTTCAGCGTCACCGAGCCGAAGCTATATGGCATCGCCATCATCGTTTATGCCATCGTGCCGGTGATCCGACTGACCGATCTGGGCATCCGGCTGGTTGACAAGGATGTGGTCGAAGCGGCCGATGCTTTTGGCATGTCGCCGAGACAGAAACTGTGGGGAGTCGAGCTGCCGCTGGCGCTGCCCAACATCATGGCAGGTGTCAACCAGACCATCATGATGAGCCTTGCAATGGTTGTGATCGCTTCGCTGGTTTCTGCACCCGGATTGGGTGTTCTGGTGCTGCGCGGCATCCGAAATCTGGAATTGGGCGTTGGTTTGATCGCCGGTCTGGGCATTGTGCTGCTTGCCATTGTGCTTGACCGCGTATCCAAAGCCGCTTTGGCGCGCGTCTCTGCCGCGCAGAAACACTAAGAAGCGGTGAGATATGAACGCTGAACCAAAAATCTCGATCCGCAACCTCTACAAAATCTTTGGCGCTCATCCCGATCGCGCGATGGAACATGTGCGGCACGGCATGGGCAAGACTGACTTGCTTGAGAAAGAGGCCCATGTGCTGGGCCTGCAAGACATCAATGTCAACATGCAGGCGGGTGAGATCACGGTGATAATGGGTCTTTCGGGGTCTGGTAAATCGACGCTGATCCGGCACCTGAACCGGTTGATCGAACCCACGGCAGGAGAGGTGTGGGTCAATGGCAAGAACGTGTTGGAGTATGACACTCTGAAGCTGCGCGACATGCGGCTGAACACGATGTCGATGGTGTTCCAGAAATTTGCACTGCTGCCACACAAGACCGTGGCCGAGAACGCGGGCATGGCTCTGGCGGTTCGTGGCAACAGTAAAGACGAGATCGTCGCAGCGGGCAGGAAATGGCTTGCCCGAGTGGGTCTTGCGGGCTACGAGGATCATTTTCCGCACCAGTTGTCCGGTGGCATGCAGCAGCGGGTGGGCATCGCCCGAGCGCTGGCCTCGGATTCCGAGATCATGCTGATGGACGAGGCGTTCTCTGCGCTCGATCCGCTGATCCGCACCGACATGCAAGACTTGCTGCTTGAGTTGCAAAAGGATCTACACAAGACGATCATATTCATCACCCACGACCTGGACGAGGCGCTCAAACTGGCCGACCACCTAGTGATCCTCAAGGATGGCTACGTGGTGCAACAGGGTGAGCCGCAAAATATCTTACTGAACCCGAACGACCCTTACATCGAGGACTTTGTCAGCGACATCAACCGCGCCCGCGTGCTGCGCGTGCGTTCAGTTATGGACAAGGACGGTACCCATGAGGGCGAGTTTGATGGGGATGTGGATGTAAATGACAATCTCGAACACCTGATCTCGATCTCGGGCGGCGACACCTACAAGACCTACCGGGTCATGAGCGGCAGTGAACAGGTCGGCGTTCTCAACATGAAAGACCTCGTCAAGGCCCTCGTACCAGCTCATGTCGAACAAAGGACCGTCATGTAGTCGCGGTCTACTACAAAGCCATTGGCATTCTAAAAGACCGCCAATTCTAGGGCGTTTACTACCGCTCTTTGTACTGGAAGTTAGGTCATAAGTGCTTCGCGAATAACTAAGAACAGCCACTTATGCAGCCGCAGTAGAAACTCGCTTTGCCCGCAAGTCGGGCGGCGGTGTCGAAAAACTCGCTGCGGTTGGGACGAACGGCAGCTTTTGCTGCTGCGTTGCGGCTATCGGCTTCAACCGTGGTGTTGCCGCAGCTGCGAAGGTCAGGGCTGTGTCACTTCTGCATCGGACTCGTAGCCGCCGTTCGCTGCAATCTGCGCAAACGACCGCGACGCGGACAAAGCCGACTTCTGAAGAACGTGGTCTAGTGACCGCTCTTTCGAAGCTTCGATTGAGGCACACAGCTTAAATCGACATGAGCCATTTCTTGAAAATCCTTACTGTGACTCGTTCTTGATCACCCGGACGACAGACGAAGTAGAGTGCGCGATCCAATGGAACACGGGTTTCATCCAGACGGATCAACCGACCAAGTTTCAAGTCCCTAGCTGCCAAAAGACGTCTCGCCAACGCCACGCCTTGCCCGTCAATCGCGGCCTCCAACAAAACAGCACTGTCGACGTACTTGATGCTCTGCGCGTTGATACGATCAGGGCTCAAACCAACTTGTGTTGCCCAACTTTCCCATCCGACGTTAAAGGCGTCGTGCAAAAGTGGAAGACTGGCCACGTCCTCGGCGCGCATTGGCAGCCGGGTTTGATCAACAAGAGACGGCGCAGCCACGACAATCAGTTCCTCTTGCCGGACTTGCTCATGATATAGCCCGTCCCAGCCGGGTTCGCCAAAGCGCAAAGCGACATCAACTTCGGATACATCGAAATCCGCAAATACATCATTCGTGTCCAGCAACAATGAAATACCAGGATGTTCTTGTTGAAACGAGTTGAGTAGCGGCACAAACCACTTGAGCGCAAGCGATGTGGACAAAGACACTGTAATCGACTGGCGGTGATGAAGTCGTTTCACCTCCATCACGCCCAGCTGCAATGTCGAAAACGCCCCGCGAGTTGATTGATGCAGGCGTTCCCCGGCCTCGGTCAGTTCAACACCATTTGGTCGGCGGTGAAAGAGCGTCACACCAAGATGCAGTTCCAGCAACTTGATTTGTCGACTGATCGCCCCGTGGGTGACGTTCAAAACATCCGCTGCTCTGCTCAGGCTGGAGTGGGTAGCGGTCTCGTCAAATGCCTGAAGGGCGCGAAGGTGTCTGAGGTTCTCCATGATGTGAGGAAACCTAACAGAAATGTTCAATTAACTCGATAGGATTACCTAATTCCAAGAGGGTACACTGCTATCAAAGCAATAATTCTCACATACTATACATCTGAAGAAAGGGGATACCATGCCCGATACCAAAGTCGCGCTGATGACAGGCACAGGACAAGGTATTGGCCGGGGTTGCGCCATTGAAATGGCAAACGCGGGCTACAAAGTTTCGCTGATGTCCCCGTCAAACCGGTCTGTTGAACTGGCGGAAGAGCTTGGGGGCATTGGTCGTCGTGGCTCTGTTTTAGATGTCGACGATCTCCGAAAGATGATCGACGACACCATGAGCAAATATGGAAGGATCGATGCAATCGTCAGCAATATGGGCCACGGCGGTGCGGTGCCAGAAGCGATAAAGACGGTAGGGTTTGATCCCGACTTTGACGGGCCGCTTTTGGAACTCAGCGACGCGTTGTGGCACGAAAGTCTGGATATGTACGTACTGAACGTCGTCAAGATCGCCCGCATTGTCACGCCCATATTGATCGAACAGGGCGGGGGCGCATTCGTAAACATTTCGTCCATGAACACAATCGAGCCGCGTGCGCCCTATCCCATGAGCATGCTGCGTGGCGCTCTGCACAGTTTCTCAAAGCTTTATGGAGATCGCTACGCACGGCATAATATACGCATGAACAACCTGCTGCCCGGGTTCTGCGAAAACGTAAATCTTTCAGAACAGGCCCGTCGGGAAATCCCAGCTCAGCGGCCGGCAACATTCGAAGAAATCGGGCAAGCCTGCGTATTTCTTGCCAGCGATGGAGCCCGGTACATTAACGGTCAGAGCATTCTATCCGATGGCGGGATGAACCGCGCGGTACGATAGCAAAGAGGTGCTAAAATGATTGTTACGGAACTCAAAGATATACTTGGCACAGATCGGGACGTTTCCGGGCCCGGTTGGAATAGCAGAAGACTGCTTCTCGCGTCGGATGGGATGGGGTTCTCGCTGACTGATACGATCATTAAAAAAGGCGCAGTGCTGGAGCTGAAATATACCCATCATTTGGAAGCGTGTTACTGCATCGAGGGCAAGGGGCAGATCAGAGCGTTTGAAGATGAAACCTGGCATTTCCTTGAACCATTTTCCCTCTATGCCTTGGATCAACACGACCGACATTTAGTGCGTGCAACAGAGTTTGACCTTCGGCTTGTCTGCGTATTCAATCCACCGCTCAGCGGGCGCGAAGTACACCGCGAAGACGGAAGTTATGCTCCAACTGTATCTGTATGAGCACGGTGATATATGTTGCGCAAACCGGCCGTTCGAGAAGAGCGCAGCCTCTGGAAATTTAGGCTCTCTGAGGACCATCTAAACACGGTGAGAATGACAAATCACTGAGATCAGATCTGTCATCAAAATCGGTGAAGCTTCTTTGCGACCTGGTAGGTATTGGCGTAAGCCGTGACGGACGCCTCAATGGGGTCGGCATAGCCGCCGCCGATTGCCATCGAGACCGGGATGCCCCGGCCTTTGCAGGCGTTCAATACCGCCTGATCGCGTTGGATAAGGCCATCATGGGTCAGCGCAAGCCGCCCTAGCTTGTCTTCTGCCAGCGGATCAACGCCTGCCTGGTATAGAATGAGGTCGGGACGAAATTCAAACACAGCCGGCAAGTGATCGGCTAAGGCGCGAAGGTAGTCCTTGTCGCCGGTGCCATCCGGCAGGGCAACATCGAGATCCGCTGGAAACTTGCGGAACGGAAAATTCTTTTCCCCGTGCATCGAAAAGACGAAGACCGATGGGTTGTCGGCGAAAATGGCGGCGCTACCGTCACCCTGGTGGACATCAAGATCGATGATTGCGACCCTTTCGACCATGCCAGCCGCAAGCAGGTGGAGCGCCGCGACAGCCTGATCGTTGTAGACGCAATAGCCAGATCCAAACGTAGGATGAGCATGGTGAGTGCCGCCAGCAAACTGTCCCGAGATACCGTACTCCTGAGCGGTCTCAGCAGCAGCAATTGCGCCACCGGCCGTGGCGCGAACCCGCCTCACAAGTTCCCGGCTCCACGGGAAGCCAATCCGTTTCATGGCCTTTTCCTCCAGTTCCCCGTTTTCAAACTGCGCGACAAAACCGGCGGCGTGCGCACGCAATACCGCTTCATCGCTAGCTGGCAAAGATTTTGCGATCTGTGCCTCCTGAAGAATACCGTCTTTCAGCAGTAGCGTGTGAAGCATTTTGTACTTGCCCTTCGGAAACCGATGTCCGGAAGGCAGACTAGGGGAAAATCTGTGAGGAGAGTAAAATCTCATGGCTTAGGTGAAGAAAAACTCAGGCAATTCGCCAAAGCATAGCCGACCTCCTAACTGGTCTGCAACTTCGGCCGCTGATAGCATTGCGTTTCAAGTGGTGCGTGAATGTAAGGGAAAGCCACAGTTGATATCTAATGCGAATGTCTGCTTTGTGGTTCACTCGTAGTGGACGCGCAATCCTACGTTTTGTTGTCGCTAGATGGGGAGAGTTCGCGTTAGTTGGAATGCATTCAACTATGCGATGTTTCGACTTCGTAGGCCTCGATCATCTCGTGGCCTGTTCGAAAAAAGAACTTCTTCGAGACAAAGTTGGCTATTCCATAGCGTTCGAGTTCTGCCTCTATCGATGGTTCGGCAAAGAGAAACACGACCTTAATGTCACGATCGTGGAGTGTTTGAATGGTTGATTTCAAAACGCTCCCGGCAGTGTAATCGATGTCGTCAATTGCAGAAGCGTCGATACAGAACCAGTGGGTCTTTTCTTCGATCGCGGCGATGACATCGACAACCTCATTCGCAAATCGCTGCGCGTTCGCATAGTACATCCCGTGTGAAAAGCGGTAAACAATGAGCCCAGGTTCGAATTGCTCGGGTTTGTCGAGTGGTCGTGCCAGCCATTCCCCGTCTGGCATTTTAGTGATGATGGAATTCTTGGGCCGGTATCCTTTACGCGTATGATCGATCAGCGAAAAAACCATCGCAAAAATGATGCCTTGTTCGACTCCGGTGGCTACAACCACGGCGGCCGTGCCCATTGCGATCCCGAACTCAGTGGGCGCTTGGACGAAGATTTCCCGCAATCCGCGCAAGTCTATCAGCTTCAAACCAATCAGGAATACGACGGCGGACAGCACAGCCTCAGGCAAGAACGCAAGAGGCCGCGTAAGGAACAAGAGAACAAACAACACGACTAGCGCCGTAGTCAATTGGGCTATCTGGCTTCGGCCTCCGGCACCGGCAACCATCTCGGTCTTGGTAGGGCTTCCATTGACAACAAAAGTCGCGCTGAATGCCGCGCCAATATTGGCAATACCAAGCCCGACAAGATCGGTATCTTCGTTGAACTTTTCCCCGTAACGCGCTGCATAGGCGCGAGACGTTGCAGCACTCTGCGCCAGGATGACGACGAGTATCGCCAGCGCTGTAGGGAGCAGCTGCTTGAATGTCGTCCAGTTCCAGTCAACCTGCGGGATAGAGAGTGAAGGCAAACCGCTCGGCACGGGGCCAAGCAAGGCAATCCCGTTTCTTTCGAAGTCAAAAAACCAACTTAGTCCGATGATCCCGATGACAGCAATCAATGGCCCAGGCACCTTTTGGGACAGGCGTTTTGCTCCGATCACAATGACCAAAACTGCGGTTGCAATCAAAAATGTCGCCCAACTGATCTGACTGATTTTCTGATAAGCGCTTGAGAGTTTCTGGACCGTGCCATGACCGCTCGTTTCAATGCCTAAAATCCCAGGTAACTCGCCCAAGGCGACCTGAATACCAACTCCGGTCAGAAAACCGACCAGAACCGTTCTTGACAGGAAATCGGCCAGAAACCCCAGACCGACGACTCTGGCCGCGATCAAGAGAATACCTGCCATCAGCGCCAAAAGCGAAGCAAGCGCCATGTATTCAGAAGAACCACTTACAGCCATGCCAGCCAAGGCTGATGCAGTGATGGCAGCAGTCGCCGAGTCTGCGCCAACAACAAGGTGGCGTGAAGATCCGAATATCGCGAAAAGCGTCATTGGAATCATAATCGTATAGAGCCCGGTAATGACCGGTGTTCCTGCAATTTTCGTATAGCCCATGACCTCGGGTATCGCGAGGCACGCGAAGGTCACTCCGGCAAGGATTTCGGCCGGAAGCTTGGCCGGAACAATAGGCAGAACTCCCTGCAGAACCGGAAGGGAAGATCCGTAAGAATGGGACGTTTTGTCAGACATTCAAATGTTGCACTTTCGGGTTAGCCCCCACGTGGCGGCAGAAGCTATTTCTCGTGATAGCACTGGCGTTTTTCGAATGCATGGAACTTTTTGCAGATTTCATCGAATTTGCAACGTCCGGTTTATGCGCATTGCTGCAATTGGGGCATCGCGCAGCATTGGGGAAAGTGGGCTCGATTCGGTCATGCGATGATATTTTGTAAGTGTCTCCTATGCGCTCGGAGCTGGTAACAGACAGATTTGACTGAACGGCTGCCAGCCTATTTTAGAGAAAAAAGGGAATTTCGTATGCACAGATGGATTTACATTGGGTTCGCGTTGCTGGTTTCAGCGTGCAACCCACCTCCCAAGGCTCCATTGGTCACTAACGCGAACGGTCAGACTGCCATCCAAATCAACACAAGCGGGCTGACAGGCTACGAGTCGACCTGTTAAGAGATCACAAGAGGCAGCGTTCGCGCGATTGGACACAAGAGAGCGCGCATCCCAAAAGGTATCGATGCCAGCAGCTGAACCGTCACCCCAGACGAGTTCAAGCGGATGCGCCAATCAGCGATTCTGGCGGGCGGACCCGGTTCTGGCAATCGGTAAATGAAGGAGAGGCCGGTATATGTTCAACGATGATGTCCAGGCACGATGCCCTGAATGCGGATCGCCGGATACGTTGATTACGGGTGAGAAAGCTGCCTGCAATGCATGTGGGTACGAGGAGCCATTTCTGCTCGGTGAGGAGGTGCGCAACGGAGCGGAAGAGGTCGTGATCAACGCGCAGAAAATGGCACGGGCGAGAGACGTTCTGCAGCGACGGGATTTCGCTGGGTAGGTGGGTGGCTGAAGAGGCCAGATATTCGGAAAATTGAAAGCTTGCTGCGCGGGCCTCTCAGAGTCGCAACATGGGCCACGTTTGTCCGAAGGCGAGAAAACCGTTACCCCCCTTTAAATAGGCGTAGAGAGAATCCGGAAGGGTTCTGATTAGGTTTCTCTGCAGCGACTTGCTCGGCAGGGCCCACGCGCTTTATTCTGCGCGCGCTGCGCTGTAATCCTCGTCTGACACATGCTCCATCCAATCAGCAGTCTTGCCCTCGACAGACGTCTGCACAGCCAGATGGGTCATCGCACAGTCTGGCGCCGCGCCGTGCCAATGCCGCTCTCCTGGCGCAAACCACACCGTATCGCCAGGGCGCAACACCTGCACTGACTGCCCCTCAGCTCCAGCTAGGCCCGAGCCCGACAAGACATGCAGCGTTTGACCGGCGGGGTGCGTGTGCCACGCCGTCCGTGCTCCGGGCTCAAAAGTCACAGTAAGGATCTTGACCGGCGAGGGATCATTCCCTGTAACAACGGGATCAAAGCGGACTGTACCGGTGAAATACTTATTGCCGGGAAATTGAGAGGGCCGGTCCCCCGCACGGTGAATTTTCATGATGTGCTCCTTCGTTGCGCTGCTCCTGGGGACATAGCAGAGTTCCAATTTCAAACCCAGATGCACGCCGGGTCGGCGCGGCCATCTGGGCACCATTGTCGAATGCCCAGATTGCGACTGTAACCGGTCAGCGGATTGCACAAGACCTGCGTCTGAGTTGCGGACTTTTCTGCCGTTCGCTGGGCTTTTGCCAAAGTCTGCTTTTCCAATCGCGGAAGCAGATGCCCGTTACTCAGGGTACAACAGTTCGACTAATAACCACTCAGGCGTGCCATGAACTCTTAGCCTGAGGGTACCAGCTGGCCCACAATAGCCGCGTAATCCTGTATTGGAAAAAACAAATTTGTCGGCAACAAAAGGCTGGGCGTATTCATGAAGAAGCCTCATTTCGGGATTGAAAAGTGAGAACCGAATGGCGTTCTCCCCCACCCAAGCGAGGTCGAGCTGATCAACCAGCGACGAAGGGCTATCTTTCGGTAGCTGTGTTGGGTCAGAGTAGGGTGTGTTTATGCACACAAACCGGACATCATTCCGGAAAGCGGCCGCCAACGGCATGGGTATATCCTTCTCACGGAAGTTTTGAAGCTCTGCCCAGTTCCAGGGAAGGCTTTGTCTTTGAACCGTGATCCAAAGTCCAATGAGGACGAGCGCGATGACAAGCGCAAGCATGATGGTTTTGAAGGCGGCTGACCTTAGCATTATCGTAGTTTAGCGGTGGTGGGTAAAGCCAACATCAAAAAAACAGGGCTGGACGGCTGACGGGACATTGCTGCCCTTGACAGGAAGAGCCCGAATGTCGGCTAACTGAGGCTTCTCTAGGCTGGGCGTATTCCATTCAATGGCGGATATCTGCTTTTCTGACCTTTCTCGATTTTGCGGATGACAAAGCTCCGTCGCTGCTGGTGTCTGGATAAAGGCGTGCGCATCACAAATTGGAGAACCGTCAATGAACTGCGCAAGTTTGCTCATTGGCTGAGAATGGGCACTGGCACCCCAAGACTTATCCGGTCACGCATTTGCTCATTCGGAGTTGAGAATGTCAGGTTTCGCGCAGACAACCCCATCGGTTCTTGGTAACGCGAACGCACCTTGGGTGTTGGACGGTAGAGCGGTCGCTGATAACCTCGGCGTGAACCCTGAGACGGGATTGAATTCGGACGAGGTGGCCAAGCGGCTTTCAACACACGGTCCAAACCGCTTGGAAGAGACTGCAACAGTGCCGCCCTGGAAGATGCTCCTGCGGCAATTCGCAAGCCCGCTGCTGATCATCCTGATAGCAGGTGCTCTTGTTTCGGCCTATACGGGGCATTGGGTTGATGCGATTGCGATATTCGCGATCGCCGTCTTCAACGCCTTCATCTCCTTCTGGCAGGAATACAAGGCCGAGCAGTCTTTGGCAGCCCTGCGGGAGATGTCTGCACCGCAGGCCTTCGTGCGCCGCGGCGGCGAGATCGTCGAAGTACCGGCGGCGGATCTCGTGCCGGGCGATATTCTGCGAGTAAAAGCCGGTGACATTCTGGCCGCCGACATTCGCTTTGTCACCGCCAGCCGGATGCAGGTCGACGAGGCCGCGTTGACGGGAGAATCCGAACCGGTCGACAAACATGCCGATCCGATCGAGGACGAAGACGTCGTTCTGGCCGATCGTCTGAATATGGGCTTCATGAGCACGCAGGTCGCTGGCGGCGCTGGTGAAGGCATTGTCGTGGGCACCGGAATGGAGACCGAGGTCGGTCACATCGCTGCCCTCATGTCCTCTGCGAAAGAGCCAAAGACCCCGCTGCAACTCAAGATCGAGGGCCTTTCCAAGGTGCTGATCATGGCGGCCCTGATCGTGGTCGCCATTGTGATCGGCATTGGCGTGGTCAATGGAATGGATGCGGCTGAGATGCTGAACACGGCAATCTCGCTGTCGGTCGCGGCGATCCCGGAGGGCCTGCCGACAGTAGTCACCATCGTTCTGACGCTGGGATCGCAAAACATGGCTGCCAGCAACGCCTTGGCGCGACGGCTTTCCTCTGTAGAAACGCTCGGCGCGACCTCGGTGATCTGTTCAGACAAGACCGGCACGCTCACGCAGAACCAAATGCAGGTGATGCAATACTGGGCCGGTGGCAAGGACTGGGAAGTGACCGGCGAGGGGTTCGATCCGCATGGCGAGTTCCGTTCCGAAGACGGTAGCGTGGCCGAGATCGAGGCCGAAACGGATCTTCGGCAGATGCTGGCCGCCTCCGCCTATTGCAACGATGCGCGTATGGTCGAGGCTGACGGGCGCCCGGCGATCCAGGGCAACCCGACTGAGGGCGCTCTGGTCGTGGCCGCGGCCAAGGTCGGGATTTCCCGCGAGAAGTTGACAGAAGCGCGGGTCGAGGCGCTTCGGCAATTCCCCTTCGATTCAACGCGCAAGATGATGTCTGTCTTCGCTCGATTGCCGGATGGGCGCACTGTGCTCGGCGCCAAGGGGGCGCCTGATGTGATCCTGTCAAGGGCGAGCCATGTCCGCATGGCCGAGGAAACGCTTGAGATCTCCACGGCCTTGCGGGAAGAGATCGAGGCGGTGATCGACAGTTTCGGCGAGAAGGCGCTCCGGACCCTCGCCGTGGCTTATCGGGAGGTGGCAGAAGAGGATCTGGACCATGCCGATCCCGAACAGCGGATCGTATTGCTTGGCATTCACGGCATCATGGATCCGCCGCGCAGCGAAGTACCCATCGCCGTTTCGGAGGCAACTGGGGCCGGCATCCGAACGGTGATGATCACCGGCGACCACGCCGTGACCGCCCAAGCGATTGCGGAACAGATCGGCATTCGCACCAGCGACGCGCAGACGGTTCATACCGGGGTCGAGCTCGACCAGATGAGCGATCAGGATTTGAAAGAGATGGTGCAGCACGCGGCCGTCTTTGCTCGGGTGACCCCGGAGCACAAGCTGCGCATCGTCAATGCCATGCAGGAGAATGGCGAGGTGGCGGCAATGACCGGGGATGGCGTCAACGACGCGCCCGCTCTGCGAGCGGCGGACATTGGTGTCGCCATGGGCATCACCGGCACGCAGGTCGCCAAGGACAGCGCTGCCCTCGTGCTGTTCGATGACAATTTCTCCACCATCGTGACGGCAGTCCGCGAAGGCCGGCGCATCTTCGACAATCTGTTGAAATTCATTCGGCAGGCGCTCACCGCCAACGTGGCCGAGGTCTCAACGATCCTATTCGCCTTCCTACTGATGGGGGCAGACCCGCTCCTGCCGATCACACCGCTGATGATCCTCTGGGTGAATCTTGTATCGGATGGGCTACCGGCTCTGACACTCGGCTTCGAGAAAGCGGAACCCGACCTGATGCAGCGCCCACCGCGCCCGCCGCGCCCGCGCCCGCGCCCGCGCCCGCGCCCGCGCGACGATAATCTGTTCGGTGGCGGAATGAAAGAGCGGATCCTGATCCGGGGAACGCTGCTCGGCCTGCTGACCTTTTATGTCTTCCAGGAGTTTCTCGAACGAGGCGCCTCCTTGGAACACGCCCAGACAGCAGCGTTCATGACACTGATCTTTGCCCAGATCTGGCATATTTTCGACGCCCGAACGACCTCTACGCTCTACCGCAAGTCGCCGCTCGGCAACCGCACCTTGCTTGGAGCGGTGAGCATTTCCATATTGCTGTCTCTTCTCGCCATTTATACCGGCGCTGGACATTTCGTGCTTGGAACAGTTTCACTGCCTCTGTCGCATTTGCTCGGAGTGTTCTTCATCGCCGCACTGCCCACGCTTCTGTTGTCTGCGCTGAAGGAAAGGTTCGGACTGAAATGGCTCTGACACTACCTTTGCTTAGAAAGGCACTGAAGGTGCTAGAATGGACATCCTGAAGCACCCATTCGGTGTCAACTTGTTGGCAGTGGATCTGCATCGTGCCTGGCCAGCATTCCGCCCACAAGAATTTCAGAGGAAGTTAAATTTTATGGCCTGATAGCCCATACGCACGATCTATTGACGCGCAGCGTGCAGCGTCTTCCCGCGCTTCCCATAGAGAGCATCATAATGAACAAGGCCTATTCTTCGAGCCTAGTGAAACTGTGTTTCCCCCGCCTCCAGCGATACGGTCGTACCTTTTTCGCCAAGAACGGCGGCGGGAACATCGGCGAGCGCGCAAATAATCGCGCGCCCGCCCGAGGATCGCACAAAGTCCTGAGCGGCCTGCACCTTGGGACCCATTGATCCAGCGGGGAAGTCGTATTCATCCAACGCGTCGGGCGTGATGCACCGAATGCCTTTTCGGTCAGGCGTTCCCCAGTTCAGGAACACAGCTTCTGCATCTGTAGCGATGACAAAGAAATCTGCGCCAAGGTTCTGCGCCAGAAGGCACGAGGCGAAATCCTTGTCGATGACGGCTTCGACCCCGACCAGTTTCCGTTCAGCTCCTGCCTCGTACATCGTCGGGATGCCACCTCCGCCAGCAGCGATCACAGTCGCGCCCTTTTCCAGGACCCAACGGATCGGTTCGACCTGAAAGATACGTTTCGGGCGTGGCGAGGGCACCACGCGCCGCCAGTACTCGCCATCCGGTTTCACCGTCCACCCCTTGTCAGCCGCCTCTTTCTTGGCGTCCGCTTCGGAATAAACCTGCCCGATGAACTTGGTCGGATTGTCAAAGGCCGGGTCGCTCGGGTCTACCTCGATCATGGTCAGCAGGGTGGCGATGTGATGCTCGAAGGGCAGGATGTTGCCAAGCTCCTGCTCGATCATGTAGCCGATCATCCCCATCGTCTCGCCCACGAGCACGTCCAGTGGGTATTCCTCGACATCGGTGTACATGATCTCTTGCAGGGCCAGCATTCCGACCTGCGGACCGTTCCCGTGGGTGATGACGGTTTCATGCGCTTCGCACAGCGGAGCGAGGGCTTCGGCGGCAATCTTCGCGTTCTTGCGCTGATTGTCCGCCGTCATTTCCTCGCCCCGTTTAAGAAGCGCGTTGCCGCCGAGTGCTACAACAACGCGTCCCATGGATCAGCTCCCCAGAGTGGCGACGAGGATCGCCTTGATGGTGTGCATCCGGTTTTCTGCTTGTTCGAACGCAATGTTCATATCGCTTTCGAAGACTTCTTCGGTCACTTCCATTTCGGTGATGCCGAACTGTTCGTGAATGTCCTGACCAACTTTAGTCTCCAGATTGTGGAAGGCTGGCAGACAGTGCATGAACTTGACGCTCGGGTTGCCCGTTTTCTTCATCAGATCCATGTTTACCTGATATGGGCTCAGCAGTTTGATGCGCTCTGCCCAAACCTCTTTTGGCTCACCCATCGATACCCAGACGTCGGTATGAATGAAATCCGCGCCTTCGACAGCAGACGTATCGTCCGTGATGGTCACACGTGCGCCCGTTTTTTCGGCCCGCTCCATCGCCAATTCTCGCACATCGTCATGGGGCTGGGTTTCCTTCGGAGAAATCATCCGAACGTCGCAGCCCATGATCGCGCCCAGCATCAAAAGCGAATTGCCCATGTTTGATCGGCAATCACCCGAATAGGCGTAGACAATGTCCTTGCGGGGCTTATCGGCATGCTCAATCATGGTCTGCATATCGGCCAGCATCTGTGTTGGATGCCAATCGTCCGTCAGGCCATTATAGACCGGGACGCCGGCATAGTCTGACAGTGTCTCGACCATGTCCTGACCCGCACCGCGGAATTCAATCCCGTCGAACATACGTCCCAGAACTCGGGCGGTGTCTTTCATCGACTCCTTGTGCCCGATCTGTGAGCCCGACGGATCGAGATAGGTGATGTTCGCGCCCTGATCGTATGCTGCCACTTCAAAGGCGCAGCGGGTGCGTGTCGAAGTTTTTTCGAAGATCAGGCAGATGTTCTTGCCGGTCAGCGACGGCTGCTCGGCGCGGGCGTATTTCGCGCGCTTCAGGTCGCGGGCCAGATCCAGCAGATACAGCATTTCACGCTGGCTGAAATCGGCAATTTTCAGATAGCTACGGCCTTTGAGATTGAATGCCATTTTATCTCTCCCTAACAAAAATCAGAGGGCGCAGGGGGCTGCGCCCATGGTAAATTCAATAGGCGGGGTCGCGGTCGATCGGGCAGGTCATACAGTGGCCGCCACCACGGCCGCGCCCAAGTTCCTGACCCGAGATTTCGATCACCTCGACACCGGCTGCGCGCATCTTTCCGTTCGTGAACGTGTTGCGCGCATAGCCGACAACAACACCTGGCGAGAGGGCGACGACGTTATTACCGTCGTCCCATTGTTCGCGCTCGGCCTGGAATTCGTTGCCACCTGTAGAAATCACCTCGAGTGAATTCAGCCCCAAGGCTTCCTTGTAGACGTCGAACAGGTGCCCTTTTTCCACGTGGATATCCAAATCTCCCCGGTCACCCCGACGGATCGAGATACATGTGATCTGATCCGCCACTTCAGAAAATGCGGTGACCTTGTCATGGTCGAGGCATGTAAAAACCGTATCCAGATGCATGGCCGCGCGGCTCTTGGGCATTGCACAGGCGACAACACGCTCGGCGCCGCCCTTGCTGAACAGCGCTTCTGCGACCTGTGCGACAGCCTGCCGGGTCGTACGCTCACCCATCCCGATGAAAACCGTTCCATTACCAACTGGCTGAACATCTCCGCCCTCAACCGATGCGAGACCGAAATCGTCGTCGCTGTCGCCCCACCAGAACTCAAACTCGGCGTCTTTGAACATCTTGTGGTGCCGGTACACAGTTCGCATGATCAAGGTTTCCGGCTTACGAGCAGGCCAGAACATTGGATTCGTGGTCACACCATCGAAAATCCAGCAGGAGGGGTCTCGTTGAAACTGGGCGTTAGGGATGGCCGGAAGAATGAAGTCACCCAGCGAAACAAGATCGCCGAACTGCTCATCAATCATGCCTTTGGGAAGGTCTGCGAAGACGATGCCGCCGAGCATATGCCGAGCAAGCAGCTTAGCATCCATCTCGTCCAGCCAGGCTCGCATTTCTACGGAAAAGCCCAGACCGACCATGTTGGGTGTGATCAGGCGGTCCAGAAGAAAAGCGCGCGCCGAGGGGTCTGATCTGATAGCGTCTGCCAGAAGGTCCTGAATGTCGTAAACCTCGACCCCGCGTTCCCGCATGAGCGAGCAGAATTCAGCGTGATCCTTACGAGCCTGTTCGACCCAGATGACATCATCGAAAAGAAGCTCTTCGCAATTTCGCGGTGTCAGTCGATCATGCGCCAGCGAGGGGCGTGAGACGATCACCTTATTGAGCTTTCCGATCTCGGAATGAACGCCGAGCTTCATTGTAACTCTCCTTTCGAACTATCTGTTTTTTGAATGTCTTCAACGTCATTGGCCTGGCTCCAGCGGACCCAGACATGGATAGGCACGCCCATAAGCAGCAGGACCGAGCCAACCAAAACAGTTTCAGCGCCTGAGCCGATGAAGGCCCAGACCGAATAAATGAACCCAAGCGCGCCCAGTACGATGACCTTCGCCAGTTCCGGGCCATGCAGGACCTGCCCGCCTTTCAGCCGGATCATAATCTCGGCCACTGAGCAGATGGCATAGGGCAACAGGCTGGCTACAACGGCGAGCAAAATGACAAAGTTGAATGCGGCGACCAGCCCTTGCGCATAGTTCATGATAATCAAAACCGAGGCCAACGCGTTCGACAGGATTAACGCATTAGCAGGCGTTCCAAATTTGGATTTTTGGCCCAAGGCTGCAGGAAAGACGCGATCCAAGGCGGCACCGTAAGGGACCTGGCCACTGAGCAGCGTAAAGCCGTTCAAAGTACCAAAGGTCGAAATCACCGCGCCCACAGCAACAAGGACACCACCAACGGGACCAAACATCACCTCACCGACGGCTGCAAGAGGTGCGGCGGAAACAGCAAGCAGCTCGGCAGGAATGACGCCCATCGAAACGGCGGTTACCGAGATATAGACGCTTGCGGCGATAATCACGCCGATCACGGTAGCGCGCGGGATGGTCTTTTCCGGCTCGATAACATCGCCAGAGGGAACCGTCGCAGATTCAAGACCCAGGTAGGCCCAAAGCGTCAGAGCAGCCGCGGCAGAAATCGCCGTAAACGCAGTGGTGCCGCTTTGATTGACCGGAACATAGTTCTCGGTGTTGATCCAGAAGATACCCAATGTGCCAATCAATATCAGCGGAGCGAGCTTGAGCACGGTGGTCACGATCTGAACCAAACCAGCCCCTTCGACCCCTCGGATGTTAACCAAGGTGAGCGTCCAGATTGCAACCAACGCAGTCGAGAGGCCGTACATCGGCACTTCGATGATAATAGGGAACAGGAATCCTAGATACCCCACCAACGCGACAGCGACTGCGGCGTTCCCGGTCCAAAGTGCGATCCAGTACCCCCAGGCGATAATGAAACCTGCAAAGTCTCCGAATGCTTCCTGCGAATAGGCATAAGGACCACCGGGTTTAGAAACGACGCGTGACAGCCTTCCGAATATGATCGCGAGAACAAGCGCCCCTGCCGAAGTCAGAATCCACCCGCCGATTGCGATTGGCCCAAACGGTGCAAGTGACGCTGGTAGAAGGAACACTCCCGACCCGATCATGTTTCCGACGACCAAGGCAATACAGGCCGTCAGCCCAAGGGCACCGGATGTCGATGTTGTGTCTGTGGCGGCGCGATCGGTCATTGCGACGGCTCAGTTCGATGTTGTGTCTGGAGTCTCGGTTGTGGGCCTGTCGATCCCCGGATCAGTGATGGCCCCAACGGTAAGTGCCGCGCAGATGATCACCGCCAGAATTACGAGCAGCGGGAAAACAAAGCGTAGCCACCTGTCATATGACACGCGACCAATGGCTAGCCCTCCCATGACGACGGCAAATGTCGGGTTGAACAGGTTCACCCATCCGTTTGCAGACTGATACGCAGTAACCACAAGGTCACGGCCGACGCCTGCAAAGTCTGCCAGTGGCGCCATGATCGGCATCGAAAGCGTGGCCAGCCCTGACGAGGACGGCACCAGGAATGACATCAAGATCTGAATGCCAAACATCGCGTTGATAAAGGCGAACTCGCTCAGTCCTGAGACAACCCCCTCTGCCCCTGCAAGGATAGTGTCGGTGATCTTGCCCGCGTCCATAATGACGACAACACCGCGTGCGACGCCAATGATCAGGGCAACGCCCAGCAAATCGCGCGCGCCATCAACGAAGGTTTCCACAAAGGTCCCTTCGTCCATTCTGGACCCTTCATCCGTTTTCCCGACCCACCAGACGATGATGGACATCACCAGGAAGAGACCGGACATTTCCGCCATCCACCACCCCAGCGCGACAACACCATAGATCATAATGGCGAAGGTAATCCCGAAAAGAATCAGAATGATCGAACGGGTCTTGGTCATTTCGGGGAACGTATCATAGCCTTCCGAACCCTTTAGAAAATGCGCCCGGTTTTCCTCGGCCTGATCTGCCACCACGGACAATGACGGGTCGGCTTTCACGCGTGATGCGTATCGCATGACGAATGCGATGCCTGCAGCAAGACAAAGGACAAGAATAATGAACCTTAGAACGATCCCATTCGTGAACGGAATACCCGCACCTTGCGAGGCAACAACTGTCGCAAATGCGTTGAAGGTTGAGCCCAGGGTCCCAATGCCTGCGCCCAGCATGATCACCGCGACCCCGGTCAAGGAGTCGTATCCTGCCCGAATAAAAACCGGAATGATCAGAGCGTAGAACGCCAAGGATTCTTCGGCCATGCCATAGCTTGTCCCGCCAAAGGCAAAGGCGATCATCAGGATTGGGATCATCAGGATTTCCCGCCCGGCCAACCTGTGCAGCAGCCAACCGATACCGGCGTCGATAGCTCCTGTCTTGGTTACAACCATCAGGAAACCACCAATGACCAGGACAAACAAAGCGACATCAATTGCGGCGCTGGATGAACTTCCAAGGAGACCAGGATCGTACATTCCGGCAATCGGGGCAAGGATAACCGCTGCAAGCCCCTGAGGGTTCGGCTCGACTTCGTGATAGGTGCCTGGGACTGGCGCTTCGCTGCCCAGAGCTTCGTTCATCTGACGGTCGTACTCACCGGCCGGAATAACCCATGTAAGGGCGGCCACGACGGCAATCAGTATGAACAGAATGGTAAAAGCGGTAGGAAATTTAAACTTAGACATGTGAAACTCGCGCTGGGTGAAGCTGAGAAACTGGGCAGTCAAATATTTGAATATTTATGTCTCAACTTAGTACTAACGCGGCGACTTGTCACTTTCGTAAAACGTGGGGTTGTCGAACACATTGAACAATGTCTGCCATGGGCTCAGTGCAGTCATTCGCTGCGACTTGCTTGAACGACAGATTTTGCGGATAATTTTACCAAAGCGGGAAATGCGTCTTTTTGCTTCAGCCCGTACAAGTGTTGCTAAGAACGCATTTCTCCTAGGTGCGCGATACCCGAAGCCAGTAGTCGTCTCGCCTCGTAGAGTTCACGCCGACCAGACATCAGGTTTGGAGGCCGCGCACCTATCTTTTCAGAATGCTGGATTGATATCTCTAACCTATCAGCCGCTTCGATTGTGGCTTTAAGTGCAGCCTTGATGGCGGTCCTATCGGAAATGGGGGAGCGAGTTTCAGCCATTCCTCCGATGTCTGTCCATGACCCTCTCTTCATTTTTATTCCTCGCTCAGGCGGCCCCATTTTGGTAGCAATGACTTATCAATTGCGGCGGTCGTTCTATCCGCACGTCGCATTTCCTCGACCTCCGCACGGAGTGCGGACAGTTCTTCAAGACCTTTGAGCTAGGCGTGACGACCCAGGGCATCCCGAAGAAGCCTTGCCTGTTGCAAGCTGATTTCGCTCCAAGATGCTGCAGTTGTGGTTCGCTCTGAAGCGACGCGGATATCTTCAATTGAACTCAATTTGTTCCTGTCAGCCAATTGAGCGAAGTCAGAGCGTGTAGGAGGCCGAACCCGATCAACGAGCCATTGGGCTACGGTTGGATTGCCGATATCAAGCTCGTCGGAAATTTCGTCAGTGGCGCGCCCGAGCATATCTTCAAGCCGTTCGCCCGCAAGCTGTGCTGCGCGTACTTTAATGCCATTTGCGGCCCGCGGTCGACCGGTTGACTTTCGCGGCTTGTGCCCGGGCAGGAATTTGCCATCCGGGCCGCGTTTAGCTTGTTTCTCGTCATGGGTCATAGAACCGGCAATCTCGTCATATTTACATCAAAAATACTGACATAATAGCTTAACTTTGCGTTCTTGTCGCTGTCTTGGGATTGACCCGTGGTTTACGGAGTTCGAGTGCGAGGTGTTCCGCTCCTTCGAGTGAAAAACCAAATCGGCTGTTGCAATCCCACAAAGAAATCAAGAAGTGAGGATGCCTCCCAGGCCATCTGGCATCAGATGCTCAACGCTCAATTCTTTAGTTACAAGAAATGCAATACAACTAGGATGCCCCACTCAATTCTCAATTTCCATTCCTCAATGTTGAACGCACGTTGGCCAAGTTGTCTGGATGAAGGTGATAGCACCGCGCGACAGCAAGGTTTTGGATTGCCAAATTGGTTTCATTGGCCCAATTGACAGCAGTTGAAATCAGAAGAATTCAGTAATACGTGAGTTTCTTTATGGGGGCGAGATGTCCCAACTGGCGGAAAACGCAGCGTTTTCAATGAGGGTATGATGGCCCTAGGCTCCACCAAATCTTCATATGCTGTTGGTTTGAGTTTATCCCCTTAATTTACAAGAGTTTAAAAACGATTCTGTTACGTTGAGGTGTCACAATGAGGACGCTTGAGAAGATGCCTGGACACTCCCGACTCTATCGCCATGGCGACGTCTACTATCTCCGCGCAGCCGTCACTGCGGACGTCGCAGCGACCTACCCGAAAACCGAAGAAAAGTTCTCTTTGATGACGAAGAACCGCGCCTATGCTATTCGGAAGGTCCGTTTCGCTGCCATTGAGGTCGACCAACAATTTGACGCCACCTATGTTTGCTCAAAGCCCAAGGACAGGAAGCTTGAGTTGAACTGACCTCAGATCAGATCAACAAATCAAGGCCGTATACTACAACTTCCAGCTGAAGGGAGATAAAGAAACGCGCCTAGCCTTGGGTGTTTACTAGGAAGCAACTGACATTTCTCTCTTCCGCTGCGCGTCTCTGATCAAAGCCGCGAGCCGGTAGAAGCCATGAGCCATCTTGGTGTAGGGCATTAGCAGGAAGAACGTCAGAACCGATCCAAGGTGGATGGCAAGCAACGCAAGCATCAGAGACGTTGAACCAAGGGCATAAAGGACTAGCCCGCTCAGGCCGACAAATCCGAGCAACAGTATGAAACCGATGTCACCACCCCAAGCAGACCGGTCGCCAAGCTCTCGATCAGATTTTTGTTTGAGCAGAACCATAGCTCCGCATCCCACTGTCAGCAGGATACCTCCGGAAACCCCGAAGAGTTTTGGCAGGGACCAGAACCCGTAGGGCGCGTGCAACCCGAACCCGTAGTGCATAACCGTCGCCACCGAGGTCGACGCAAAACACAGCAGGAAGCCGTACATGATAGCGTGGTGAATGTGACGGCGCCCCTGGCTGAACCGATCTTCATCTTCAAAGTTACATCCCTCACCATGCCCGGCAGCCAGATCCTGCATCTTGCCGGCGCGCTGGAAAGCGGCCATCAAATCAGACATTTGGATGGGTTTGCCACCGACTTCCGCCCAATAGCGCCTTAGGCTGATAGCCACGCTAAAGAGCGGCAACAAGAATGCCGGCGCAAAGATTGCGACCATCGCGTTGTGGGACAGGACGGCATAGAACCCCTCTCCTCCGCTTGATCCAATGGCGCGAATGGCCCAGAACAACAGGGCAAATCCAATCACCAGAGCCAAGGCAATAGCCCCGCCGTGAGTGTGAAACCGGCGCGCCAGAGGTTGCGGCCAGGCGAAGCTTTCCCAGCTGTCCCGCCGCACTTCGGCCAGAGCTTTCGGCAGGTTCAGGTCAAACTCGTGCGGAGCTGTGTACTGACAGGCATAGTAGCAGCCTCTGCAGTTGTGGCAGAGGTTGGCGAGTTGCGTGATGTCTCCATCGGAAAACGCGCGTTCTGCATGCAGGGATGGAAAGACTGAGCAGTAGCCCTCGCAATACCGGCAGGCATTGCAAATCTCGGCCTGACGGCGGGCTTCTTGAATTAGTTCAGTTTGCATAAGCGGCGGCCTCACGTCCTGCGATGCGTCCAAAAACGGTTCCGATAGTCATGCCGAACCCGGCCAAGTAACCTTGCCCCAAGATCGACCCGGCCATGGTTTCGCCAGCGGCCCAAAGGTTTTTGATCTTGCCGCTGGACGTCGAGCACTGCGCTGTGTCGTCGACCTTCAGACCCAGATAGGTGAAGGTCACGCCGGTGCGCAGCGAGTAGCCATAGAAGGGCGGCTCGGTGATCGGACGCGCCCAGTTCGTCTTGGGCGGCGTCAGACCGGAGGTCGTGACCCCGTCCAACTCAGTCGGATGAAACCCACTGGTATCACCGCATGCTTCGTTGAATTCAGCAACGGTCGCTTTCAACTTGTCGGCAGGCAGATCCATCATTCCGGCCAGTTCTTCCAAGGTGTCCGCCTTTAGCGGTGGAAAGACCGAGGGCATAAACAGGTTCAGCGACTTCGCATCGATGATCACATAGCCAACTTGATCCGGCTGGGCCGCAACAAGACGCCCCCAGATCGCATAGCGCTTGGGCCATACGTCTTCGCCTTCGTCATAAAACCGCTCGGCATTCTTGTTCACGACAATTGAAAACGGCACGCAGTCCAGGCGGGTGACGATACCGCCGTCGAACTTCGGCGCGCGCCCGTCAATTGCGACGGCGTGGCACTGGGTCGGATCGCCGACGCTGTCCACACCCTGATCCAGCAAATCAGACAGAACCACGCCACGGTTATAGGGTGTGCCCCGGATCAAGAAATTCTTGGCAGGTTCACCCCATGCACGGGTCAGCCAATCCGTGTCGGCCTGAAACCCACCCGAGGCAACGATGACCGCCTTGGGCGTGATGCGATGAGACTGGCCCTCATAGGTGTAGTCGACCCACTCGATCCGATCACCATTCAGCTCCAGATGCGTGACAGCAGCTTCGTACAGAACATCGACACCCAAACCAGTAGCAGTTCGGTAATATGCGTTTACCAGAGACTTCCCGCCCCCCATGAAGAAGGCGTTGGTCCGCGCCAGCGACAATGTCCCGGACAGAGAGGGTTGGAACCGCACCCCGTGTTCTTCCATCCACGGCAGGCATTCCTCGGAGGTTCGGATCGCGAGGCGAGCAAGATGTTCGTCGGTTTTGCCGCCGGTGACCTTGAGCAGATCTTCAAGATACTCATCTTCAGTGTATTCTTCGATCAGCGGGCCGAGAGGAGCGCCATGCATACAACGAAAATTGCGCGTATGGCGTGAGTTTCCACCACGATAGGGTTTTGGCGCCGTCTCGAGGATCAGAACACGGGCGCCTGCCTCGGCAGCGGTCATCGCGGCGCAGAGGGCAGCATTCCCCCCGCCGATCACAGCGATATCATAAGCTTCCTTTTGGGTGGCCATAACCTGTCTACCTATTGATTTTCGTCGGTTGTCCGGTCGCGTTCCTGCAACGCCCGAATACGCATCCGTTGTGCGGCCTGAATATGCGCACGCATTTCTGTTTCAGCCGCTGCGCCATCGCGGGCCTTTAAGACAGCCATGACGCGCTTATGCTCTGCCACTGCTGTCTCGGCCCGATCACCGTCCAGCAATTGCGACGGCCCAAGGATCAACAGCGCTTTTTGCAAAGACAGCATAGACTTGGCAAGAAACCGGTTCTTTGCTGCGTCCAAAAGTGTGGCGTGGAAAATCCGGTTGATCCGAGCCGCTTCCGAACCGGTGCCAGCCTCAGCCAAGCGATCATTCAAAACGCTCAGCTCGTCTAACTCGACATCCGACGCAGCACGAGCAGCTAAACGGGCGGCAGTTCCCTCGAGAACCGCGCGCATTTCATAAAGTTCCATTACTTCGGTGTAACCAAGGCTGCGGACGGTTGCGCCCTGCCGGGGCACATGAGTGACTAGCCCGTCGGCCTCTAACTGCCGGATAGCCTCGCGCACGGGAGTACGGCTGACGCCTAGTCGTTCCGACAGCTCAATCTCCCGCAGGCGTTCGCCGGGCAGAAGTGTGCCATCCCGAATCTCATCCAGCAGGCGTTGATACGCTGAATTGCCTTGTGGACCAGGCTGTAAGGGGTCGTCTTGAATGGTCATCGAACGCTCTCTTGTCTTCTTGCGTCCAGTTGTATACATTTGGATACATCTCGAGTCAATATTGTCGGAAGCCGCGCCTTGCCCGCCCAAAACAAAACACCTTCTCTCCTGACAAAGCGGGCCGTAACACTGGTCATTGCACTACTGGGCACCGGAGTATTTTGGTCGTTGAACCTGCCGCTGCCCTTTCTTTTCGGCCCGATGAGCGCGTGTCTGATCGCTGCCCTGGCGCATGCCCCTATGGAAGGTTTTGGTCAGGTCTCGGTTGCAGCGCGCACCATACTCGGCGTTGCAGTTGGGGCTTCGATTACCCCTGCCCTTTTCGCCGAGCTGCCGAAAATGGCCGCGTCTATTGCACTGGTCCCGTTCTTCATCCTGCTGATCGCACTGGTGGGCGTGCCCTTCTTTCGCAAGATCTGGGGGTTTGACACCACGACCGCATTTTACGCCGCCATGCCAGGCGGATTGCAGGACATGATCATCTTTGGAGCCGAAGCAGGCGCCAACCCGCGTACACTTTCCCTGATCCACGGTACGCGCGTACTGATTATCGTTACTCTGGCCCCGCTGTTTCTAACGGTTTTTTACGATGCCCAACTCACCAATCCGATCGGAGAGCCTGCACGTGACCTCCCGATACATGAACTGGCGTTGATGGTGCTGGCCGCCCTTATAGGCTGGAAAGGCGGTGAGCGGATCGGCCTGTTCGGGGCATCTATTCTCGGCCCAATGATCCTGACAGCAGCCCTATCTCTGGGGGATTTCATTCATACCCGACCACCGCGTGAGGCCATCCTTGCAGCGCAGTTCTTTATCGGTTGCGGGATAGGCGTGAAGTTCGTGGGCGTCACTTGGGTCGAACTCCGCCGGGTGGTTGCAGCAGGCTTCGCCTATGTCATCGTCCTTGCCGTCCTTGCCGCCGCTTTCACCGCCGTTGTCACCACGTTGGGCTTTGGCCAACCGGTCGAGGCTTTCTTGGCCTTTGCCCCCGGCGGACAGGCAGAGATGACAGTATTGGCGATCGTCTCGGGCGCGGATCTGGGCTTTGTGATTACGCACCATCTGACAAGGATCGTGCTGGTGATCATCGGCGCGCCGATAGCGGCCAATCTTATCCTGCGCTGGTCCAAACCTCGGGGTTGATCATGTGAATGGGAGCGCCTTCAGCATAGGCGTTCACCTGATCGAAAATATCTGCGAATTGCAGATCAAATTCGTCCTCGGTCACAAAGCCGATATGCGGCGTCGCAATCAGGTTTGGGTGCGATAGCAAAGGGTCATTCGGGTCGGTGAGCGGCTCTGTATCGAAGACATCAATGGCGGCCTTGCCCGGGCGACCGGCGTTCAGGGCGTCCAACAAAGCACCCGGAGCGATCAGCCCGGCCCGGGAGGTGTTCACAAACAACGCTCGCGGTTGCATCTGCGAGAAATCTGACGCTGTGATGATGCCGCGTGTGTTTGGCTTCAGGCGAACATGGACCGAGACAACATCGCTGTTACCAAAGAACGCTTCGCGGCTTGCGGCAACCCGCACGCCGTCTGCCTGCGCCTTTGCCCGGCCTTCGTCCGAAGACCACCAGACCACATTCATCCCGAATGCCTCGGCGTAACCAGCAACGGCGCGGGCGATGCGGCCATATCCATACAGCCCTAGCTGCCGCCCCCTCAGGGTCTTGCCAACTCCGGCCTGCCAACGCCCAGCTTTGACCGAGGCCATCTGCGCAGGCAAATCGCGCATCCCGGCCATGATCAGCGCCCATGTCAGTTCAGCTGCGGCATAGGAGGGTGTGCCGCCGTGCATGTTCGAACACAGCAGCACTCCGCTATCCGAACATGCCGACACATCGACATGCGGGTATACGCTGCGTTGACTAACCAATTTCAGGTTTGGGAGTTTTTCAACCAAATCGCGGGTGATCTTGGTGCGTTCGCGAAACAAAACCAGTGCCTCAGCCTCCTGCAAGCGTGCGGCCAATTCGCTGGTATCTTCGACATGGTCTGTCCAGACCTTTACGTCATGGCGAGATAGCTTTTCAAAACAGGGCAGGCCCTGCAGTGTATCAAACCAATCATCCAGAATGTGAACTTTCATCGGTTTTCAATACCCTATTCGGTGCTCAGTTTTCTTGGCGTCGGCACAAAATGACGTGTGTCGAGCGCTTCTAACGCGTTGCGAACGCGTTCGCGTTGATCCAGCAAATGGTTGAATTGCTCATCACATCCGGCAATCGGCGTCGGGTAGTCCGCGATGTCCCTCCGCAGAACCGACTGCGCAAGCCTGAGTTCCTGACGCGCGATATCGAGGCATTCAGAATAGTCATCCATCGAGGCACCCTCATAATGTATACCATAGTATACCTTTTAAAGGCCGCCTTTTCAACTGTCGTTCCACACAGATTCCGGTACATAAACATGCCCATCCGCCAATTTGCGCGCTGTTCTCATCAGACCGGCGGCATTGACGTTGAACTCCTGGTCGTTTGAGAAGTCCACCAGCACGTCGATCTTGCCTGAAGCATGTTCCAACACAACTTCAGCCGGGCTTGAATCCGGGCGATCAAGCAACCCGTCAGCGACGGTTCCAGGCGTCAAAGCGCAAGACGCCATGCATTGCGCACCCGTAACGGCCATAGTTGGGTGGGTTTTCCATGGCATGAAATACCGAACCGTAAGGGTTCCACCCTCTCCGGCGGGGGCCATCAGGCCGAATTTGGGAGTCACCGATTTCGATACGTCCCCCATACCCATCCGTTCCCCGGCTTCGATCCGCACGGCCTCCATCTGATCAAAGAAAGAACGGTTGGCATCCAGCTCTTCGGCGCTTTCATATCCTGTCAGTCCGAAATCCTCTGCTCGGGCTATCGCCATCGGCATAGCGACATCCATGCAAGTCAGCTCGATCCCCTGCACTGTATCGCGCAAATTTCCCGTGGGCAGAAATGCACCTGTTGCCGAGCCCACAACGCCCATAAAACTCAGTTGCACCGGTGCAGAATGGCCGGGAACTCCGGCTATTTCCGCGTCACCCTCATAGACCAAATCGCCGCCCGGGGTCTGCACTTTGGCAATGACGCGGGCGCCTGTATTGACGGCGCGAATACGGATTTCGGTCTCATCGCCGTTGGGCTGAAACAATCCCATTTCGATCGCAGCTGGACCAACTCCTGAGAGGATGTTTCCGCAGGTGGGTTTGAAATCGACCAGCTTCTCATCCACAGAAACTTGCGCGAAGAAATAGTCGATATCGGCCCAGTCGTCCTCGCTGGCAGACAGCATCGCAACCTTGGTCGTCACTGCGTTACCACCACCGATCCCGTCGATATTGAGCGCTTGCCCAGCCCCGAGGGCAGCGACCAGAACATCAGCCAACTTATCCCTATCTTCAGGCAGATCAGAGCGTCGAAAATAAGGCCCTCGGGAAGTGCCGCCGCGCATGAAAACATATGGGATTGCTGTCTGTGTCATTGCGAACCCTCCTTTACAAACCGTTGAAATTTCTGATTTCTGTGCTACCCAGCCGCCAGATTGGCAGACCAGACAAACATGGAGCGCCTACTTGAGCGGCCATGGCAGGTTCACCATGTCTTGCAGCAGGCCCGGCGGGAAATCCCGGTTCAAAGCGCCAGCCATGAAGCACATGAAACCGATGCCGCAGGCCGTCAGGAGTAGCGTCATCTGCCAACTGGACCCGGCGCGAATGCGGAAGAATGCGATCAGGAACCCGATCAGGGCGAGGATGAACCCCACAACCCAAGTGGCCGCGATCAGACCTGCAAACCACGCGAGCGTTGACCAAAGCCCATGCGGCGCGCTTGCATCCTCACCAGCGAGTTCCTTGTCAGCAAAGATCGCATCCCCTTCGGGTCGCCGCATCATCTGGATCAAAAGAATGATGCAGCAGAACAGCGACACGCTGCCGATCACCAGCGGGATGATCTTGTCGGTCATGTTGTAGTCAGGGATCATGTTGGCATTGATCAACGCCACGATCAGGTAAGCCATGATCACCAGCAGGAAGATTAGCGGCGCGCGCTTGCTGCCGGATTTAACCTCACCTTCGGCCATGATCATCTTGGCTTGACGAATGCCTAGAATGACAGAAACCACAGTGACCACGATCAGGACGATGACGATCGGGCTGAAGACGTACTCCATGCCTTCGCCAAAGCTTTTGCGGAAGCGGAAAGAGGCGATCTGGAACGCCTGGTTGGTGAACTTCTCAACCGGGTTGGACAACACGAATCCAATCAGGAAGGCCGGGCGTGACCAGTCGAAACGGCGCAGGAAGATGCCGATCAGACCGATGACAAACAGGGCCAGAAGGTCTTCGAAATTCTGACCGGATTGGAATGCCGCAAAGCTGATGAGCATGAACAGAAACGGCGCCAGATAGGTGAAGCGGATCGTCGTTAGTTTGGCGATGCCACCCGAGGCAGCGATACACAGGATCGTGCCCACCACGTTGGCAAGAGCCAGCAACCAGACAATCGAATAGGTGATGTCGAGATTATCCTTGAGCATGCTCGGACCAACCTCGATATCGCCGGATCCCAACAGTGCAACTGCGCCGATAAAGATCGCCATCGAACCCGAACCGGGGATGCCAAACAGCAGCGTCGGGACCAGCCCCCCGCCCTCTTTGGCGTTGTTCGAGCTTTCAGGCCCGATGACGCCACGCACTTCGCCCTTGCCGAAGTTGCTTTTGTCTTTGGTCGATTGAACCGAGTGGCCATAAGCGATCCAGTCTACAACCGAGCCACCAAGGCCGGGAATGACACCGACAACTACACCAATGATCGAACAGCGGACCGACAACCAGATGTTCGCGGCCCAGTCCTTGACGCCATCAAACCAACCAGCTCCTAGCGAAGCGCCCTTGGCAATGGATCGGTCTTGACGCAGCAGCGAGACGATTTCCGGCACTGCAAAGATACCTAAGCCAACGATGACCAATTTCAGACCATCGGTCAGGTAAGGAATGTCATAAGTGGCCATACGGAGTGAGCCACCTGCGTCCGCCTCACCAATCGTACCGACCATCAGGCCCAGCCCAGCGGCGGCAACGCCTTTTAGCGGGATACGTCCGGCGAGAATGGCGACCATCGACAAGCCAAGAATGGTGATCATCAGCATCTCGGGCAAGCCGAATGCCAGAACGATCGGCCGCGCGATCAGGATGAACATGGTTAGAAAAGTCGCGCCGACCAAACCGCCAAACAGTGATGAAGCAAAGGCTGCTGACAATGCCCGCGCGGCCTCGCCCTTCTTCGCCATCGGGAAGCCATCCAGCACCGTCGCCTGTGAGGCGGAGCTGCCGGGGATGCCCATAAGAACCGACGCAAAGGTGTCAGAGGTCGGAACAACAGCAACCATCCCGATCATCAGCGCCAAACCAAGAATAGGGTCCATGCCGAACATGAAAGGCAGCAACAAAGACAGACCAGCGATACCGCCAAGTCCGGGGAAAACACCTACGGCCAGTCCCATAACGACACCGAGAATAAGATATCCCAGAACTATAGGTTGCAGGATCAAACCCCACGCGTCATTGAGCGCAGGAAGAGCGGTGGCGAAAACCTCCATAGCGGCCGCCTTTCATAAATTGCCTTGTGTTTGGAAAAGCGCGCACCCGACATTGGGGCACGCGCGGTGGTGTCTGGGTTTAGTTCAACTCGACACCATAGGCTTCTTTGAGCCAGTTCAAAACGTAAGCTTTGGCGTTGTCGTCGACATTTGTCGCGGTTTGCAGCGCCGCCTTAGAGCCGTCGCCTACGAACACCGGGTACTTGCCGACGCGCTTTGACGAGATTTCGGCAAAGTCGCCGCGCTCGGTTACAGCCTGGAATGCGGCGGTGTATGCGTCGACCACTTCCTGAGGTGTATCACCCGGAAGGAAGGCTAGCTTTTGAACCGGGAAACCGGCTACAAAGAATGCTTTCCAAGCATCCCATGCCTCACCGCTGGTTTCACAGCCATCAGTGGCTTCACAGACTTCCTTGAATGTCGGGATGTCCGGGAAGGTCGGGTCACGGACGATATTGCCATCTGCATCCAGAGCACCCCAGGTCATCATCGGCACAGCCTGACCGGATTCGACCAGCGGGGCCGAACCACCGAGGTAGCCGGACGAGGTTTGATAATCGATGTTGGCTTCGCCGCGCTCGAACATCAGGCGACCATCGCCACGGCCTTTGATGCCAAAGACAGGCTCGACATTCATGCCCAGCATTTGCCAAGCCAGCAGCGGCACGAGGTCAAGACGTGTCGCGCCCTGCGAACCATAGATGAAGTTGGTATCTTTCAGCGCGTTCGCAGAGCCATCAAACTTTGCCCCATCCTCGGCGTTCAGATAGGCAACACCACCAGTGCCCGACGCCATAACCGGAATCCAGTCGTTGTATTCATATCGCACGCGCGGATCGCTCAGCAGATACGGGAATTGAGTTGACCCGGAGGTGCCAAATAGCAGCGTTCCATCATCATGGCTCTGCTCCTGAAACCAGTTTGCGCCCTTGGTCGATCCGGCGCCCGGCATAAATTTCACAACAACAGTCGGTTGACCCGGGAGTGCTTCGGACAGAAGCGGCGCAAAGAAATTGGCCCATTTGGCAGACCCGCCCGTTTCCGAGAACGGGATGACCCATTCAACGGTCTTGCCCGAGAAATCGACCTCGGCAGCGGCAGGTGCGGCGATACCGGCGGCGGCGATCAGCCCCACGACGGCGCGACGGGTGAAATTGGAAATGGTCATTGGTTCCTCCCTGTTGACCAGACAACCACGCTAGCGCCCTCTGCGCCACCGTGATCGCAAATAGAACTGTGGGGTTGATTCCCCCTCCCATCTGGCAATCATGGAGCGCCAACCTTGCGCGAAACTTGCAGGAGAACCGATGCGGATCGTCATCGTCGAAGACAACGAGACCCTCGCCAACGCTATTGCTTATCGTCTGCGTGACCGCGGTCATGCGGCAGAAGTGCTTACGGATGGCGACGAGGCTGACTTGTATCTTGCGCAAGAGGGTGCCGACTTGGTTGTGCTGGATATCAATTTGCCCGGACAGTCGGGATTGGAGATCCTAAAATCCCTTCGCAATCGTGGTGACGGCGTACCAGTGATCTTGCTGACGGCACGTGCCGAAACAAGCGACCGGGTTTCGGGGTTGGATATGGGCGCCGATGATTACCTGGTTAAGCCGTTCGAAATGGACGAGTTGGAAGCACGCATCCGAGCGCTTTCTCGACGCAAAGATCTCGACTACGGCGCAAAGGAGAGCGTTGGTGGTCTGGAATTCGATCGCGCTGCCCGTCAGGTTAGCGTGCAAGGCGAAGTTATGGATATTCCGCGGCGGGAAATCGCGGTGCTTGAATGCCTGTTAGAGCGCAGGGGCAGGATTGTTCCCAAAAGCCAACTTACAGATTACGTCTACGGCGTAGGTGCCGATGTCGAGGCCTCGGCCGTTGAGCCCCATGTATCTCGGCTGAGAAAACGCCTTCAAGATCTGGGCATTAGAATTAAAACAGCCCGTGGTCTGGGATATCTGCTTGAGGTGCAGAAGTGATCAATCACGGCTCGCTCAGGTTAAGGCTTTTCATTCTTATCCTAACCCCCTTGGTGCTGATTGCCGCTCTGCTTGGTCTTTGGCGTTTTATGATTGCGCAGAAAACGGCTCAGGAATTGTTCGACGACAGCCTCTTGTCTGCTGGCCTCGCAATTTCGCGAGATGTTGCGATTTCGGGGGGTGACGCGCTGTCACTAACGACACGCAGCATGATCCGTGACGCGTCGGGCGGAGAGATCTTTTACCACGTAACGGGACCCGGTGGCATCTATGTGACAGGCTATGCCTACCCACCGGCAGCCACCAACCCTTCTGATCAAGAGGTGTACAAGCCGCAGTTTTTCGAAGCGCTCTACCGCCAAGAACCAGTTCGCGTTCTCAAGATGACGGAACGAGTGACCATAGAAAATCTAGTCGGAGATGCGACAGTTACAGTCTGGCAGCGTATGGCGGATCGAAACGCTTTCGCGAATGAACTGTCAATCCGCGCAGGAATTCTCATGGGAATTCTCCTGGCCACCCTCGCCATTGTGGTATGGTTTGGCGTCGCGCGTGGCCTTAGACCCTTGTTGGATTTGCAGGACGCAATTGACTTGCGTTCACCAGATGACCTCAGTGAGATCAAGCGCCCCGTCCCAATCGAAGTGCAAGGTGTTGTCAGAACCCTGAACCGACTTTTTGGACAGGTGGAAAATAGTATCAACGCCCACCAAGTGTTTATATCCGAAGCAGCACATCAGCTGAGAAACCCGGCGGCGGCCGTGCAGTCAATGGCCGAAGCGCTGCAGGATGCGAAAACAGCTGACGACCGAGAAAAACGCATCTCAGAACTTGTTGCGGCGGCTAAAAACTCAGCAACGGTGGCAGAGCAACTGTTGTCACTTGAGAGGCTCAGGCAGCCGACGCACCAAGACCAAATGGATAAACTTGACTTCCGTACGGTAGTGGAAGAGGCCTGCGCGGAAATGGGCGTTCACATCCTCGCAAAAGGTATCGAGTTTGATGTCACAATGCCTGAGACAAAGGTCACGGTATTCGGCGACCGTATCTTTCTGATTGAAGCTCTAAAGAACCTGTTGGACAACGCAATCAAACACGGTGGCACAAAGTTGAGCCAAATCTCAGTTGTGCTGCGGTGTGAAGGCAAACACGTTGAGCTAACGGTGGCCGATGACGGGGCTGGCCTTTCGCCAAACCAAAGCGAAGCAGCATTCAATCGATTTTCTCAGTTAGAACATTCCGAGGGCAGCGGACTAGGGTTATCCATCGTCTCGGCAGTGGCGCAGAGGCATGGAGGAATAGTCGAAATCAACCAAGTCGATAGAGGAGCAAGCATTACGCTTAAGCTCCCCATAGCCCTGTAAGCTGTTTCTAGTTCTGCTCGGAACCCAAAAACAGGCATCTAGTGGAATTGGCTGGTCTATACGAATCGAACGACTGTAAGGCGGGATAAAACGGCTATCTGTTCCAATCCGGAAAGAAAAGTTTCCTGCTATTAGAGCTGGATAATCGCTGATACGATTGAGCGAAGCCATTCTTCTTCGATTGGGTAGTTTATGAAAGTTAATGCGCTTTTGATTTCGGCTCTCTTCGTCAGCAGCTGTATTGCATTATGGGGTGTTGTCGACCCGCACGGCTTGGGTTCTGTCTCCTCAAGAATTGTCACAATCCAGTTCGAAAGCCGAGGCTGGTTCATTATGCTGGAAGCCAGCGCACTTTTGTTATTGGCAATTTATCTCGCAGTTTCCAAGTACGGCTCTATCCGAATTGGACCGGAAGGTTCAGAGCCCGAGTTTTCGACTACAGCTTGGATTGCAATGCTTTTCGCGGCTGGTATGGGAGTGGGCCTGTTGTTTTTTGGCGTATCAGAGCCACTTACTCACTTTTCGGTAATACGCGATTTTTCTTCCGATCCAGAAGCCGCAAGGCTCGCCATGTTCGTCACCTATTTGAACTGGGGGTTCCACGCCTGGGCCATCTATGGCGTCGTTGCACTCATAGTTGCCTATTTTGCGTTTCGACGTGAGCGCTCTTTACTGCTAAGCGCTCCTTTGCTGGACGTGTACGGCGAGAAAACATGGACCCGCGGATTGGCTTGGTTGTTCGATTTCTTATCTGTCGTCGCCATAGCCGTTGGCCTAGCGGGTTCGTTGGCCATGGGTGTGTTTCAAATTCAAACAGGACTGGCAGGAGTTCTTGGAATTCCAAATTCTCCTTATCTGACAGCAATTATTTTTGCCGCCATGTGCGTTGCTTTCCTTATTCCACTGAGACGTGATCTAGGAGAAGGAATGTCAAAACTGTCAAATTTGGCCATGGCGATTGCGATCAGTCTTTTGGTTTTTTTGCTTGTCGCCGGTCCCACGTCTTTTGTGATGAATTCGATCGTCTCGGGTTTTGGACGTTATGTTTACAACGTCATACCTGCCGGTTTTTCGACAACAGAATTTTTCGATCAGAGCATTTCCACCTGGTTTCAAGACTGGACGCTTAATTACATGATCTGGTGGCTTGCATGGTCTCCATTTGTCGGCATTTTCATTGCACGCATTTCGCGGGGGCGCACAATACGCGAGTTTCTGGCCGGGGTCATAATTGCGCCCACTCTTTTTTCGATTTTCTGGTTTGGAGTGCTCGGCGGTGTAGGTTTTTTTGATGTTTTGGATGGAAGTGGTCATCTTCTTGAGGTCAACGAAAAGAGCCTTGATGCGACGACATTCGCTCTCCTGCAACAGTTTCCATTGAAGTTTATCACGCAGATAGCGACGATAACTGCCGCTTTCCTCTTTGTTGTAACGAGCGTCGTGAGCGCAGGCTTCACACTTGCAATGATTGGAACAGGCGGAGACGAAAACCCCTCGCCGAGCGTTCGAACCATCTGGGGGATAGTTCTAGGCGCCTTGGGTCTAGCCATGATCCTCGTAAATGATGTTTCACTTGTCAGATCTATTATCGCACTCTCGGCAATTGCGTTTGTATTCATCGTGCCAATACTTGTAATCTGTCTCCTCAAGTCGCTTTCAAAAGAGGTCTCCGAATGACAGGTTCTATCGTCGATACGGTTTTGAACGTATCTGTTTTCTTGTACGTTGGTTTTTTGATCTGGCTCGCGCTTAATCGCGTTTAGAAATTTGTGTTTGAAGCGACTCTCGTCTGGAGCCGGTGCTCTGAGGAACTGAGTGTTTTGGACTTAGGACGCTCACTCGCTATATATCGCGTCAATGTCCGCCGTGCTGGCCGAATTTACCGCAAAATTTTGGCAAATCTCTCCGAGCCAGTATCTGTCGTATTGGATAGAGAGAGTTGTACCATAGAGCGAGTCACTATAAGTTATTGCCGCTCTAGTTCGGTGTTGTTGTCTCAATAAATGCACACTGCACGCTATGATTGGTACTGGGATGACAGAGAGGTTTTTTTTCCGAAAAGTGACAGCCGTTCGCAGCGGCTAAAAAACTAAACATCTTCATGCAGCAAGTGCGATACACTAACTACGCGCACAGGTTCACAAAAGGGCTATTTCATTTTGTTAGCAAGCACAGGCGTTGCTGTCGCGTCTAGACCGCTCGAAACACCGCTGTGACGCATACTGAATACAAAACAAACCCTCATCTAGTAGACCTACAGCACAGCCACCAAAGAGTGAGATAGCTAACTATAAATCGGCGACCATCGCAGTCTCGACGGCATGTACACCTATACCGACGATAATGCCTGCAAAGATAAGCCCAACAAATGCGTTGACAACCGATAAAGCCCGGCTCGTGGGTTTCTCAGGCCTAATGTCTCCGTAGCCAACCGTAGTTGCGTTTATGAAGGCATGGTAAAGGCTCACCCCGGTCGACCAGCCTTCGATCCGGCCAATTGATACCCCAAGCACGCACACCAAAACCAACAAGAATACGAGTATCGGTGACAGGTAGATCAGGTCCCAAAGGAAAACTGATAGAAACGTGCAAATGTAGCTGGCGTCGCAACCCATAGCGAACCTCTACCTCACTGCCATTTGGGGGCCTAGTTGAATACCAATGTCTTAACAGGAAGCAGAATGGCCTGTGCACGCAAGACAATTGCATTTGCTATACCCATACCATCCACAATTTTTGCAACGAAGGCCGGCAGGCCCGTGATCTCACCAGCGTCTATTTCCTTTGCTCGGCTCGTATACGCAACGCCCACGCACGCACTTCCGGGCGGGATGCTATCAAGATGCTCTGGAAAAATAGGTGCTAGGAACGCTGTAACTGTACCGGGTCGCGCTCGATCCTGCTGATCCAGAAGCGCATCACCCGGTCGGAACTGCCCCGCAGCAATCGCCCCTTGCACGTCATCCACAACCATCGGGACTATGGTCAACGGTTTAGACGCGCAGGTGATTTCCACCAGCATACCCGGCCTTAGTACGCTGGCAGAAATCTGACCAAAAGCCGCGATAAAGCGCCCCTGTCCCGTAACCTCAGGCACCAAAATCCCTGCAGGGCGTAGTATTGGATTAACGATATCACCTGGCTTGAGGAGAAATTGCGTTACCGTCCCATCCACCTCGGCAAATACGGTGGATTTTGATATCTCGTTCTCAGCCTCTCTCAAAACCGCACGCGCAGTTTCAAGCTGTGCAGGGAGAAGGGTGGTTTGGCGCAATTTGGAACCGTCTAACGAGGCAATAGCGGCTGCGCGCTGACTTTCTGCGCCGGTCACTGCGGTTTGCAACCGTTCCAGTTCCTGCTTACTAACAACGGTGTTGTTTCGCTCCGCAAGCTCCAGGCGTCGCTCCAAATCACTCGTCGCCTGAGCAAGGTCAGCTTCTGTCGCCTCAACCCTGGCGGTGGCACTCACAACTTCCGTTGCGGTCAGGCCTAAAGCCGCCTCAATCTCCTCGATACGTCGCTGAGCCGTTTCTGCTGCTGCCTCCTGCCGTGTGGTGTCCAGTCGGAAAATCGGCTCGCCAGCCATAACGTCCTCATTATTGGCAACGTAGACTTCCGCGACCCGCCCCACGCGATCCGACAGAATGGTAACTGTGCGAAATGCAGCTGAGACATTCCGCGTTGAAGGGTGGAAATAGAAGATCACCGTGATCAGCGTCACAGCCAATATTGCACAGGCGGTCAAACCCCACCGCAATTCATACCAGACATTGAAGAGGGTTATTTCGTGACCCCACCGCTTGCCCTGCTTGTAGCGGCGATAAAGGTAGTCCGGTACGATTGTGATCAGTGCAGAGAAGACCAACTCAAGCATCGTCGCTCTCCGAGACGTCTACTTCGGTCTTGAGTGGAAAGATTTCATGCAACGGCACGGCAGCGATCAAAATAGCCGCGATCCAGAAAGCGTTGTTCAGGGTGAAGAGAGAGATCAACCCAAGCACACCGACCAACTGCATTTGCACCTTATGAGCACCTGCTGCCATGCGGTCTGGAATGGCTTGCACCGTGAAGTACAGTGCACCAAACCCTAGCAGCACTATGACTAGAACCAACCCAACAACGATCAGAAAACCGTCTGTCTCCTCCGGAGGTGTTACCCAAAATGGGAGTCTTGCCATCGCCTCGTCAGAAATAGAATTGTTCATATGTATCACCCCGCCTTCAAGTGATCACATTCAAATATAACTGATTGAAATCAAAAAGACGAATCTCGCTGCAGGTAGCGAAGTGGCTTTAAATCGGCTCAATACAGCGTGGGAAAGGTAGTTGCAAAGCAGACCCGCACACAACAACTTTTCATCGTTCGCAACACTCCGGAACAGAAAAGCAGTCGGTAGGATCAGTAGAACAAGCAAGGCATTAAGGAGGTTTGCATTCTTTGATATGCAAAACTTGGAGGAAGAGGTCGTGCACATTGACGTGTGACACTAAGGTGAAACACACCGCAAACTGACACACTTCAATAGTGTTTATTATCTGTCAATTAGGCGTTCGGCGGCGTTTCCCCTAGGCTCCGCCAAATCTCAGATCATTGTCGGATTAACTTTACTCTCTTGAGCAGCAGGAGGTGAAAAGTGTTTTTGCATTGATACGGCCAGAAGAAATGCCTGGTCTCTCGCTTCAGCAAAAGCGCAAACCGCTACTGGCACTACGCCTAACTAGCCCGCGCCTGACAAAATGTTGTTGGACCTTGGCTCTTTCCTGCACCGCCCTCTTGTGCCACCTTGCGCCAGAAAAAGGGGAGAGAGCAGATGGCAATCACGACCTGTGTTTTTGACGCCTATGGCACATTGTTCGATGTGGCGGCTGCGGCACGTCAGGCCGCTGCCGAGCCGGGCTTTGAGGCGCTCCGCGATACGTGGCCGGATCTGGCCAATCACTGGCGGCTGAAGCAATTGCAATACACATGGCTGCGCGCCGTCGCAGACGCTCATTGCGATTTCTGGGATGTCACGCAAGACGGGCTGGACTGGGCGCTCGAGGCGACGGGGCTGCACGGGGACGCCAAGCTGCGCCAACGGCTGCTGGATCTTTACTGGGAGCTGCGCGCCTATCCCGAGGTGCCCCAGATGCTGCAGACGCTGAAACAAGGCGGGCTGCAAACCGCGATTCTGTCGAACGGGTCGCCTCCCATGTTGGATGGCGCGGTGCAATCGGCCGGTATTGGTGATGTGCTGGACGACGTGCTTTCGGTCGAAAGCGTCGGTATCTTCAAACCCCACGCCAAGGTCTACGATCTTGTGCAGGGCCGGTTCGGATGTTCCCGCGATGAGGTTCTGTTCGTCAGTTCCAACGGTTGGGACGCTGCCGGAGCCAGCGGTTACGGCTTTGTCACCGCATGGGTCAATCGCGCGGGCGAACCGATGGATCGGCTGTCGTGGAAACCGGCGCATGTTTTGTCCGACCTGACCTCAATCCCCGAATTGGCCGGGCTATAATGGCTGAATTCAAGACGTCTGACGGGATTCGGCTGCATTATGAGGAGAGTGACGCAGGAATTCCGCTTCTGTGCTTGGCAGGGTTGACGCGCAACGGGCGTGATTTCTCGCTTCTCGTACCGCATATGGACGATACCCGCCTGATCACATTGGATGCGCGGGGGCGCGGGCAGTCGGATCATGATCCGAACCACGCGAACTACAACGTCCTGCGCGAAACTCAGGATGTCGTCGAGCTGCTGGACCATCTGGACCTTGACCGAGTGGTGGTTTTGGGCACGTCGCGCGGCGGTATGGTTGCGATGACGCTCGCGACCCTGCAGCCCAACCGGCTGGCGGGCGTGATCCTCAATGACGTGGGTCCGGTGATTGAACCCTCAGGTATCGTCCGGATCATGGACTACGTGGGCGTAGCACCCAACTCTAAGACTTTTGACGAGGCCGCCGCCGTCCTGAAAGCAGTGATGGAGCCGCATTTCCCCGGCGTTCCGTTGGAAATTTGGCGCGTACAGGCCGAGAACCAGTATCAGGAAACGCCGGAGGGGCTGGCCTTGCGCTATGATCCGGCCCTGCGCACGGCCTTATTGGAGCAGGCCGCAGCTGCCAACGTGCCAGACTTATGGCCCTTCTTCGAGGCGCTACAGGGCATTCCGACGGGCGTTCTGCGCGGCGCAAACTCGGACATCCTGAGCCAAGCAACACTGAAACAGATGCAGACCCGCCACCCGGGCCTGATCACGGCTGAAGTCCCGGATCGCGGCCATGTACCCTTTCTGGACGAGCCGCAATCCCTCACCGTTATCCGCAAGATTCTGGACCAAGAATGAGTACAATAGACCTGATCGAAGCCGCCGCCCATCGACTGCAGGGGCATGTCCGCGAGACGCCCCTTCTGACCTCACCCTTTCTGGACGAGATCGCCGGGCGCCGGGTATGGGTCAAACCGGAATGCCTGCAACACACCGGCAGCTTCAAATTCCGCGGCGCATGGTCGGCCATCTCGGCGCTGAGCGAGGCGGAAAGACAGCGCGGTGTGATCGCCTATTCCTCGGGCAATCACGCGCAGGGGGTGGCCTTGGCGGCGGCGAAGCACGGAATCTCCTCGGTCATCATCATGCCTTCGGACGCGCCGCAGCTGAAGATCGACAACACGCGTGCCTTGGGCGGTGAAGTTGTTCTGTACGACCGAGCCACGGAATGCCGTGAAGAGATTGGCAATGCACTTGCCTCAGAACGCGGACTGACCCTGATCCGCCCCTACGACGAACCCCAAGTCATCGCAGGGCAAGGCACTGCCGGGCTCGAGATCGCGCGCCAAGCCAAAGCCGCAGGCGTGAGCAATGCCGACGTTCTGGTCTGTTGCGGCGGCGGCGGTCTAACGTCGGGCATCGCGCTCGCGCTTGAGGCGCACGCCCCTGGCCTGTGCGCACGTCCGTGCGAGCCAGACGGGTTCGACGACGTCAAGCGCTCGCTGGAGGCGGGGCAGATCCAAGGCAATCCTGCAACTGCAGGCAATATCTGTGACGCAATCCTTACCCCGCAACCGGGTGACATCACCTTTCCAATCCTCAACCGCCTCTGCGGCCCCGGCCTATCCGTGACCGAGGACGAGGCGCTGCACGCCATGGCGCTGGCCTTTTTGCGCCTCAAGATCGTGTTGGAGCCGGGCGGCGCGGTGTCCCTGGCCTCGGCCCTCTTCCGCAAAGACCAGATCGAAGGGGATGACGTGATCGTTGTCGCTTCGGGCGGAAATGTTGATCCCGGCGTCTTTACGCGTGCGTTGGAATTCCTGACCTGACACCCATATCGGGTTTGTGCAATCTGCACGCAAAGGCCGAGCAAGGAACCAAAGCATGACGATCGTTGATCTGGGTGGCGTTCAGCTAAACTACCGGATTGATGGCGCGCCAGACGGTGCGCCCATCGTGTTTGCAAACTCGCTGGGCACCAATCTACACCTGTGGGACGATGTGCTGACACACCTGCCCGACGGACTGCGGATCATTCGCTATGACAAGCGAGGGCACGGCCAATCCTCGGTCCCGCCTGCGCCTTACGCCATGGGCGCGCTGATCCGAGATGCCGAGGCGCTGCTGGATCATCTCGAAATCCGGGATTGTGTCTTCGTTGGCTTGTCGATTGGTGGTATGATTGGCCAAGGGCTGGCGGTGAAACGGATGGATCAGGTCCGCGCGCTGGTACTGTCGAACACCGCTGCCAAGATCGGGATGCCGAAAATCTGGCAGGAGCGGATGGAGGCCGTCCGCAACGACGGAATCGAGGCGCTGGCCGATGCGACGATGGAGCGGTGGTTCTCGCGTGATTTCCGGGCCGCCAACCAACACCTCGCATGGCGCGAGATGATGGTCGGCCAGCCGACCGAAGGGTATCTGGGCTGTTGTGCCGCCATTGCGGGCACCGATTTCTACACGCCGACCAGCGGCCTGCGCCTGCCCACACTTGGGATCGCAGGCAATGAAGACGGCTCGACACCGCCTGATCTGGTACGCGAAACGGTGGACCTGATCCCCGGCTCGCGGTTCGAATTGATGCGCCGGGTGGGCCACCTGCCCTGCGTCGAAAAACCCGCTGAATACGCTGCCCTGTTGCGGCAATTCCTGACCGAGATCGGTCACATCTGAAGGAGCGTCCCTTGGCCGAATTTCTATTGGTCCATGGATCCTGTCACGGCGCCTGGTGCTGGCGCGACCTGATACCCGAGCTTGAAGCGTTCGGCCACATCGCTCGTGCCATCGACATGCCCAGCCACGGCTCGGACCCGACGCCGATCTGCGATGTCACGCTGGAGAGCTGCCGAGACGCCGTGCTCGCGGCCTCAACACCAGACGCGATCCTTGTCGGGCATTCTTGGGGCGGCTACCCGATCAGCGCCGCAGCCGAGGCCGACCCGCACGCCATGCGCGCGTTGATCTATCTTTGCGCCTATGTCCCGCAGGGCGGATTGTCTCTGGTCGACATGCGAAGACGTGGTCCGGTGCAAACCATTGGCGATGCGGTCGACAAATCCACCGATGGGCTATCTTATACCGTGCATCCCGACCGCGTTCAGGACCTGTTCTATCATGATTGCACGCCCGAGATCCTGCCCTATGCATTCGCCCGGCTCTGCCCGCAGGCCATCAAGCCGCAAGACACACCGCTTTCAATAGGGGATCACTTTGACCAGGTCCCAAAGGCCTATATCCGCACCACCGAAGACCACACTATCCCTCCGGCCTATCAGAAAGATATGAGCGAGCGAATTCCAGCACATCTTCGGCGGGATATCGACAGCTCACACTCTCCGTTCTTCTCGCACCCGCGGCAACTTGCCCAAATACTGGATGAGCTGTCGGATAAACTTTAGCCGCCTGACGAGGCGTCATCCGGGTTGGTGTCTTTGCGCCCTTCCCACATCCTGCTGGCCCCTCTAGGGTAAGCGCCGGGTCATATAGCCGGGTTTCATGCGCCTTCCATTTGTCTTTGTTCTTCTGACCGTCATGATTGACGCGATGGGTATCGGCCTTGTGATGCCGATCATGCCGCAACTGATCGTCGAGGTGCAGGGCGGAACGCTTGCCGACGCCGCCCTTTGGGGAGGTGTCCTCAGCACCGCCTTTGCCGCCATGCAATTCGTGTTCGGGCCTATTCTTGGCAATCTGTCAGACGCCTATGGCCGTCGGCGTGTCTTGCTGGTCTCGTTGTTTGTGATGGCTTTGGACTATGTGGTCATGGCCATTGCAGGCAGCATCTGGTTGCTTTTGCTCGGTCGTATTGTAGGAGGGATCACAGCCGCAACCCACGCGACCGCGGCTGCCTTCATGGCAGATGTCTCGAAACCCGAAGACAAAGCAGCCAATTTTGGCCTGCTCGGCGCGGCTTTTGGCATGGGATTTGTTCTGGGTCCCGTAATGGGCGGCCTGCTTGCCGAATACGGAACGCGCGCGCCTTTCTGGGCGGCCGCAGCACTGTCCGCTCTCTCGTTCGGCCTCGGGCTGATGGTCATGCCCGAAACGGTCACAGACAAAACTCGCCGTGCCTTCAATTTGCGACGCGCCAACCCCATCAACGCGCTAAAGGCCATCGCCGCCCTTCCCGGAGTTCGCCCCCTACTGTGGGTCTATTTCCTCTATTCGGTGTCAATATACGTCTACCCCGCGATCTGGTCCTATTTCACGACCGAGCGCTTCGGGTGGTCGCCGCAGATGATCGGGCTGTCTCTCGGCGTCTATGGCATTGGCATGGCCGCCGTTCAGGGCGGATTTATCAGACCCGCAACGCGACATCTTGGGGAACGCATGACCATCATCTGCGGCATGGGTTTTGAGGTCATCAGCTTCGCCCTATTGGCCTTCCTGACCAATGGCACCATCGCCCTGATGCTGATCCCGATCACCGCCTTGGGCGCCGTGATCACGCCCGCCCTACAGGCACTGACCTCGCGCGCGACGCCGGACTCGCAACAGGGCGAACTTCAGGGCGTCCTGACATCTCTGCACGCCTTGTCAATGGTGATCTCGCCCCTGTTGATGACCAGCGTGTTTGCGTGGTTCATCCGGCCCGACACGTCGCTCTACCTGCCCGGAGCACCGTTCCTCTTGGCATTGATCCTCATGGCCGCCGGGTTTGTCCTGTTTCTGCGCGCCAGGCCTGCCGTGGCGTAATACCGACATACCCGTGACGGTTTCCGTCTTGCGAGATGCCAATTCCCGCGCCACCGTAAACCAAACGAAGCGAGGGACGACATGCAAACCATCAAAGCCGCCGTATGCCGGGCGTTCGGGGAACCTTTGACCATAGAAGAGGTGCAACTGGCCGCCCCCGGCACCGGCGAAGTCGAGGTTACACTGGACGCGGTGGCCATCTGCCATTCGGACATCTCATTTGCCGATGGTGCATGGGGCGGATTTCTGCCTGCGGTCTATGGGCATGAGGCCGCCGGGGTGGTCAGCGCAGTGGGCGAAGCCGCAGGGGATTTCAAACTGGGAGATCCAGTGGTCGTGACACTGATCCGGGCCTGCGGCTCCTGCCCTTCATGTGCAGGTGGCAAACCTACGATCTGCGAAACCCCCTATGACACGGTCAAAGGGCCTTTGCGCACAGGTGACGGCGGACCTTTGGAACAGGCGATGGCCTGCGGTGCCTTCGCCGAGAAAGTCGTCGTCAGCCACCGACAGATCGTTCGGATTCCAGAAAGCCTGCCCAAAGACCTCGCAAGCCTGTTGTCCTGTGGTGTGATCACCGGGGTCGGCGCAGCGGTCAACGCCGCAGGTTTGCGCCCCGGTCAGGATGTGGTGGTGATCGGCGCGGGCGGAGTGGGCCTTAACGCCATCCAAGGCGCTCGGATTGCCGGCGCGCGCCGCATCGTTGCTGTCGACATGACCGAAGAAAAGCTTGAGATCGCGAAGGAGTTCGGTGCCACCCACGGCGTCCTCGCCAGCCTGAAGGAACCATGGAAAGCAGCCTACAAAGCGCTGGGCGGGCGCGGCGCTGATGCGGTTTTGATTACTGTAGGTGCGATCCCCGCCTATGATCAGGCCCCACGCTATCTGGGTTTGGGCGGCAAAGCCGTGATGATCGGCATGCCCCATTCCGGGGACGAAGCCAGCTATGAGCCGGTGATCCTCGCCGCGCTTGGTCAGGGTCTGGTGGGGTCAAAGATGGGCGACGTGGTTATCCAGCGAGACATCCCCTGGATGATCGACCTCTATGAGCAGGGGCGGCTGAAGCTGGATGAACTGGTCTCGGGCCGCTGGTCTCTGGATCAGATCAATGAGGCGATTGCCGATACCAAGACCGGATCCGCCAAGCGCAACGTGATCCTGTTCGACAGGTAGGCCGATGCTGCGTTTCCTGACCGATCTCTTCAAACCCGAGGCGGCGAAACCTGCGCCTTCCACTTCGGAAACGTCGATGAATTTCGATTTGGCTGAGGTACCGCCTTTCCTGACAGGCCTCGCCAACAATCCCCGTTTTGGGCTGCCCGAAGCTCTGGTCACCCAGATCGCGGAGAACCTGTCGGATTTGCCCGTGGACCAAAGCAGCCGCTGGCAGATTGAGGGCAGTTTCGACGGCAAACCAGCGCTGATCGAAATTCAGGCTTTCATGGACGACGTCGACGCCCCGGACATGGCGTTCTTTGGCAGCGCCGATGTGGTGGCCGAGATTGATCGCGAACTCATTGCCTTTGACCAAGCACGAGAGGGCTAAGATGAAACTGCAAGACCTCGATATCATCGTCACGGCCCCGCCAGCCCCAGGATGGGGCGGTCGCTATTGGATTTTGGTCAAGCTGACTACGGATACCGGCATCACCGGCTGGGGCGAGTGCTACGCCTCCTCGGTTGGACCAGACGCTATGAGCCACATAATCCGCGACGTGTTTGACCGCCACATGCAGGGCGAGACTCCGGAAAACATCGAGTTGATGTTCCGCCGCGCCTATTCCTCGGGCTTTACGCAACGCCCAGACCTGACTGTCATGGGCGCGTTCTCGGGGCTCGAGATCGCGTGCTGGGACATTCTGGGCAAAGACCGCGACCGCCCGGTCTATGCGCTGCTGGGCGGTAAAGTGAATGACCGTATTCGCGCCTATACCTACCTCTACCCCCTGCCCCAGCACAACCTGACCGACTTTTGGACCTCGCCCGAACAGGCGGCTGAGGCTGCGGCAGATGCGGTCCGTCGGGGCTATACCGCCGTCAAGTTCGACCCCGCCGGGCCCTACACGATCATGGGCGGGCACATGCCTGCGATGTCCGATATCTCTATGTCCGTTGCGTTTTGCAAAGCGATCCGCGAGGCGGTGGGCGACAAGGCTGATTTGCTGTTCGGCACCCATGGCCAGTTCAACACCGCCGGCGCCATTCGGCTGGGTCAGGCGATAGAACCATATTCGCCGCTTTGGTTCGAAGAACCCACTCCGCCCGACAATATCGAGGACATGGCCCGCGTCGCCCGCAAAGTCCGTATCCCAGTTGCGACCGGAGAGCGCATGACCACCAAAGCCGAATTTGGCGCGGTTCTACGCGCGGGCGCGGCCGAGATCTTGCAACCGGCTTTGGGGCGTGCAGGTGGCATCTGGGAAATGAAGAAAGTCGCCGCAATGGCCGAAGTGTTCAACGCGCAGATGGCCCCGCATCTTTATGCCGGGCCGGTAGAGTGGGCTGCGAATATCCATCTGGCGGCCTCTATCCCGAACCTTTTGCTACTGGAAACCATTGAAACGCCATTCCATGACCAGTTGATCAAGGGCTCAATCCGGGTTGAGGAAGGGTTCGTGACCTCTCCAACCACCGCCGGACTTGGGATTGAGGTGGACGAAAATCTGGCTCGCGCGCATCCTTACAAAGGCGACGGGCTTCACCTTCAGATGCAGGAAGAACCGTGCGATTATGCCAATGGCAACGCCTTTCAGGGTGGGGCTCCCGCATCTGAGGGGTGACATTATAACGTTTCTTAGGGCATAATGTCAGAAGACCTAGTTGAAGAACGGTTGACCGGTGACACTGAAAGACAGCACCACTCAAGCCCCGGCATCAGACGGATTGGCGGAAATGAAAGACAACGCAGCCCGTGCCGCCGCGTTTCTGAAAACGCTGGCGCATGAGGGCCGCCTGATGATCCTGTGCCACCTCGGAGACGGTGAGAAGTCGGTGGGAGAGCTGGAGGCGCTTTTACAAATCCGGCAGGCCGCCGTCAGCCAGATGCTGGCCCGCCTGCGCGAGGATGGTTTGGTCTCGACCCGGCGCGCGGGCAAAACGGTGTTTTATTCGCTTGAGGATGGCAACACGAAACAGGTAATCGAGTTGCTCTATCAACTGTTCTGCCAGCCGAAAGACTGACAGTAGAGCGTTTCAGGCTTATCCCGAAACGGCTCTAGTTCGAGACATATCCCGCAACCACCTGCAGCAACTTGAACGCCGTCGCCGCGTCGTTTTCGACCACGGCCAGGAATTCCTCTTCCCCGATGCGCAAGCAGGAAAGATCGGTTTCGGCCACCATGCTCAACGCGCGGGGCTCCTTACGGATCAGGCCCAGCTCTCCTACCAATGCCCCGGGGCCGACGCGTAGGATCAGCTCATCCGGCGTGCCCGTTTTAGGCAGATACAACCCCGCTTCGCCTTCGAGGACGACGTATGCACCATCCGTGGGTTGGTCATCTTTGAGGAAGATCACCTGCCCGGCAGAGGCATCAAACCACCGCGCACCAAAAGCCAGCAGGCGCAACTGTCGCCGATCAAGGCCGGAAAACAGCGGCGTCTGCTCTAGGGCGCGCAGCTTGCGGGCCAAGTCGGCCGAGGCGGCACTATCCTCTTCCACGTCCCCCGGTCCTTCATCTGTGACAACCCGACCTTGCCGTATCTCGACATACATGTCGAAGACATCGGGGTTTTGGAATTGATCGTTCAGATAGATGACCGTGGTCTCGGGCAACAGCGCGCGCAGGTTTTTGTAGACCGCGACCTGCGTCTGCATGTCATAGCTGGCCAGCGCGTTTTCCAAAATCAGAATGTCCGGCTTCTTGATCGTCGCACGGGTGAACGCCAGGGGTTCGGCAAAGACTGCGGGCAGGTTCTGACCGCCCAGCGCGACCGGCACGTCATAGATCAGCTCGACTACCAACGGACGCGCGCCGTGTTCGGCCAGAACATCAACGATCAGCTTGCGCACCTCGTCTGAACGCGCGCCGCCGATCTCACTGACCTTGCCGAACAGCGCGTTCTCCATCACGGTCAGGCCGGGCGCGACGGCTTCGGGGTTCAGTGGCACGAACACATCCATCAACGGCCGCATGAGCTTATCCGAGTGGCTGTGGCGCAGCTCCAGAATACGATCCTTTAACTCATCCGAAAAGGCCGGGCCGATCTGTTCAGCCGAGACGACCAGAGGCACTGCCAACAAGGTGGCCAGCTGCTCGTCGTCCAGCCCCTCAGCGCCTTCCTTGCGGGTGCGCTCGACAAGTTCGACTGCCGTCTCGTAGGTCTGCGCCTCAAGGCCTAGCTTGCGGAACAGCGGGTGATCCGTTCCATCCAGACCGAAGATCTGGCGCAGCATGTCGATCACATCACGGGTCAGCGCGATCAGAGTCTCGTCCAACCCCAGCTCGCGCAATTGACCCAGAAAGACCCTCTGCTGTGCCAACAGAGCTTGCGTGACCGGCACACGGGGCGTGGCAAACAGCAAGTTCTCGGCCACGGGCAAGGCCGGGTTATAGGTGGACTTGTCGAAGATCAGCGCCTGCTGTTCCAGCCCTGCCTGCTTCACCGCCTGCTGCACCGACGGGCGCAGCTTGACCAGTTTCTGCGCCAGTTCCGGATGAAGTTCCGCGTCGAAAACCTGCTCGGCCCCGCGCTGAAACAAGGCCGCGCCCGACCCCATCCCGTCAATCAATTGCAGCCACCAATCCCGCAGGGCATCCGCCGTTTCCAGCCCGGCCAGAGACGGGTCCAGCCACTCGGCCTTGAAGGGGTCGGTGCTGTTTCCTGCCCGCAAGGTCTCAGTAAATCCGGGATCGTCGCCACCCTCCGACAGGGGCTTGTAGCGCATCGGCATCATCACATTGTCGCCCAGCGATCCCTGAAACATCACCGGTCTCGATGACGCATAGCCGATCCGCGCGGCAACGACGCCCTGATGAAGCTCGGCCAGATTCTGCTCGCCAATACGGACACGCCCAGCGCTTGGCAGGATTTCGCGGGTCAGCAACTCGGCAATAGCGCGGCGGTCTTCTTCACTAGGCGCGGCGATCCCGATCGTTTTGCCATGCGGGAAGGTCAGGTTCAGATCGTCCAGGATCTGGTTGCCGTCCATATCGCGCACCGACACCCGATCCAGTGCGATATCGCCATCAAGATGCGGACGGGTCTTTGGCTCACCCTCAAACAGCGCTTCTTCCTGCATTCCGGCCGGCGCAAACCGTTCGATCACCACATCCCAACGCAACGACATGTCCTGCGTCTGGTTGTAGTAGGTCAGCAGTTCCTTCCAGGGAGAGCTGAGGTCCTTATACGCCGCCAACGCCGCCACCAGCGCGCCCAGCGAGACTGAGCCCTGCAGGACCAGCAGACCGCCCACCAGATAAAACATGAACGGCGTCAACTGTGAGATGAAGTTGTTTATGAACTTCATAAAGAACTTCTTCTGGTAAATCTCGAACCGGATACCGAAGAGCCGCCCCAGCTGATCCGAGATCATGGCCCTACGATACCGCCAGCCCCCATTTGCGCGCAGGGTCGAGGCCCCGGCCGCGTTCTCGCCGATCTGAGCGGCAAGGATACGCACCTCCTGGATGCGCTTTTTGTTGAGAAGGTTGATCTGGCGCTGCAACTTGGGAATCAACCAGGCCTGAACGGGGATCAGCGCCACCGCAGCCAGACCAAACCAGACGCTTTGCAGGAACAGAAACGACAGGATGGTGATCATCTGCCCCGCCTGCAGAACTGGCTGGCTGATCGCATCCCCCATCAACCCGCCCATCGGCTCGCTTTCGGCGGTGATCATCGAGACCATCTCACCCTGGCTGACCCGCTCGAAATAGGGCTGGGGAAAACGCAGGGCGCGGCTGATCAACTGATAGCGAAAGCGGCGCAGCATACGCTCGCTCAGGACACCTTTCATGGTGTTGATGCGCATTTTCATCAGACCATGCGCCAGCACCGCCGCCAAAAAGGCAAAGCACAGAATGATCAGGAAATTCGTCTGCGGCAGGCTGTAGCCCCAAACCTGAACCACGCTGCTCGAGGCACCAATCGCGTCATTAATAATGCGCTTGGGCAGCTCAAGCGTGAGATAGAGCAGCGGAAACAACGTCGAGGTCACGGCCAGCAGGATCAACTGGTCGCGCTTGGAGTATTTCCAGATGAAGCGGAAAATCGTGCGTTCTATGGAACCTGTCCCTGCTTTTGATCAATGATCCGGTTTCGAAACGATGCACGGAAAATTAACAGTCTGAATTTACAGTAATCTTGCTTTGCTAGGCAAATAGTTTCCGACAAAGTGCCAATCTTTGCGCATGTGTGAACTAGTTCATTTGCCTACACGCATTTTAGCGCCTAGAGTTCCCTTTAGGACGATATCGGGAGGATACGTTTGCCCGAAAGCTATGGTGCCGTGTTGCTGTTGCTCTGCTTGTTGCAGATCAAACATATGTTCGCGGACTTCTATCTACAGACGCCCAAGATGCTGACCGGGCGTGGAGAATATTTTCATTTGGGACGCGCGCAACATGCAGGGGTGCATGTTGTGGGCTCGGCCCTTATTTTTTTGCTGTTTGGTGCACCGATCAGCTTTATCCTGATCATATCGGCCCTGGAATGGATCATCCATTTCAACATTGATTTCGCAAAGGCCAGCTATTCCGACAAGAAAAAGCTACAGCCCAATCAAGCCGCGTTTTGGCGGGCAACCGGGCTGGACCAGTTGATGCACAGTCTGACCTATATTGCGATGGTTTGGGCCTGGATCGCTTTCGCCGTCTGAGGTCTTAGGCAACGCGGTCCATTTGCGCGATCTGGTAGGCGGACATCCAAAGACGGTCCACTGCATCCAGTTCGTCCGGATCAAACTGCTGCTCGGACTCCCAATACCGCCCAGATGGCACATAGTAGCCAAGGCGCGCTTCGGCCACCAAAGCGTCATGCGCGCCACCGGTCGACGGCATCGGTACGTCTTCCATCCGTGACGCGCGAAGCGATGGATAGAGCAGCCTGCTTTCACCCTCCGACAAGCGCACCATACGACAACCCTGAGCCGCGGCGAACACGCCCAATCTGGCCGACTTTGCCTCAAGCGACCGCAATGAGATGTCGGCACGCAGCGGATCAGCGGTTCCGTTGCCGTAGAAATGCGTCTTCCCCGACCCGGGATAGACCATATCGCAGCCGAAATAGGCAATCACCGACGGAGCAAGGGCGGACAGCGCCCAATAGCCTGCGGTAAACGCCATGGTGCCTCCCGCATAGACAAAACCGCCATAGGCGTTCTGCCGAGGCACGTAGTCTTCGGCTGTCACGATCCTTTGGTCTTTTGTTAGCTCTGTTGGTCGGTTTTCCGGCGGAAAATCTTCGGGGTGGATCAGGATGTCCCAATCTGGACGAATGCGCCATGCGTTGTTGATGGCCACGATTTGCGTGAACGGTTTCCGGTCCCAATCCCGGGCGGCTACCGCTGACGGCGCACTGCCAAGGATCAGGACTTTGTTTGGCGTCTGAGGCATCACATATCCGCTCCTTTTCGCGTCTACGTGATGTTAGGGCCAATTGTCGGGCTGACTACCCCAGAACGGAAAAACTGCTTTCTTCGTTGATCGCGCGGTTGCGCGAATAGAATCCGACATCAATCACGCGCTCGATGTAAGGCAGTTCGAATTGAAGTGGTTCAGCATCGTGGTCTGCGCCGCCCTCGCAATAGTCGATCAGAGCCGTCATCATCTTACCCGCAATCGGCGCGTTTTTGTATTGGTTCCCGCTGGTGCCGCAGGCCATGTAGAACCCTGGCAAGCTGGATTTATCGTATATCGGAATCCAATCGGTCGACGCATCATAAAGATCAACCACGCCCCGTGTTTTGGACGGAATACCAAGGCTCGGCACCCGCTGCGCATAGCGCATCGCCTGCGTCGTCCACTGGTCGGTGAAATCGCGGTTATATGTCTTGTCATCCTCGCACCATTGATGCGGATCGCATTCGGGATCCTCGGACCCCACAAGGATATGGTTGCCATGCTCGGGGCGGCAGTAACAGGCGATGTCACTATCCGAGACGATGGTTCCGTTGTTTTCGAAATCGAACCCCTCAGGCGCCGGGACATGGACCACTTCCTGCCGCAGCGGGCGCGTTTCGATGGTCATGTCGTCTAGAACGCCCGCCATACCGTTGACAATGGCCGATCCCGGCCCGGCCACGTTTACCACAACCTTGGCTCGAATTTCTTCGCCCGAGGCTAGTTTGACACCAGCTACGCGCCCATCCTCGATCAGGATTTCAACAACCTCGGCCCCAGTGCGCAGCTCAGCCCCGTTCTGGATTGCCGCATCCATCAGGTTCTGCGCCGAAAGCGCCGGGTCGGTAACATAGCCTGCCTGAGGCCAGAACACGCCGCCCTGCATCTTGCGCCCGTTCGGTTGTCCGAACTCCGGGTCGTCCATTCGGCGCGCAGGGGCGAAGCTGTCCAGAGAATAGACCGGCAAGCGTTCCGTGACAGTCTCTGGCGACCATTCCTCGAAGGGGCAATCCAGATCCGCGCTGTTTTGCATATGCTTTTCCAGCATCCCATTGGAGTCTGTTTTCATGACCAGGCAACCGGTCTCGCGGAACTGCGCCAGATTGGCATCTGCGGGCAGGCCCAGATACGCGGCCCAATCGCGCCAATAATGGTAGCCCTCCCACGCGAAAGCCGTGCCGTCAAACGTCGAATAGTGCATGCGGATGATCGCGCAGGACCCCGCGGTCGAGCCATGGCCGACCTGCGTATTGCGGTCCAGCGAAAGGGTTTTCCATCCGGCCTTGGCCATCTCGAACGCGATGGCCGCGCCAATGACGCCTGTCCCGATTATGATTGCATCTGGTTGGCTCATTCTGTCTTTCCTTCCCAAAAGCGCTTGGAATAAGCGCGAAATTCTTCAATTTCCTCGGCCCGAGGCTGAACCCCTGTGAAAGCATGCAGGTAGTGAGGCACAAGCGATAGGCGCGTTTCCATTGGCTCATTCAGCTGCGCCAAATCATACCCGATCTGCATGTAGTATAAGACGCGCGCCCGGGTTTCGGCCTCTATGTCCGAATAGCCAAAACGCGCAAACATCGCGTGCAGCGCCTTGAGGCGTCGTGCATCGGATTGATCCAGGGCATTGCGCACCTTGCCCGATTTGCGAGCCCAGTCCCGAATGGCAAAATCAAGTGCCGTGTCGAACAAATCCGTGTTCACCACGCACCGCTGCACGTTGCAGACCGCGCTGGTAATTGTCTCGGCCGCGGCCTCAGCCTGCGCGATCAACGCCGCCGTATTGGTCGCCTGCCACCGCGCCAGCAACGCATCCAGAAGCTCCTGCCGCGATTTGAAGTACCAGTAGAAAGACGAGCGGGACACGGCCATGCGCTCGGCCAGGTTCATGACCTTGATCTGATCCACCCCGTCCGAGATCAGCACGTCCATCGCCACATTCAGCCAGTCATCCCGCGTGACTTTGATATTTCCGACCAAAGGCTCGGCCTTGGGGTCATCGCGGTGCAGGATCGGTTTGGTGCTCATTCAACTCTCCGGCGGAGCGCCGCCTTCGGCAGTTCGCTTCGCGATGAAATCGTGCAAGGCCCCGAGCCGATCGCTATCGCCAGCGGGCGGTTTGAAATCATTCAGGATACCTTTCCAAACACCTGTTGCACGTTGATTGGCATCGACAGATCCACGCTCGGTCCAGGTGCCGAAATTGGCGTAGTCGTGAACATGAGGCTGGTAGAATTCGGTATTGTAGCGCTCCATCGTCTGGGACGAGGCAAAGAAATGCCCGCTGGGGTCAACCTCACTCAGGGCGGTATCAAAGCCGATTTCGGCCTGTCCGGCCTGCGCGCCGGCACACAGTTCAGCTACCATGTTCAACACTTCGGCGTCGCAGATCATTTTCTCAAACGACACGCTCAGCCCGCCTTCGAGCCAGCCTGCCGAGTGGATGATCACCGTCGCCCCGGCCATCAAACAGCCCCAAAGGCCAAACTGGTTTTCATTTGCGGCCTGCACGTCGTTGATGTTCGAGGCCGACCCGGCCGCCGACCGCCATGGCAGGCCCAGGAACCGCGCCAATTGTCCCGCTGCCAAAGACGCCTGGAAATGCGATGGCGTCCCAAAGGCTGGAGCGCCGGATTTCATGTCGACGTTGCTGGTGAAGGTTCCGTAGCAGACCGGCGCGCCAGGGTTAGTCAGTTGCGTTAGGGTCACAGCCGCCAGAGCCTCGGCATGGGACAGCGTGATGGCACCCGCGACCGTGATCGGAGCCATCGCTCCCATTAGGGTGAACGGCGTAACGATCGACATCTGACCATGGCGCGCAAAGTCGATTAGCCCTTGCGCCATCGGGATATCCAGCGTGCGCGGGCTGTTGGTGTTGATGATCGTATAGCAATGCGCGTCACCTCGGAATTCATCATCTGAAAGCCCTCGTGCGATAGAAAGCATCTCAAAGCTGTCCAACACCTGAGGGGTGCCGCGCGAGAAGAAGAAGGGGAACTTGTCCGTCAACTCCATCTGCGCCTGCGTTGTGAAATAGTGGCGCAGATGGGTCGGCACATCCTGTGGCTCGACCTGAGGCGAAATCATCTGGAAGACATTGAAGTGATGCGTCAGCTTCAGAAACTCGATGTAGTCCTGACCCGACGCCGGTCGCCTGCCCCGTTCCAGATCGGTTGCGTTCGGCGCACCTGCACCCGGTTGAAATACAAGCGAACCCAGTTCCAGCGTAAAATCGCGGTCCCGCGCCCCGGCATGACACGCGATGGATTTGGGGGCCGAGGCCACGGCGGCCTCAACCAAATCACGCCCGATAAAGACCATTTGAGTGTCCTCATCCACACGCGCACCTGCCTTGGCAAAGATGCGGCGGGCTTCGGGCAGCAGGACTTTCACCCCAAGTTCCTGCAACACACGCAGCGCCGTTTCGTGCATGTCCGCGATCTGATCTTTGGGGAAAACCTCCATCTGCGGGAACGGGTTACGCAGCTGGCGGTAGTTCACATCGCGCGAAGGCGGTGGGGCGGCATCTGCACCCCGCCCGCGCCGTCGCCGACCACGCTCGGATGTCTGCGAGATCACCATCAGCCCCTCATCGCCTTGCCCTGCGGATCGTAGGGAGAGGGCGGAACCACGCGCGCAGGCCGTTCCACACCAACCACATGCACGGTCAGTTCCGTCCCCGGCTCGGCCTTGTCACGATTGATCAGTGCCATCGCCAGAGACTTGCCCGTGTAGTGGCCGTAGCCGCCCGAGGTGACAAAGCCGACGCGTTCGCCATTGGACCAGATCGGCTCATACCCGCTGGCGTCGGCATCCACGGCATCGACCTCAAGCGTCACCTGAAGCTGCGCCGGGCCATTGCCATCACGCTCGGCCAAGGCGGCGTCTTTCCCGACGAAATCCTTGTCCCAGTCGATCCAACGATCCATTCCGGTCATGCCCGGCGTGTAGGCTTGGGTGAATTCAGCGGACCAAATGCCGAAACTCTTCTCCAACCGGGTTGAGAGCATGGCGTTGAACCCGCATTCGCGGATGCCTTCGTCAGCCCCGGCGTCCAACAGCATCCGGCGCAGTTTGATGTGATCGCCGTAACGGCAGTTGATCTCATACCCCTTTTCACCGGTCACCGACATGCGGGCGACGCGGGCGCGGACCAGACCGATATCGAAATCTCCACAACCCATGAATTTCAGGCCCGAGATATCCTGTTCCGCCAGCTTCTCAACCACCGCCTGCGATTTCGGGCCGACCACGGCAAAGCCGCAGTATTCCTCGCCCAGATCACGGACAGTCACGCCTTCCATCATGTGGTCGTCGAACCAGCGCATGTGCCACGCACGAAGGTAGTAACTGCCCATGATCCACCATGTTCCGTCACCCCAGTTCAGCACGGTCAGGTCGCCTTTGAGCCGCCCCGTCTCACCCAGCATTGGCGCCAGCTTGGCGCGCCCCGGTCCCGGCAGTTTCGAGGCCATGACCTTGTCCAGCCAGGCCTGCGCATTCGGACCCGTCACCTCGAACCGCGAAAAGCCCGAGATGTCCAACAGGCCAACCCCTTCACGGAGCGTCTTGCATTCCTCCGCCACGATGTCATGGGCGTTCGACCGTTTGAGAGTTGGTGTTTCCTCGAACCCTTTCGGCGCAAAATAGAGTGGCACTTCCAGGTCCCAGCTGACCCCCCATTTGCAACCTGCTTCGGTCATTGCGTCATGCGCCGGGGCCATTTTCAGCGGGCGGCCAGCAGGCAGTTGCTCGTTTGGATAGGTCATCACAAACCGGCGGGAATAAAACTGACCGGTGGTTTCGCGGATGTAGCGTTTGTTCTGAGCAAAATCGCCGTAGCGCGCGACATCCATTGGCCATGCGTCTGCCTCGGGCTCGCCATGGATCATCCATTCTGCCAGCGTTTTGCCAACACCGCCACCTTGCAGGAAGCCCGCCATCACAGCACAGGCCGACCAATAGCCACGCTTGCCCGGCACTGGCCCGACCAGAGGGTTGCCGTCGGGCGAGAAGGTAAACGCGCCATTGACCCATGTCTTGATGCCCACATTCTGGATCGAAGGATAGCGCTCAAAACCCAGCGTCAGCTCGTTCTCGATGCGGTCAAGCTGCTCTTGAAACAGTTCCTCGCCATAGTTCCAAGGCGCCCCGTCCATGGCCCAGTGCTCGTGGTCGACCTCGTAGATCCCGACCAGAACGCCCTTCTGATCCTGCCGCATGTAGGTGAAACCTTCGAGGTCGACGGTCATCGGCATCTCGAACTCGGCCTCGGCAACCTCGGGGACTGTGTCAGTGATCAGGTAATGGTGTTTAAGCGGTGAGACCGGCAGCTCCACTCCGGCCATCCGTCCCACTTGCTTCGCCCAAAGGCCCGCCGCGTTCACAACATGCTCGCAAGTGATTGTGCCCTTGTCGGTCACGACCTGCCACCCATCGGCAGTCTGCGTCAGGCTCTCAACCTTGGTTTCCTCATAGTATTCCGCGCCACGCTTCCTTGCCGCCGTCGCGTAGGCCTGCACCGTGCCGGTCGTGTCAATATAGCCCTCGCGATCCGCCCACATCGCGCCCAACACGCCATCAGTGGACATGATCGGGCAGCGCCTCTGCGCCTCTTCCGGGGTCAGAAGTTCGCAATCATCAATGCCGATGGATTGGAAGATGCGGTAGTTTGCCTGCAGCCATTCCCAGCGTTCCGGTGTGCCAGCAAGCGTGAGACCACCGGTCATGTGCAGGCCGATATTCTGGCCCGATTCCTTTTCGATCTCACTGAGCAGGTCGATAGTATAGGCCTGCAAGGACGCCATATTCGGATCCGCGTTCAAGGCGTGAATACCGCCCGCCGCGTGCCAGGATGACCCAGAGGCCAGCCTCCGCCGCTCCAACATGACGACATCCGACCAGCCGAACTTGGCCAGATGATACAGGACCGAGGCCCCAACGACACCGCCCCCGATGACCACAACGCGATACTGAGATTTCATCCTGCCCTCCGCTGCACGACTCGGGTGAAACGCTAGAGGCACTGTTCACTTCTGTCTAGACATTTCTGTACAGTGTCGAACACAAGCTGGTTCCGGCCAGATCAGGCGCGTTTTAGAGGCTGGCGCTTGTTCGGGGTTTGATCGTGTCAAACCAGGCTTGGGTCGCGGTATTTGCTTCCGGGATACGCATTTTGATCACACGAGCGAAATCGACAAAGACGAATCCGCTGATATCGGCGAGGGTGAAGTCCTCGCCCGCCAAAAACGGGCTGTCCTGCAAATGGTCCTCGAGCAAATCGAAGAACGCCCCCACCCTGTCGCGACCCCGTTGCGCAAGCTCGGGGATCTGCGGATAGTTCTCTGGTCCCGGAATAGGACGATCCTTGAAAGCAGGATGGCCGTTGCGTAGTGCTTCGGCGATAGGCATACCGCCTTGCTGCTCGGCGATTGCGTTCCACATCAAAACACGGCCTTTTTCATCCGGCGTCTTGCCCATCAATGGGGGTTCCGGGCTCTGCGCCTCAAGATACGCAGCAATCCCAAGGTTCTCGGTCAGAACCGTGCCTTCATCGGTCACCAGCACAGGGATCGTGGCCCGAGGGTTAACGGCGCGAAACGCATCGCTCAACTGCTCTCCCTCCGCGATCGATATCTGCCGGGTTTCGATCTCCAAGCCTTTTTCGGCAATGAACATACGCGCGCGGCGCGGGTTCGGAGCGGTGGCACAGTCGTAAAAGATCATCCGTTTTCCCTCTGTCGTGTTTAGCTCAAAGCCTTGGCGACCGCCCGCGCGATCACCCGTTCTTCGTCGGTCGGGATCACGAGCACGGGTATACCGCCATCTGATATCACCGTCGCATTTTGGGCGTTGGCCTCGGCGTCCAGATGGATGTTGAGAAATCCCATCCCATCCAGCACGCTCTGGCGAATAGGCGCAGCGTTCTCACCAATGCCGCCGCAGAACACCACCGCATCCACGCCACCCAAAACAGCCGCCATCGCACCCAGCTCCCGCCTGATCCGGAAGACATAATAGTCTATCGCCTCACGCGCGCGGGGATCATCGCTTTCCAGCAATGTGCGCATATCGTGGCTGATCTCGCTGAGGCCTAGCAGGCCACTTTTCTTGTAGAGGATATGCGTGATCGCCTCGGCAGAGTGACCTTGCTCCATCAGATAGAGCAACACGCCGGGATCAAGCTGACCGCAACGGGTCCCCATAGGCAGCCCATCAAGAGCAGAAAAACCCATGGTTGAGCCGATACTCCTTCCATTGGCCACAGCGCACATCGAGGCCCCGTTGCCCAGATGCGCGATCACCACCCGGCCTGCGGCCAGATCCGGGAATTCCTCAGCCATCTTGCCGGTAATGTAGTCGTAGGACAGTCCGTGGAACCCATAGCGCCGAACGCCTTTCTCATAAAAGCGGCGCGGGATGGCGAAGGCATCGTTCACAAACGGATGGCCGACATGAAAGGAGGTGTCAAAACACCCAATCTGTAAAGCACCCGGGAAGGCCGTTCGCGCAGCGCGGACGGCCGCCAGATTGTGGGGCTGATGCAGCGGGGCCAGTGACGAGAGCGTTTCAAGTTGGGCCAGCACGTGATCATCCAGAACCGTGGGCCCTTCGAAGGTCTGTCCGCCGTGGACAATGCGGTGGCCCACACCGACAATCAGATCCGATTGAAGCAGAGGCTCGATGTTCTGCAAGATCGCCGCGACCCCGGCCACGTGGTCAGCAGGCCCGATCTCGCGTGTCTCATGAAGCCCGTCGCCGTTGATTTGCAATTGGGCGACCGGCCCCAGATTGTCCACCTGCCCGTGCCACAGCAATTCGGGTTCAGCGTCGGCGCGGTAAACTCCGAATTTGATGGTCGAACTTCCCGCGTTCAGCGTCAGTATGGCCTGCATTGCGTTCCTCCAGCTTTCTTAGCCTTTTCGTGGACCCGGACGCGCCTAACGCGTCACCGCCGGTAGATAAAACAGCGCCCCTCGACTGCGCCCGCTGGTAAGGGCAGCTCGGACAACGCATCGAAATACATTCGATCACTGGAAACCATCAGGCCACCCGGTGCCAGAAGCGGTTCAATCAAAGGCGAAACAAACCGCGCGAAGGCGTCGTTCTTTTCGCGATTGTGCCCACCCAAATCCGCATGGATCAGGCTGGCCGTCGCGCCGAACCGATCCACCGAGGCTGGCAGAGTGTCCCGCACATCGCCCAAAATCACCCGATCCTCTGGCGGGGTGGAGTCGGGGTGTGAGGCCACCGCGCGTTCGAACACAAAAACCGGGCGGTTCTGGATGTACTGGATCATGTGGTGGTAGGTTCGACCATTGCCCAGGCCCAGTTCGAACACCGGCCCGGACATGCCTTTTGTCTGCTCGATTGCAAAATCGAGGCAGGCGCGTTGCGACACCATACGGTCAATAAACAGATCCAGTCGGCTTTGGTTTTCGGGCACAGGGGATTCTCTCTTTGATACTCAACGCCAGCTTAAATGGTGCTGGTCACGAACTTGATGGCAAAAACTCAACTGTTTGTGTAGTTGTAGAGGCGAAAGTTTCACATTCCCGCGACATTTCAGCCTAAGAACGGGTTTGACGAGTCGGGTGAAACCGCGCGACAGTAAGTCAAAAAACGGGGAGAATAAAAAGCCGATGCTCATCTACGGCCAAACGGGTGGAAAACCCGAATGACTGCGTTGTTGTCTGTCAGAGATCTCAGCATCGGTTTCGGCACGTCGGATTCAGTCGTGCGAGACGTGAATTTCGACGTGGAGGCCGGACAGACACTAGCATTGGTGGGTGAGTCGGGTTCGGGCAAAACAATCTCCTGCCGGGCCGTGTTGCGCATCCTGCCCCGCGTGGCGCAGATTCGCAGCGGCTCGATTATTCTGAATGATTCCAAGGGCCAGGCCGACCTGACGCAAATCAACGAGCGGGAGATGCGCAGCATTCGCGGCAACCGCGTCTCGATGATCTTTCAGGAGCCGATGCGATCTTTGTCGCCACTGCACAAGATCGGCAATCAGGTCAGCGAGGTCCTCTGGCTGCATCGCGGCGCGTCCGAGGCGCAAGCCCGTAAAGAAGTCCTGACCCAGTTTGAACGCGTGGGCTTTCCAGACCCTCAGCGGGCTTATGACTCTTATCCGTTCGAGCTGTCGGGTGGTATGCGCCAGCGCGCTATGATCGCCATGGCGATGGTCTCTAAGCCAGAGCTGCTGATTGCAGACGAGCCTACTACTGCGCTGGATGTGACAACGCAGGCTCAGGTTTTGGGCCTGATCAAGGAACTTCAGCGCGAAACCGGGATGGCGCTGATCCTTGTCACGCACGATCTGGGCGTAGTTGCGAATATGGCCGAGCAGGTCGTCGTCATGCACAAAGGTCGCGTGATGGAGGCAGGCCCCGCCGCCCCCATCCTGACCGCGCCGGCGCATCCCTATACTAAGCAGTTGTTCGATGCGGCCCCAGCCATTCCGGATCAGGACGCCGTAGGCATTCCGATGCCGGACGAGGACCTGATCCTGCATATGAAAGGGGTCTCCAAGACCTATACGATGCGCTCCAGCAAGGGCTGGCAGGCAGACAAACAGATCCATGCCTGTCGCAGCGTCGACCTGAAACTTGCACGTGGCAAGACACTGGCGATTGTCGGCGAAAGCGGCTCTGGCAAGACCACCGCCGCCCGGATTGCTCTTGGCGCCGAACTGCCCGATCCTGGCGGAGAGGTTCTGTTCTGCACCGCCCAAGGCGAAGACCCCATCCCGGTCCACCATATGACCCGCGCCCAACGCACCGCGTTTCAACGCAAGGCGCAGATGGTGTTTCAAGACCCCTACAGCTCACTCAGTCCACGGATGCGTATTCAGGATGCAATGACCGAGCCGCTGGAAATACACCGTATCGGTTCCGTCTCGGAACAACGCGACAAAGCGGCCGAGATGCTGCAACGCGTGGGGCTGAACTCGGATATGCTGAAACGCTATCCGCATGCGTTTTCCGGTGGGCAGAGACAGCGCCTGTCCATCGCCCGCGCCATGATGCTGGACCCGCAGTTGATCGTCTGTGACGAGCCGACCTCGGCGCTGGATGTGTCGGTTCAGGAACAAATCCTGACACTCTTGGAAAACCTACAGGACAGCCTGAACCTGTCCTATTTCTTCATCTCTCACGACCTTGCGGTCGTGGCCCGTATCGCTGACGAAGTTGCCGTTATGCGTCGGGGGCTGATTGTCGAACAAGCCCCGCCCGAAACACTCTTCTACAATCCGCGCCATCCTTACACAAAGGCGTTGATTGCCGCTCAACCAGAACCCGACATTAACCGCCCGATTGACCTGCAAATGGTCTCTATGGGTGCCGGCGCGCCGGACAGTTGGGATGAGGCCTTTCGTTTCTCGGACACCGTGATACCTTCGCTGGTGGAATTGGAACCGGGCCATAAGGTACGTTGCCATGTTTAAGACCACTCGCCCTCTGATCCTGGCCGCCACTCTGGCCTTTGGCTGGACGCTGCCTGCACTGGCCGATGTGCCGGTTCCGCAAGAGAGTAGCTTTTGGTCGGCTGAGGTGAATGCGGGCGATCTGCCCCCGGTTTCGGAACGCCTACCCAAAGACCCTCTGGTGGTGGATCTGGCCGCGAAGGGGCGTGAATTCGGCACCCCCGGCGGCACAATGCGGACCATGGTGACCCGGTCCAAGGATATCCGCCAGATGGTCGTCTACGGTTACGCCCGGTTGGTTGGGTTTGACGGAAACTACAATATCGTGCCCGACATTTTGGCCTCGTTCGAAAATGACGGGAACCGCAAGTTCACTCTGCATTTGCGCGAAGGGCATAAGTGGTCGGACGGCTCGCCGTTTACCTCCGAAGATTTCCGGTACTGGTGGGAAGATGTCGCCAACAACGAATTGCTCAGCCCCTCTGGGCCACCTGATTTTCTGATCGTCGAGGGAAAGGCCCCGACCGTCTCTTTCCCGGATGAGACGACAGTGATCTACGAATGGGATGATCCGAACCCGGACTTCCTGCAAACGCTGGCACAGGCCCGCCCGCCCTTCATTTACCGCCCGTCGGCTTTTCTGAAACAGTATCACGAAAACTATGTTGATCCTGAGGATCTGGCCGCGCAGGTCGATGATGCCCGCGTCAAAAGCTGGGCGGCCCTGCACAACAAACTCGACAACCTCTACAAGTTCGACAACCACAAGCTGCCCACGCTTCAGCCTTGGCTGAACGCAAGCTCGGGCAAGAAAATCCGCCACAACTTCGTCCGCAATCCGTACTACCACCGTATCGACTCCAAAGGGGTGCAACTGCCCTATATCGACGTGGTCGAGATGGAGATTGTGGCCCCCGGGCTGGTAGCCGCAAAGACCAATGCGGGTGAGACCGACCTGCAGGGTCGTGGTCTGGCGTTCCGAGATGCCTCGATCCTGAAAAAGGGTGAAGCGGTTGGCAACTACAAGACATTGCTCTGGAAAACCGGTGTGGCCTCACAGATCGCGATCTATCCGAACCTGAACTACGCGGATGAGGTTTGGCGGGATGTGATGCGAGACGCGCGCGTACGCCGCGCCCTGTCTTTGGGGATTGATCGCAAGACGATCAACCAGGCGCTCTATTTCAAACTGGCAAAACCGGGCGCGATGGCGGTTCTGCCTGCCTCGCCCTTCTACAGCGAGGAAAACGCCCAAGCTTGGGCCCAGTATGATCCCGATCTGGCGAACGCCCTGCTGGACGAGGCCGGGCTGACTGAGCGCAACAAATATGGCATTCGCCTGCTGCCCGATGGGCGCCCGATGGAGTTAATCATCGAAACCGCTGGTGAGCGGCAGGAGGTCGAGAACGCCCTGCAGATCGTCACCGACACATGGCGCGAGATTGGCGTCGATCTGGTGATGCGCCCGCTGGATCGCGACATCCTGCGCAACCGTGTTTTTGCTGGCAACACCATGGCCTCGGTATGGTTCGGCTGGGACGACGGGCTGCCCCAAATCCACACCTCACCCGCCTATCTGGCCCCAACGGATCAAGTGTTTCTCGCCTGGCCAAAATGGGGGCAGTATTATCAGACCGGCGGCGAAGTCGGTGAGGCCCCCGACATGCCCGAGGCTGAGCGTCTGATGACTTTAGCCCATGACTGGGAAATCGCCGCCACAGATGAACAGCGCGCGGCCGTCTGGACCGAAATGCTGGATATCCACGCCGACCAGCTATACGCCATCGGCATTCTGAACGGCGCACCGCAGCCCATTGTCGTCTCGAACCGTTTGCGCAACGTCCCCAAGCAGGCCATGTGGGCATGGGAACCCGGCGCGCATTTCGGCGTCCATCGCCCTGATGAGTTCTTTTTGGTCGACTGAGCAGGAGCAGCTAAATGATCATGCTGCGCTATGCGGTCTATCGCTTCTTCACGATGCTGCTGACACTGTTGGTGGTCTCGGTTCTGATATTCGTCATCATCAACCTGCCGCCCGGCGACTATCTGAGCAATCAGATCGCCGAGCTTCAGGCCTCCGGCCAGTCCGCCGGTGTTGCCAAGGCCGAGTTTCTGCGGGCCGAGTATGCCTTGGATCGCCCCATGTGGGAGCAATACCTGATCTGGATGGGCTTCTGGCCCGGCCCCCACGGTTTCGAAGGCCTCCTGCAAGGCAATTACGGCTGGTCCTTTGAGTTCGACCGACCCGTCTCTGACATCGTGGGCGATACGCTTTGGCTGACGGTTGTTGTCAATCTTGCCGCGATCTTGTTCGTCTACGCCGTCGCCCTGCCCTTGGGTGTGATCGCCGCCGCGCGATCGCGCACGTGGATCGATTATACCTCGGCGTTTGTCGGCTATCTTGGCTTGGCCACGCCGAATTTTTTGCTGGCGCTGATCCTGTTCTACTACGGGCATCAGTATTTCAACCTGCCCATCGGCGGCCTGATGGACCCCAAATTCGAAGGCGAACCGATGAGCTGGGACAAGTTGAAATCCATCCTTGTCCACCTGATCGTGCCGACCTTTGTCATCGGCACCTCGGGCGCGTCGGCCATGATGCAGCGCCTGCGCGCGAACATGCTGGACGAGCTGGGCAAACCATATGTTGAGACAGCCGTGGCCAAAGGCATGGCCCCGTCACGGATGCTAACGAAATATCCGTTGCGTGTGGCCTTCAACCCGTTCGTCGCCGACATCGGGAACCTGCTGCCCTCGATGGTGTCTGGCTCGGTTCTGGTATCGGTCGTTTTGGGCCTGCAAACCATTGGCCCGACCTTGCTGACGGCGCTGAAAACGCAGGACCAGTTCCTGTCGGCATTCATCCTGATGTTCGTGGCCCTGCTGACCCTGATCGGCACCATGATCTCGGACATCCTGCTGGTCATGCTCGACCCGCGCATTCGGTATGAGGGGCGAGACGCATGACCCAACGCCCCGATGATCGCTATGTTGACGACGCACCGTTCGACCCGCAGGCCTCGGTCCAACAGCTCGAGCGCGCCGATCTGGACGCCCCGAACTGGGTTTTGGTCTGGCGCAAGTTCCGCACGCACAAGCTGGGCTTGATTTCGGGCGTTTTCCTGCTGTTGTGCTACCTGATGCTGCCCTTTGCAGGCTTCATCGCCCCCTACGGCCCCAATGACCGGAACGGAGAGCACCTCTATGCCCCGCCCCAGTCGATCAACTGGTTCCACGAGGGCGAGTTCATCGGGCCTTATGTCTACCCCATCACCGCAGAGGCAGATCTAGAGACTTTCCAGTGGAAGTTCATTCCAGACACCGAGGATCCTCGTCCAATCAAGTTCTTCTGTGAAGGGTCCGAGTATCGCTTGGCCGGGTTCATCCCCTCTGACACGCATCTGTTCTGTGCCCCTGATGGCGCGACGCTGTTCCTATGGGGCTCGGACCGACTGGGCCGCGATATCTTCAGCCGCATTCTCTATGGCGCGCAGCTATCGCTGACTGTGGGCCTGATTGGCATCACGGTGTCGTTCTTCCTTGGTATCCTCTTTGGCTCAATGGCCGGGTATTTTGGCGGTCGTATCGACTGGACCATTAACCGCGTGATCGAAGTCCTGCGGTCTCTACCCGAACTGCCGCTCTGGCTCGCCTTGTCCGCCGCCGTGCCTTCGAACTGGAGCCCCGTCGCGGTCTTCTTCATCATCTCGATCATCCTCGGCATTCTCGACTGGCCCGGCCTCGCCCGCTCCGTCCGCGCCAAATTCCTCTCCCTGAGGGAAGAAGAATACGTCCGCGCGGCTGAGATGATGGGTGCAAGCTCGGGCCGGGTGATCCGAAAGCACCTGCTACCGAACTTCATGTCACACCTGATCGCGTCGGCCACCCTGTCGATCCCGGCGATGATCCTCGGTGAAACCGCGCTTTCCTTCCTCGGCCTCGGCCTGCGTGCGCCTGCGGTCAGTTGGGGCGTGATGCTGAACGACGCGCAGAACCTCGCCTCGATCGAGATCTACCCTTGGACGGCCATTCCGATGCTGCCCATCATCGTGGTCGTTCTGGCCTTCAACTTCCTTGGAGACGGGTTGCGCGACAGTCTGGACCCCTATCAGCAATGAGCCTGCTGTCCGCTCTTCCGGCGGCTGACAGCTATCGCACCACCGGCGAAGGAACCTTGCCCAGCGCCTTCGCCGTCTCCGAGCTCGCAACCGCCAGCTTCGCAGCGGTCGGTCAGGAGCTGGCCAGATGCATGGCCGCCGCAAACCTGTCGCAGACTGCTCCAGAGATCATGGTGGATCACCGCCTCGCTTCGCTCTGGTATCGCTATTCCTTCAAGCCCGATGGCTGGGAGATGCCCAGCCTGTGGGACGCCATCGCAGGCGACTACCGCGCGTCTGACGGCTGGATCAGGCTGCACACCAACTTGCCTCACCACCGCGCTGCCGCCTTGAAAATTCTGGGCACACAAGCCGACCGGGAAGCGGTTTCACAGGCCCTGCGTAGCTGGGCTATCGCTGACCTTGAAAGCGCTGTTGTGGCCGAGGGCGGCGTCGCAGCCGCCATGCGCAGCCGCGCCGAATGGTTGGACCATCCCCAAGGCCGCGCCATCAGCCGTGATCCACTGATCAGTTGGCAGAATCCACGTCGGATCACTCTACGGGACCGTCCGGCTGCAACAGCCGAACGCCCGCTTGCTGGCTTGCGCGTCCTAGACCTGACCCGCGTTCTTGCGGGTCCTGTCTCAACCCGCACATTGGCCGGATTCGGCGCGGATGTGCTGCGCATCGACCCTCCGGGCTGGGATGAGCCGGGCGTTATTCCCGACATCTCGCTGGGCAAACGCTGCGCCTATCTGGACCTGAAGTCGCCCGAGGGCCTGACCCACCTGCAAGACCTGCTGTCACAGGCAGAGGTATTCATCCACGGCTACCGCCCCGGCGCGCTTGAGGCTCTGGGGCTTAGCAAAACAAAGCGTGACGAACTGGCCCCCAACCGGGTCGAGGTCACTCTGGACGCCTATGGCTGGCAAGGCCCTTGGGCCACACGCAGAGGGTTCGACAGTCTGGTTCAGATGAGCGCAGGTATTGCCCATGCCGGGATGGAATGGGCCAACGCCGACAAACCCACCCCGCTGCCAGTTCAGGCTCTGGACCATGCGACCGGATACCTGATGGCAGCCGCAGTTCTTTCTGCACTGGCCGAGGCAGCCTCGGGAAATTCAATCATGCACGCCCATCTGTCTTTGGCGCGCACCGCCGAGTTGTTAGCCATTCTTGGCAAAACCGATACAGGGCAAGACGCGATCACGGCCAACCAATCCGACTATGGCGAAGAAACCGAACAGTCCGGATGGGGCCCTGGCCACCGGCTAAAACCCGCACTGACCATTGGTCAGACGGTGATGAGGTGGGACCTGCCCGCCCCACAACTGGGCACATCCGAGCCAACCTGGTCCTGACGCTCCAACCGCCGCGCGGCACGCGCGGCCCGGCCCAACGCTTTGGAAGGCGTCTCGTCAGAGACGCAGCCCAAAGGGGCGGGAGAACCGTCTTAGCGGTCGTCACCGCCCGGTCCGATATCGTCCAGATAGTCCTCATCAATCGCCGCTTGTACCGCGCCAGTCACTGCCTCGCGCTGTTTCGGGGTCAGATCTTCGGCCTCTTTGCCATCGGCAAGACGAACGGTCACTTCACGATGGGCAAACTTGATGCCTTCGCGGGCGAACAGCTCTCGAATATCTTGATACACCTTCTTGCGCACCAACCACTGATCGCCCGGCTTGGTCATGAATTTGACCCGGATGATCATCGCCGAATCCTGCATCTCGATCACGCCCTGCGACTTCAAGGGCTGGATGAAGTTGTCGCCGATTACCGGATCGCTCAGCAACTCCTGACCTAGTTTCTTGATCAGTTTCCGTACCTTCTCGACATCCGTGTCATAAGTCACACGCAGAGGCAGCTTCATGATCACCCAGTCACGCGAATAGTTGGTCAGAACCTTGATCTCCCCAAAAGGGATAGTGTTCAGCGCCCCCAGATGGTGGCGCAGTTGGAACGAGCGGACCGAGATTTTCTCGACCGTTCCCTTCACATCCCCAATGTCGATGTATTCCCCTTTGCGGAACGCATCATCCAACAGGAAGAAGGCGCCCGAGAAGATGTCGCGCACCAAGGTCTGCGACCCGAACCCGACAGCCAGACCAACCACACCGGCACCTGCGAACAGAGGGCTGACGTTGATGCCCAGCTCCATCAGTACGATCAGCACAATCGTCACGACAACGACCGCCAGGATCGCCCCGCGGAACAAAGGCAGCAAGGTGGCCAAGCGGCTCTGACCGCCTTCGCCGCCTTCATCGCCCAACTCGGCCTCGGAGCCATCATCAGACTCTTCGGCGATTTTGCTGTCGATCCAGATGCGGAAAAAATTGAACAGGATGTAACCGATGAACAGGATAACCATCACGTCCAGCGCGCGCCCGATCGGCAGATCCTCGCTCCAGCTGGCATCCGGGTTCCAGATCACCACCAGCGCGTAGCTGCCCACGACAAAGGCCAGTATGCCAGCAACCCGGCGGGCCAGATCCTCATAGGTCAGAATGGCGTGTTTGCGTTGTACCGCCTCGGGCGAGGGTGCCTCTGCCTCGATCTCTGCCTCGGCGTTGATCTGTTCAATCTTGCGGTTGCGATCGAAATAGCGCTCCAGCAGATAGTTCATCGCGCCATATGCCACGACAACCGACATGAAGATCGCATAGCTGCTGGCAACAATCGGGACCGAGTTTTCATTCTCAAGCACCAGATCCACGGCCAGCTTCGACCAGCTGAACACGATGTACAGGATCAGCACCGGAGCCCAAGCAAATGAGATGAAGCGCAGAATCCACGAGACTTGAGACGGTGCCCGCCCGCCCCGGATCGCATTTGAAATGGCCCCGGCATTGAACAGGATCATCAGAATATTCAAGAAGGCCCCGAACAGGGTCAAGCACCCGTAGACCAAGGCGTAGACGTTGTAGTTCAGACCGAAATCCGCCACCCAGGTCGAAAACAGAACGACCGAAACGTCATAGGTCGCCACCGCCGATGCCCAGATATACAGCCGCTTGGCGTGGCGGTCCGAGAAGGGCGGCAGGCGATACTGGCTCAGGTAAGGTGACAGCACCATTCGCCACAGGTCCGAGATCGTGCGGGACAGGAAAAAGGCCGTGAAGATCGCGGTCACGGTAAACTGGATCGAGATATCTTCGGCCTCGCCAAAGAACAGATAGCCCACGATCAATGCCATCAACATGGCAAAGATCGTGCCGCCGATCCCCATCACGAAGCGGTACACGAGAAACGGCATCTTCTCGCGATAGCCCTGCGGGTTCTCCTTGATCCGCGCCACGACCCAGCGCTTGGCGATCCGTTTGCCGTAGATCTCGGTTGAGAGCCACCGCCCTAGCAGCAGGAAAAGGATGTTCCAGCCCAGAACCTCGACATAAGTCTGAATACGGCCATCCGGGCTGGTCTGACGCAGGATATACTCCACTTCGAACACCGAATAGGGCAGGGCCTCAAGGCGTGACTGAACTGATTCACGGAACTTGGTGAACCGCGCCTGCGTGCGCATCAGTTGCGAGGCCTCAGCCATGGGGTCAGCCTCAGCCGGTTCCGCTTCGGGCTGCTCGCCTGCGGCTGAGACCAGATTGCCAGAACTGTCTATTACGATCACGCTGGCACCAGCCTCGTTGGCGGTGCGGATCGCGTCGGCGAGATCACTGTCGTTGGTTGCAGTCTCTTCAGTTGCGGAGCCCGAGCCATAGCTCGGTATCAGCGCGGTCTGCGCCGCTACACTGACTGGAAACGCCAACAACAGAGCCCAAAATGCAAAAAGCGTCACGGCCAGAAAGTTCGGTTTCATAGGGTCTTGCATCCAATTTCTTCACTGGCGCACACCGTACAGAACCTGTTGGACGTGTTCAAATCCTCCCGCCCGCCTGCTCTCGCCCTTTGACCGAAACTGCAATGACTGGTGCAAATTGAACCCATATCGTCAATATCCTGTTGCCAAATCGCCATGTTTGGCACATTTGCAGGCGGGCGATTTCCCCTTTGGCAAGCGCAGCATAAGGATATACGGTATCGCTTGCATACGCGCGGATGTAGTACCCAGACCAATAAGACGGGCGACCCTATGAGCCTAGGCAAAAAACAAGACAATCCGGACCGCGCGCCGCGCCTGCTATTTTACAGCCACGATACCTTTGGTTTAGGCCACTTGCGCCGTTCGCGTGCGCTGGCGGCAGCGATGACCGAAGCCGACCCAAGCGCATCCGCGCTGATCCTGACCGGATCGCCTGTGGCCGGGCGTTTCACCTTTCCCCGCCGCGTCGACCATGTGCGCTTGCCGGGGGTAACCAAACGCTCGGACGGGTCTTACGCGGCCCGCACGATTGGCATGGGCATTGAAGAGGTGACCGAGCTGCGCTCGAGCCTGATTAAGACAGCCGTTCAGCAATTCGATCCTGACGTCCTGATCGTCGACAAGGAGCCCACCGGTTTTCGTGGGGAGTTGCTGCCAACGCTGGAATTCCTCGAACAGTCCTGCGACACCAAGCTAGTTCTAGGCCTGCGCGATGTTCTGGACGAGCCTGAGGTTCTGGCCGCTGAATGGGACCGCAAGGACGCAATCGCCGCGACCGAGCGGTTCTATCATGAAATCTGGGTCTATGGGTTGCATTCGATCTACGACCCGACCGAGGGCCTGCCACTCAGCGCCTCGGCCCGGTCGCGTCTGCATTGGACCGGCTATCTGCGCCGCGACCTCGGCCCGGTCGGAGAGCCACCGGAACAACCCTATATCCTGATCACGCCCGGTGGCGGCGGCGATGGCAAGGCGATGGTCAATCTGGTCCTCTCGGCCTATGAACAGGACCCGACCCTGTCGCCCCGCGCGGTGCTGGTCTATGGACCCTTCCTGTCCGGTGAGTCGCGTGATGAGTTTGAAACCCGCGTGGCCGCGCTGAACGGGCGCGTGACGGCGGTCGGGTTCGAATCCCAGATCGAAACGCTTTTTGCCGGAGCGGCGGGCGTTGTTTGCATGGGTGGCTACAACACGTTTTGTGAGGTGCTATCTTTCGACAAACGCGCCGTCATCGTGCCGCGCACGACACCTCGGTTGGAACAATGGATACGCGCCTCGCGCGCTGAAAGTCTTGGCCTTGTCCGGATGCTGGACGAACAGCGCGACGGTTTGACCACCGACGCCATGATCCGAGCCATCCGCGAATTGCCGCGCCAGCCCCTGCCCTCGCAGGCGATCAGCGACGGCTTGCTGGACGGGCTGGACTATGTAACGGGCCGCGTCGATGCGCTGCTGCACCGGGAACAGGAACGAGCGACCGGATGACATCCCAAAACCCGAAACTCGCGGTGCTGGTCAAAGGATGGCCGCGCCTGTCCGAGACGTTTATTGCGCAAGAACTGGTCGCCTTGCAGGAGACCGGGCATCAGTTTGACATCTGGTCCCTACGTCACCCGACCGACACCAAACGCCACCCCCTGCATGACCGGTTCAAGGGGCAGGTGCACTATCTGCCTGAATACCTCTATCAGGAACCGCAGCGCGTCTGGGCCGCACGGGCCATCGCCAAGCGCCTGCCGGGCTATGTCGAGGCATACCGCGTGTGGCGGCAGGATCTGCGCCGCGACCCGACCCATAATCGCATTCGCCGCTTCGGACAGGCCTGCGTTTTGGCTGCCGAGCTACCGGGCTCGACGCAGGCGCTCTATGCCCATTTCATGCACACGCCCTCATCGGTGGCGCGCTATGCCGCCATCATGCGCGGTGTACCGTGGAGCTTTTCGGCCCACGCCAAGGATATCTGGACTTCGCCCGAGTGGGAAAAGCGCGAAAAGCTGCAAGCGGCGACCCATGGCGCTGCCTTTGGCGCCACCTGCACCGCTATAGGGGCCGCCCATTTGCGGGAGCTGGCGGATGACCCCGCACGCGTTGACCTGATTTACCACGGGTTGGACCTAGCACGTTTCCCAAGCCCGCCGGACAGGAAACTACGAACAGCGGACGGGCCGTTTCACATGATCTCGGTCGGGCGCCTGGTCGAGAAAAAGGGCTTCGATCGGCTGATTGATGCATTGGCCTTGCTGCCCGAGACGCTGGACTGGCATTGGACTCATATCGGCGGCGGCGCTTTGGGGGACGTACTGCGCGATCGCGTCACGGCAGCCGGCATTGCCGACCGGATCAGTTGGAAAGGCGCCTGCGATCAGCCTGAAGTGATCGAGGCCATGCGCGCTGCCGATCTCTTCGTCCTCCCCAGCCGCATTGCCGAGGATGGCGATCGGGACGGGTTGCCGAATGTGTTGATGGAGGCCGCCTCGCAACTCCTGCCGATCCTATCGACGCCGGTGTCCGCGATTCCTGAGTTCATCACCTCAGGCACACACGGCATCTTATCGGAAGACGATCCAATTGCGCTAGCCAAAGCGATGCTGGCACTGGCGAGCGATCCCGAAGCCACCGCCAAAATGGCCCGGGCTGCCTATGACCGTTTGCTGGCCGAGTTCCGGATGGACCCCGGCATCGCGCGGCTTTCGGAGCGGCTGAACGCTTTGTGCCTGGAAACGGTCTAATGGCTCGCGTGGCGTTTTACGCCCCCATGAAGTCCCCACATAGCCCGACCCCTTCGGGCGACCGCGAGATGGCGCGGAACCTGATCACCGCCCTTGCCGCCGAGGGGGATCACGTCGACCTTGTCTCCGAGCTGCGGATCTATGACAAGCACGGAGATACCGCCAAACAACACGCCTTGCGCGCGGCGGCCGAGGCAGAAACGCAACGCCTGATCGCCGAGTTGCCGCAAGACACTCAGCTTTGGGTGACCTACCACAACTACTACAAAGCCCCGGACCTGATTGGCCCGCAGGTCTGCGCGGCACGACGGATCCCCTATGTTCAAATGGAAAGTACACGGGCCAGCAGCCGCCTGAAGGGGCCTTGGGCCGGGTTCGCGCAATCCGCCCATGAAGCCTGCGATGCGGCCAAGGTGGTTTTCTACCACACCGCAAATGACCTGATCACGTTGGAGCGTGACCGTTTTGGCACTCAGGCTCTGGTCGAGTTGCCGCCGTTTGTGCCGATCACGGATTTGCCCCCTCAGGCTGCGGCCGTGGGTCCTATGCTGGCCGTGGGCATGATGCGGCACGGGGACAAGCTGGCCTCGTATCAGCTGCTGGCCGAAGCTCTGACATATCTCACTGGCGATTGGCAGTTGCAGATCGCAGGCGACGGACCGGCCCGAGGCGAAGTTGAAGCACTCATGGCCCCGTTCGGTGAAAAGGTCACGTTACTTGGCCAACTGGACCAAGAGAGCCTGGGCCACCTCTATCAGAGGTCGGGGTTTCTTGTCTGGCCCGGCGTCAACGAAGCCTACGGCATGATCTATCTTGAGGCTCAGGCCGCAGGCCTGCCTGTGGTCGCGCAAGACCGCCCAGGTGTGCGTGACGTGCTTTCGCCTTCGGACTACCCCAGTGTCGAACAAGCGGCGCAAGGCCTGGCCCAACGCATGCAGACCCTGTTGCAGATGGGCGAAGAGCGGCAACGCTTGGGGATCGAGGCCCGCCGATACGTCGCCGAACGCCACATGATGCCCGGTGCAACGCGACGGTTCTGGCAGACCATCCGCCCCATGCTGGAGGTTTCCGCATGACCAGATTGGCCTTGCTGCGACACGGTCATACGCCGTGGAACCGCGCCGGACGCATTCAGGGGCGAAGCGACATCGCGCTCGACCCTGAGGCACGTGCTGAACTGTCTGGATACGCCTTGCCCGCCTCTTGGGAGCATGCTCAGATCTGGGCCAGCCCGTTGCAGCGCGCGTTTGAGACAGCGCAGATCGTTTCGGGCCGCGTCCCGATGACCAGCGATGCGCTGATCGAGATGAATTGGGGCGATTGGGAAGGCTTGCGCGGTGTAGACCTGATTGCAGACTCTTCCAGCGGCTACAGGCATATCGAGGATTGGGGTTGGGACTATCGCCCGCCAAATGGCGAAAGCCCGGCTGAGGTTGCAGATCGTCTCGCGCCTTGGCTGGCAGAACTCCGGCAAGACGCGCTTGCTGTGTGCCACATCGGCATCATGCGGGTCATTCTGGCGCGGGCCTGGGGATGGGATTTTGAAGGCCCCGCCTCTTTCAAAATCAAGCGCAACAGGCTCTATGTCATCGACATGGAGACAATGACGCCTGAAGCGGAACCGACCCGCCTGATCAAGCGCGAGGCCACGACATGAAAGTGATGCTTGTCGTCACCCACCTGTTGGGAACCGGGCACCTAAGCCGAGCCTTGACGCTGGGGCGCGCTTTTTTGGGTGCAGGCCATGAAGTGATGGTGGTGTCTGGTGGCATGCCAGCGCCTCAGCTTGACAGCACGGGCCTGACGCTGTTTGGCCTGCCGCCGCTGCGCTCGGACGGGACCAACTTTACCCGACTGTTGAGTGAGGACGGCAAAGAAGCTGATGAAACCTATCGCAACGAGCGGACCGTGGCGTTGGTTGAGGCCGTCCGCGCGTTCCAGCCGGACGTGCTGATCACCGAACTTTTCCCCTTTGGCCGCCGCGTATTGGCTGGTGAATTCGAGGCTGCTCTGACTGCCGCGCGGGCACTGCCGCACAGCCCCGTCATCCTCAGCTCAATCCGCGATATTCTGGCACCGCCGTCCAAACCCTCCAAGGCCGAACGGGCCGATGAGATTATTGACGCGTTTTATCAAGGTGTTCTGGTTCACGCGGATGAGCGTATCACACCGCTGAGTGTCAGCTGGCCCGTCTCGGAGCGGCTGGCCGGGTGTTTGCACTATACCGGCTTTGTCGCGCCGGTTGCACCGCAGCCCCATACGGACGGTGTTGGTGAGGGAGAGATTCTGGTCAGCGCGGGCGGTGGATCGGTGGGCCAACCGATCTTTCACGCGGCCATCGAGGCCGCCCGAAAGATGCCCAACAGGCGCTGGCGCCTGTTGGTGGGTGGGCGTGATGCCAAGGCGCGCATTTCTGAACTGTCCCAACTGGCCGAAGGCGCACCTGTTGTCATCGAACCCGTGCGCCCCGATTTTCGACAAATGCTCCCCCATGCGGCAGCGTCGGTGAGTATGTGCGGCTACAACACCGCGATGGACCTGTTACAATCGGGGACTCCGGCGGTGATGGTGCCGTTTGATGACGGGAATGAAGTGGAACAAAGTCTGCGCGGGCAAAGCCTGTCTGCGCTTTCGGCGATGGAGGTTCTGCCTAGCAAAGACCTTGAAGCGGCCCACCTTTGCGAGGCCCTGGAGCGGGTCATTTCTGACGTACCCCGTTCGACGCAGGGCTTTGGCTTCGACGGAGCGCAGCGCAGCGTTGAGATCGCTCAGAGGCTCTGGGACGCGCGCAGATGATGGTAGACTGGCACATATTGGACGAAGAACTGGCCATTTGGCGCGAACAAGGGCTGTCTTTTCCGCTGTGGTGGCGGGACGACGATGCGATTGCCCCAACCCCTCAGCTGAACCAACTCTCCGCCTTGTCGGAACGGCTTGGGATTTCGGTTCACCTGGCGATCATCCCGCGTGAAGCAACGAGCGAACTGGCGTCTTACATGGCGCAACGGCCGAACCTGATACCGGTTGTCCACGGCTGGGCGCATGAAAACCACGCTCCGCCAGAAGAAAAGAAATCCGAATTCCGGCTGCACCGTCCCATGGAGGCGATCTTGCAGGACGCCGAGGCCGGTATGACGCGCCTGCGGTCTCTGTTTCCGGATAGTTTGCGGCCCATGTTCGTTCCCCCGTGGAACCGGATTGCGCCAGAGGTTGCCGCACATCTGCCCGATCTCGGGTATGAAATCCTCTCGACCGCGACCCCTCGGACATCGGCACAGCCCGCGCCGCGGTTGGAGCAGGTGAACACCCATATCGACCCGATCGACTGGCGCGGCAGCCGGAGCTTAGTGGATCCTGAATCGCTGATCCAGAAAACCACCGCGTTGCTGCGTGACCGCCGGGAGGGGCGCGCCGACAACAGTGAACCGCTCGGCATATTGACCCATCATCTGGTTCATGATCAAGACATCTGGGCCTTTACCGAAGCTTTGCTGAAACACCTGCTGCACGGGCCGGCGACCCTCTGGACCGCCCCCAGACACGGAAACGGAGACCCCGAATGAGCCGACTGGATTCCATGCTGCGCCGCCTGACCGCGCAACGCGACGGGCTGAACTGGGCCGCTGCGAAGATCGCTGATCAGAAAGGCGATGTGCTGGACATGGGGCTCGGCAATGGGCGCACCTATGACCACCTGCGTGAAATCCTGCCCGAGCGCCGCATCTGGGTGATGGATCGCGTTCTGCAATGCCACCCCGACAGCACTCCGCCGGAACAGGATTTCCTGCAGGGCGAGGCCGAACCTATGCTGCAAAAACTTGCCAGCGCAGGGCACAAGATGGCGATGGCGCACTACGATTTCGGCCGCGGGATCAAGGCGGATGACGTGGCCGAGGCGGCGCGGCTTAGCCCTCTGATCGCGCAGGTGATGCAGCCCGGAGGGTTGCTGATCTCGGGCCAGCCGCTGGTCGGTTTCGATCAGATCGAGGGGCCCGAAACCATCGCTCCGGACCGCTACCTGTTCTACATGGCCTGATCAGGCGACGCGTCGCCCGCGCGACCAGACCGCATTCAGGGCGGGAACACCTGCCCGCATGCGGAACCGGATCAGGTCCGCGCGGGCGCCGGTGCGCAACACGCCTCGGTCGTCTAGCCCCACGGCCTGTGCCGGGGTCTGGGTCACAGTCCTCAGCCCACGCGCCATGTCGTCCCACATCTGCCCGAGCCGCACAGCCGACAGCAGCAGCGCCGAGGGCACGTAGTCAGACGAGATGATGTCCAGATGGCCCAGCTCGGCCAACTCCTGCGCTGCGACATTGCCCGAATGAGATCCACCCCGGATGATGTTCGGAGCCCCCATCATGACTTTGATATCGTGCGTGTGGCAGGCTCGAGCAGCTTCGACCGTAGTCGGGAACTCGGCCAGACGAATGCCGTGACCTGCGGACACCTGTACCTGCTCTTCCGTCGTATCATCGTGGCTGGCCAAAACCGCACCAAAGCGGTTGGCGGCCTTGACGGTCTCGACCTCATGCTTTTCACCATTGCGGTCGCGCAGCCCTTTCAGATGGGCCACGTGTTGCATGAACGTATCATCGTCCATGGCGTATTTGCCCTTCATATAGGCCTCAAGTTTCGAGAGATCGCGAAACTGTCTTTGACCCGGCGTGTGATCCATGATCGAGACAAGGCCAACACGGTCCTCGGGGCCGAACTCGTCCAGCTCCTCGACCAGAGTTTCGGAACACACCTCGGCCCGGAGATGCAGAAAGTGACTGATCTTCAACGCATCCTGTTCACGCAGATCCCAAAGTTCCTGCGACAGGCCTCGCGCGTATTTCAGATACCGGGCCGAGCCTGAGGGGATGGATCCGATCCGCATCGCGTCAAACACGGTTGTGATCCCGGTGCTTGCGAGCTCCGCATCATGGGCAAGGATAGCGGCGGCGTGGGGCCAGTCGACCTTGGGACGCGGCTGGATGTGACGCTCGAGGTTGTCCGTGTGCAGCTCGACCAGACCCGGGCTGATATAGTCGCCTTCACAATCAACCGCACCCGCAGGGACCGAAGCGCCTGTGTCGATATCCGCAATGCTTTCGCCCACGACCCGAACACTCCCTGTGACGGTTTCGCCCGGCAACACGAGCGTGGCATTGGCAAGGATCATTTCTTCTGTCATCTGAGCTTCACACAGTTTGAGCTATTGAACGGGCCACGCAATAGGAGGCCAATGTGACATTCACGCGATACGCGATCTACTATGCCCCCCCTGCCGATGCAGAGTGGACGCAATTTGCAACCAGCTGGCTGGGCTGGGACATGGAGACCGGGGCACCGGTGGCGCATCCCGCCGTAGATGACATCGACGTTGCCTCGGTCACCGAAGTGCCTCGCAAATACGGGTTGCACGCGACGATGAAACCTCCGTTCCGGCTGCGGGATGGGCAGACGGTTGAGGCGCTCTACGACGTCTGCGCTACGCTGGCCGTGCGCCATGCGCCGGTCTCGCTGGACGGGTTGGAGGTCGCGCGACTGGGCCGGTTTTTGGCCTTGCGCCCGGTCGGAGACACCCATGCCCTGAACGCCCTCGCCGCGGCCTGTGTGCAAGAGCTTGACGGGTTCCGCGCGCCTGCGTCCGAGGCCGAACTGGCCCGCCGCCGCGCGGCAAAACTGACCCTGGAGCAGGACGTCAATCTGGTGCAGTGGGGCTATCCTTACGTGCTGGAGGCCTTCCGGTTCCACATCACGCTGAGCGGAAAACTGGCAAAACCCGTGCTGGCGGAGGTTGAAGCGGCTTTGGGCGCGCATCTGGCCCCGAAGTTGCCCGCACCCTTCCGGATCGAAGATCTGGCCCTGATGGGCGAAGCCGAGGATGGACGTTTTCACCTGATCCATCGCTACGCCCTTTCCGGCTGAAGCCGCGCAAGGATCGCGCTGACCGTATCGTCCAACGCGCCCGAGTTGTCGATCTCGATCACCCGGCGCAACCCATCGGGCAGCGGCGCTTTGGCCCGACCAAGGCGCTTGGCCTGTTCTTCTGTGGTTTCGCGCCCCCGTGCCGCAAGGCGTTGTTCCAGAACCTTCGCATCGGCGGTCAAGGAAATCACTATAAGGTCCCCGAACACCTCCTGCGCTTGCAACAGAACCGCACGGGAGAAATTGACCAGAACAGCCTGACACTGCGTGCGCTGCTCCGCAATCTGCACCGGCACACCGTAGTGCAGCCCATGTGCCCGCCAGTGCATCGAGAAGGCACCATCCAGCACCATCTGCTCAAACACTTCGACCGAGACCCGGTCGAAATCCTCGCCCTCTTCCCCCTCGGGCCGCGTGATCACGCGACGCAGGCGCTGAACCCCTGACGCGCGGGCCTCTAGCGCAGCCATGACGCTGTCCTTGCCCACACCTGACGGGCCAACAACCGCTATGACTGGTGCAAGGCTCATGCCGCCTGTCCGGGCGTGAATTCCGAGACATTGACCGAGCGGTCGCACACACGCTCGCGCGCTTCGACGTCGTGGAAAATCCCGACAATTGCGGCGCCGCGGGCCTTGGCCTCTTCGATTAGCGACAAAACCGTTTCCCGGTTCTGCGCGTCCAGGCTGGCCGTCGGCTCGTCCAGCAGCATCGCCGGGTAGTCATGCGCAAAACCGCGCGCGATGTTCACGCGCTGCTGCTCACCGCCCGAAAACGTGGTCGGGCTAAGCGACCAGAGCCGTTCGGGAATGTTCAACCGCGCCAGCAGACCCGCCGCCTTGTCCAAAGCGGCTTGCCGGTCACAGCCCAGCGCCAAAAGCGGCTCGGCCACGACCTCAAGCGTGGGGACACGAGGCACGACCCGCAGGAACTGGCTGACATAGCCCAGCGTCTCACGCCGCAGCGCCAGAATCTCACGCGGTTGGGCTTTGGCCACGTCCAACCCGCCGACCAGCACCGCGCCTGAGGCCGCGAGGTAGTTTCCGTAGATCACCCGCATCAAGGTGGATTTGCCCGCGCCCGACGCGCCGGTCAGGGCAACGCATTCACCGGGGGACACCTTCAGCGAGGCACCCTCCATCACCGGAATGACCGCGCTGCCCTGATTGTGCAGGGTAAAGCTCTTGCTGACGTCTGTAAGCTCAATCATCGCTTCATCTTTTCCCAAATATTCAAACCTGCAGAACGCTGGACACAAGCAGCTGTGTATAGGCGTGCTGCGGATCGTCCAGCACCTGATCGGTCAGGCCGGTTTCCACAACATGGCCGTCTTTCATCACCATCAGCCGGTCGGCCAACAGGCGCACAACGGCCAGATCGTGGGTGACGATAATCGCGCTCAAACCCATCTCGCGCACCAATCCGCGCAACAGGTCCAGAAGCCGCGCTTGAACCGAAACATCCAGCCCTCCGGTCGGTTCATCCATGAACACCAGTCGAGGCCCCGTCACCAGATTGCGCGCGATCTGCAGGCGCTGCTGCATCCCGCCCGAGAACGCAGTGGGGCGATCATCGACCCGAGCCTCGCTGATCTCGACCCGACCGAGCCAGTCGATCGCCTTGTCGCGGATGTCGCCATAGTGACGATCGCCGACGGCCATCAGGCGCTCGCCGATATTGCCGCCCGCACTGACCGACATGCGCAGCCCATCGCGGGCGTGCTGATGAACAAAGGCCCAATCCGTGCGGCTCAGCATCCGCCGCTCGGGCTCGGACATGGTGACCGTATCGACCGGACCGTCTGCGCGGGTGTCAAAGATCACCTGCCCCGCATCGGGTTCTAGGTGACCTGCCAGACAATTCAGCAACGTCGATTTGCCCGACCCGCTTTCGCCAACGATCCCCATCACCTCACCCGGATAGAGATCAAAACTGACATCCGTACATCCGATCCGGGCACCGTAGCTTTTTTCGATGTCCTTAACTTGCAACAGCGGAGTCATGCCGCGTCCTCTCTGGTCATAGGGCCTTGGTGGCCCGCCTCACGGCGCGACCGGCAGTAGTCCGTGTCCGAGCAGACGAACATCCGATTGCCCGCATCATCCATGATGACTTCGTCCAGATAGCTGTCCTCGGCCCCGCACAGGTCGCAGGGGTGATCAGCTTTGGAGGCCTCAAACGGGTAGTCCTCAAAATCGAGACTGACGACCTTGGTATGGGGTGGCACCGCGTAGATTCGCTGTTCTCGCCCCGCGCCGAATAGTTGGATCGCGTCCATCTCCAGCTTCGGGTTGTCGAATTTCGGAATCGGCGACGGGTCCATCACATAGCGATCCGACACTTTGACCGGATAAGCGTATGAGGTCGAAATCGCACCGTGTTGGCTGATATCTTCGTAAAGCTTCACATGCATCAGCCCGTATTCCTCCAGGCTGTGCATCTTTCGCGTTTCCGTCTCGCGCGGTTCGAGAAAACGAAGAGGCTCAGGGATCGGAACCTGATAGACGAGGATCTGATCCTCCGTCAGCTTTGCCTCGGGGATGCGGTGGCGGGTCTGGATGACGGTGGCTTTCTCAGTCTCTTCCGTGGTCGCAACACCGGCCGTGTTTTCAAAAAACTTGCGGATTGACACCGCGTTGGTCGTGTCATCTGCGCCCTGATCAATCACCTTGAACGTATCGTCAGGCGTCAGCGTTGCTGCCGAGACCTGAACACCGCCGGTCCCCCAGCCATAGGGCATCGGCATCTCGCGGCTGGCAAAGGGCACCTGATACCCCGGAACCGCCAACCCTTTGAGGATCGCCCGGCGGATCATCCGCTTGGTCTGCTCATCCAGATAGGCGAAGTTGTACTCGGTCATAGCAAACCTCTTTCAGTCAAAGCGGCATCCAAAGCCTGTGGCGAAGTGAAGTGAATGGCGTCCATGCCCACTGCCTGTGCACCTTTGACATTGTGCAGGCCGTCGTCGATGAACACGCAGTCTTCGGGCGCGTGGCCGGAACGTTCGCAGAGGATTTCGAAAATCCGCGCGTCGGGTTTCATCACGCCCTCCTGGCCCGACACGACCAGCGTGCCAAAGACCTCGCCCAGCCGTGGTTGAACCTTCAGCCCCTCGGGCCATGTTTCCGCCGACCAATTGGTGATGGCGTGGACCGGCGTGCCTTGCGTCTTCAGGCGGTCCAGAACGTCCCACGTGCCGTGGATCGGTGTTTCGACCGTGCGGGCGTAGAGGTCGACATAGGCTGCGAACAGCTCCTGATCGCGCGGGTCAGAAAGCTCCTGCGCCATATCGGCGAAACGCTCACCATTGTCGCCGCGCGCGTTGCGTGCCAGGAAATCTGTCCTTTCGATGAAGGCATGGGCGGCGTCTTCCGACCCCAGCGCCTCGACCCAGGCCAGATGCGGCTGCCAATCGACAAGGACGCCACCGATATCAAAAACCACCGCTTTCATTCTGCAGCCTCCTTGGGTGCTATGCGTTCTTCCGCCTCGCGGCGCAGCTTGCGCACGAGTTCCAGTTCCGATTGGAAATCCACGTAATGCGGCAGCTTGATGTGTTCGAGGAACCCGGTGGCCTGAATGTTGTCCGCATGGCTGAGGACGAATTCCTCATCCTGCGCGGGGGCCCCCAGGTTGTCTTCACCCAGTTCTTTCCAACGCAATGCCCGGTCGACCAGAGCCATCGAGATCGCTTTGCGCTCGGACTGCCCAAAGACCAGACCATAGCCACGGGTGAACTGAGGCGGTTCGGTCTTGGAGCCTTGGAACTGGTTAACGGTTTCACATTCGGTCAGCTCAACCTCGCCGATCTCAATGGCGAAACCTAGCTCGGGGATGTCCATCTCGACCGCTACTTTGCCGATCCGCAATTCGCCGACAAAAGCGTGATTGCGGGCGTAACCGCGTTGGGTTGAATAGGCCATGCCGAGAACGAACCCCTCATCCCCGCGGGTCAGAGCCTGCAAGCGCAGAGGGCGGTTCGAGGGAAACTCCATCGGCTCCCGCGTCAGGTCGCCCGGTGCGTCCTCGCTGAGTGGTTCGTCCTGAATAACGTCCTCACCCTTGAGGAAGCTGATGATATGCGGTGTCGGTTCCTGTCGGGCGTCGCCTTCGGGCGCGGGGGCAATTTCACCATCGGCGGCCAGTTTGAAATCCAGCAGGCGATGGGTGTAGTCGAAAGTCGGCCCCAGAACCTGCCCGCCCGGCGCGTCCTTGAACGTGGCCGAGACGCGACGGTCACAGACCATGTCGCCAGTCTTGACCGGGTTTGAATAGCCAAACCGAGGCAGCGTGGTGCGATAGGCGCGGATCAGAAAGATCGCCTCGATCAGATCCCCGCGCGCCTGCTTGATCGCCAGCGCCGCGAGGTCCGGGTCGTACAGGGACCCCTCGGCCATGACCCGATTGACGGCAAGACTTAGCTGTTCGCGGATTTGCGCGATGCCCAGATCGGCGATGTCGGTATCGCCCCGGCGCTCTTCGGCCAGCCAGGCATGGGCGTTTTCGATGGCCTTTTCACCACCTTTGACGGCTACATACATTGGTTACCCCTCGGCCTTGATCTGCGTGCTGCGCGGCAAGGCTGCGACCTGATCCCCGCAGGTGAAGAAGAAGTCACAGCCCAACGGGTAGAGCATCGCGTTGCCCTGCAGTGCCGCGATATCCGGTAGCGACAGACGTGTCGTGGTCTTGATTCCCGGCCCACCCAGAACCGCGCCGTTCGGCGCGAGCGCATCACTCTCAACAATCAAAGTGGCCGAGCGGTCAGGATATTCGGACGTGCCGATCCGGTAGTCGCTCAGAGGCATCAGGTCAGACCAGCGGCCCACGGCGAAATCCGCTTTCGACGCCTCGACTATCGGCGCACCTGTATGAAACCCGAGCCATTGGCGCATGTCTGGCGTATCTGCCGCGCCCGCCAGGTAAACCCCTGTATCCGCATCACATAGCGTCAGCAGCAGGGTGCCTGCCGCGACCGATAGCGGTGCCGGAGGTTCTGCCCCGACCAGCGTTCTGATCTCACCCGGGCGCGCCATCACGGTCATCGCAGCGCGAAACGCGTGCGCGGCATCGCGCGGGGCGTCCTGAAACCCACCTGAGAAGTGCGATTGTGCGTTCATCAGTCCTCTCCCCGGACCAGCGTGAAGAACTCGACCTTGGTGGCCGCCGCTTTTGCCGCCCGCGCCTTGCGTGTATCCTGCATCTGGGTCTTGAGCGGCGTGATCACCAGTTCGGTCAGATGATCTGCCGCGTCGGTCTGCATTAGCGCGTCGATCAGTGCGGCAGCCTCGGCCTTGGGCTTGGAGCGGCCCTGAACGTAACCATGCCCCACGGTGCCGTCCTCCAACGCCAGTGAGCAGCGCGTGACCGTCATCTCACCCAGGTTGAATGGGGCGCCGATAGCGCCTGCACGACCGCGCACCATCACACCGCCAATCTCGGGGCTGCGCAGCCATTTGAACGATGGACGATCCGCCACCCTATCCCAAAGCAGCATCATCGCATCCTCGGGGGCTCGGGCCAGCAGGCCCATCCACTCCTGACGCGTAATCCCGTTGCTTTTCATCTGTTCTGTCATCGAAAGCCCTTGTCGCGGTTGTCTATCAGAACTATACAACTAGACAAATATTAGCCTGCATCCGCCTGTTAGGCAATCCATGAGACCGTGAAGTTTTGATGACATGAGCAAAACACCGATTTGGAAGAGCATCGCACTCAGCTTGACCTCAGATATCGCCGAGGGACGCTTTGGCACGGGTGACCGGCTGCCGACCGAGGCGCAGCTGGCGGCAACCCACGGAGTCAATCGCCATACGGTCCGGCGCGCGCTAGCCGAGCTGGTAGAGCAAGGGTTGGTTCAGCCTCGCCGCGGGGCCGGTGTCTTTGTCACCGCGCGGCCAACGGATTATCCGATTGGCAAACGAGTTCGATATCACAAGAGCATTTCCGCCAGCGGCAAGATACCGGGCAAGCGCATCCTGTCTCTGACCACCCGCGCTGCGGATGAGGCCGAAGCCGAAGCACTGGCTTTGCAGCCCGGCGATCCAGTTCATGTTTATGACGGCTTGTCTCTGGCGGATGGTCAGCCCATTGCGCTGTTTCAAAGCGTCTTTCCGGCGCTCAGACTGCCCGACATTCTCACCCACCTGACCGAAACCCAATCCGTCACCAAGGCGCTTCAACTCTGCGGTATCGAGGATTTCATACGGACATCCACACGGCTAACGGCCCGCGCTGCCACAGCGACGCAGGCGCTGCACCTGAACCTTAATGAAGGCGCACCGATCCTGCACTCTCTGGGGATCAACGCGACCACAGAAGGGCAACCGGTCGAGTATGGAAAAACCGTTTTCGCCGGTGAGCGCGTAACCCTAACGCTGGACGAGACCTGACAAGGGGGCGCTGGGCCCAAGCCCGCCAATGAGTATCGGCGTAGCCGATGCACATGCGGGCGCGGGAAGGTTACTCGTATTTCTCCAGAAACGCCTCAATGTGCAATGCGCGGAAATCCGGCAGCACGTCGCGCAATCTGTCATGGCTCCAATCCCACCAGGCCAGAGCCAGTAGTCTCTCCGACACCTGCTCGGAAAAACGCCGTCGGATCTGTTGCGCCGTCACCCCTGCAACGATCGTGTAGGGGGCGACATCCTTGGTCACGATCGCACCGGACGCTACAACCGCCCCGTGCCCGATCGTCACCTCAGGTTTGATGATCGCCGCATGGCCGATCCAAGTGTCATGGCCAATCGACGCCTGTCGCCCAGCGCGATGGGCAAACCACTCTGCATCGTCCTCGGCATCCTCCCAATAATCCGCTGAGCGATACAGGAAATGATGCAGCGAGGCTTTCTCCATCGGGTGATCCGTCGCGCCGATCCGGGTGAAGCTGGCGATATTGGCGAATTTGCCGATCTCGGCATTGGCAATGTCACAGGTTCGGTCGCAATAGGAGTAGTCACCGAACCGCGAATTGGCGACCCGCGTCCCGGCGCCGATCTCGACATAGGCGCCAAAGCTGCTGTTCGAGATCTGACAGTCTGGATGGATGAAAGGCTGATCAGAGCGCAGGCGCGTCATCGTATTCCCCATCCGCTCAGGACTGCAGCTTGGCCGCGCCGCGCGGCTTGCGCTTTTTGCCGGCTTCACCCTGAATTAGCCGCTTGCGCAACCAGCCCGAGAACCAATCCATCAGCATCACCATCAGAATAATAAGAACGATGTAGTAGGCGACCTCTTCCCAGTCTTTCTGTGTGATGATCGCCTGCGTCAGCAACAGACCAATCCCGCCTCCGGTGATCGCCCCGATCACCGTCGCGCTTCGTGTGTTGGATTCAAGGAAGTACAAAAGCTGGCTGAGCAGAACCGGAGTGATCTGCGGGATCACCCCAAAGCGGTAGCGTTGCGGCGCATTGGCCCCGGTCGACTGGACGCCTTCGATCTGCTTGTTGTCGACATTCTCCAGCGCCTCGGAGAAGATCTTGCCGAAGGTTCCGGTATCGGTCACCAGAATGGCCAGGGCCCCTGTCAGCGGTCCCGGGCCAAAAGCACGCGCCAGAACCACGGTCCAGATCAACGCATCCACGCCTCGTACAAAGTCAAACACGCGCCGCGTTGCAAAGCGGACCGAGCGCAGCGGGTTGAAGTTCCGCGTCGCGAAGAAGGCCAAGGGCAGAGCAATCATACCCGCGCCCAGCGTGCCGAGGAACGCCATCAGGATCGTCTCGAAAATCGCCCAAGCCACGTCCTGGTGCCGCCACATCTTGTTGGTCCAGAAGTCATTCAGGATCGCGCCTGCCTCACCAGATGCTGCGAGGCTCACAAGCTCGGGGAAGGACTTGCCGTAGTAGGGGCTGTCGAGCGTGAACCAGAACAGCTCCCACCCGGTGAAGTAGCGGAACACCTCGGACCGGTTGCGGGTGACAGTAAGACGGCCTGCATCGGTTTTGATGGCCAGACGGTTCTTGGAGACATTGATCCAGTCCGGAACCTCTCCGGCAGGAAGTTCGGCCTGCACACCGGTCGACCGGCTGGGGGTTGCGCGCACGGTGCCATAGCCGGGGATGTCGTATTCGACCGTCTCGGGGCCGAAACGCACCACATGACCGTCTTCCAGATCAATCACCGTGGTCTCACCCAGCGCGACCCAATCGGGCGCGGTGCCGTCGGGATAGCTTCCCTTGCGCTCACCCTCAATCGCGGCAGAGACCTCACCAGTGCGGTTATCGCGTTCGATATGGGTCTTGTAGCTGTAGCTGTCCGCCACCAGTGTCTTGCCGTTTTCCCAGTTGGCCCGCTCGGTCAGGCCCGGAACGTCGAAGGCGAAGAATACGTAGATCAGATAAAGGGCAACCAGCCCCGGCAGCCCAAAATTCACGATGCGCTTGCGGCTGAACAGGCGGTCCGCTTCGGCCTTCAGGTCGTCAATCGACAAATCGGTGGCAAAGGTACTCATACCGAGGCTCCTTTTTCCGACCCGTGGGTCAGGCGGTCGCGCAGATAGCCCGAGATCTGATCAACGACCACAATAGTAACGAAGAGAAGGATGAAGATGGCCGCAGCCTCATCGTAGCGGCCTTGCCCCCAGGACATGGCGTTGCGCAGCTCGTAGCCCAGGCCACCGGCACCGACAAAACCAAGGATGGCCGAGGCGCGGATGTTGATTTCGAACCGCAGCAAAGCGTAGCTGACATAGTTCGGGCCAACCTGAGGAATCACGCCCAGATACATGCGCTGTGACCAGTTGGCCCCGACGGACTGCAACCCCTCAACCGGTTTCAGAGAGGCGTTTTCATTCACCTCAGAGAACAGCTTGCCCAAAGCGCCAGCCGTGTGGATGGCAATGGCGATCATCGCGGGCACTGGCCCTCCACCGAGAATGAAGATCAAAACCAGAGCAATCACGATTTCCGGGATCGCGCGGCAGATGTCTGAGATCCGACGGAACAGCGGTATCAACGAGGGCCAAAGCGCCATGCCCCGCGTCGCCATCAGGGCCAGAAACGTGCCCGCAATCGTCCCGATCAGGGTCGAGGCGGCGGCAATGTTGATCGTCTCGATCAGGGCCGGGAAGAATTCGACCAGATTGGCCGGCATCTCGGCGATCTTTTCCCACGCCTCGGACAGAACCTCGGACGGGTAGTCCAGAATCCGATGCCAGCCATCTGTGAAACTGCCTGCATTGCGCTCATCAGCCGTGCGGAAGCCCGCCGCCATCAGGGCGACGAACAGGATCAGGAGAATACCACCATAGACCCGTTTGCGCCGCGTCATCGCGGTATAGTCGTCGCGGATCTGATCGACGCTATAGGACCCTGCCGAAAGGTCAGTCATGGAATGCTCCTGAGTGGAAAACGGGGTCCGGCATTTAACCGGACCCCGCGAATAGAAGAGACAGGTTTAGTTGGACTTCAGCTTGCGCGCTTCGATGATGATTTCGTAGGCGTCGTGGGTGATCGGATCAAAGCTTTTGGCTTCGCCCGCAGCCACACCGTAGAAGCAATCGCGGTCTTTTTCCGAAAGCGTGTCCCAAAGCTCGGTCACTTTGGCTTTGACGTCGGCAGGCAGCGCCTTGCGGACAACAACCGGACCTTCCGGGATCGGCTCGGATTTCCAGATCTGCACCAGATCGTTCATGTCGATCAGACCGGCGTCCACCGCGCGGCGCAGAGCACCCGACTGGTAGCCGTCTTCCCATTCGCCCAGACCGTCGGCCCAGGTCACACCGCCATCAACGTCGCCGTTGTTCACGGCAACGATGGTCTGCTCGTGACCGCCGGTGAACTTCACTTCACCGAAATAGTCGCCCGAATCCATGGTCGCGCCCGTTGCGGCAGGGATTTCAATCGACGGGATCAGGTAGCCCGAGGTCGAATTGGGATCGCCGAAGCCAAAGGTCTTGCCTTTCATGTCTTCCAACGAGGTGATGCCGCTGTCTTTGCGGGCAAAACCGATCGAGTGATAGCCGTAGCCGCCATCGGTGTTGACCTTGACCAGAACCGGCTCAACCGCTTCGGGGTCGGAAAGGTAGGTTTTCGCGTAACCCGACGCGCCCAGCCAGGCTACGTCAATGGTGCCGCCCAGCAGACCCTGGATCACACCGTTATAGTCGGCAGGGGCAAACAGCTTGGCCGGAACGCCCAGAGCCTCTTCGGTGTAGACGCGCAGGCATTCGTTGTTGTTCAGACGGTCCTGAGCGTTCTCACCGCCCAGAATACCGATACGCAGCTCGGAAATCTCCTGAGCCATTACAGGCGCGGCCATGGCAGTGGTCGCAACAAGGGCAGCAACTAGTTTTTTCATCTGTCTCTCTCTCCAGTTTGATGTTCCCGACCTCTCATCGGGCCGGGCGATGAAAGGGGTAGGGGTGGCTCAGACGGTCGCTTCGGCTTCCATCAGGGCCTTTTGTGTGGCGTCGAGGGTTTCGATCTCGGTTGAGGTTGCCTCTTCCGAGAAGCTGGCATCGGCGCCATAGATCTCGCGGGCGACACCTGTGGTCAGTTGTTCGGGCAGACCGTCAAAGACGATACGCCCGTCGCGCATACCCACCACGCGGTCGCAATAGCGGCGCGCAGTATCCAGCGTGTGCAGGTTGGCAATGACGGTGCGGCCGTCCTCTTCGTGGATGCGGCGCAGGGTCTGCATCACCACCTGAGCATTCATCGGGTCCAGCGAGGCAATCGGTTCATCGGCCAGAATGATCTTGGGGTCCTGCATCAGGGCGCGGGCAATGGCCACGCGCTGCTGCTGACCACCCGAAAGCGCCTCGGCCCTCTTGGGCGCATGTTCCGCGATGCCCAGACGATCGAGGATGTCGATAGCGCGGTGGACCTCATCCATCGGGAACAGATTGAACATCGTAGCCAGGGTCGAGTGGCGGTTCAGCGTCCCGTGCAACACGTTCGACACCACGTCCAGACGGGGCACGAGGTTGAACTGCTGGAAGATCATCGCACAATCGGCCTGCCAGGCGCGCTTTTCACGACCCTTCAACTGAGTCACGTCGCGGCCTTGAAACAGGATCTCGCCATCGCTGGCATCCGTCAGACGGTTGATCATGCGCAACAGCGTCGATTTACCCGCACCCGATCGACCGATGATGCCGATCATGCATGGCTTGTCCACGTCCAGCGTTGCGGTATCCACTGCGACATTCTCGCCGAAGCGTTTGGTCAATTTTTTGATGTGCAGCACGTGCCACCCCCAATTCGTGTTGGCGGGTAGCTACGGATTGCAATCAAAGGATATGTGTCGGTTCAGTGAAAGTTTTGTAAACACCGCAGCCCGTACCATAGGGCCTACCCTTCAGGCTCATTCCCGGCTATACGCGCCCGCAACCCAGTTTCCTGCATGAGGCCCGCCATGAGCTTTGACCGTTCCATCAAGATCGCTCCGTCGATCCTGTCCGCCGATTTCGCCAATTTCGGAGCTGAAATTCAGGCCATCGAGGCCCAGGGTGCCGATTGGGTCCATGTCGATGTCATGGATGGCCATTTCGTGCCAAACCTGACCTTCGGTCCTCCGGCGGTCAAAGCGTTTCGTCCCCATGTGAAAACAGTGATGGATGTGCATCTGATGATCACGCCGGTCGATCCCTACATCCAGGCCTATGCCGATGCGGGTGCCGACATACTGACTGCCCATGTCGAGGCAGGCCCGCATACACATCGCACCCTGCAAGCCATCCGCGCCGCGGGCATGAAGGCCGGTGTTGCCTTGAACCCTAGCACCCCTGCCGAGGCGGTCGAACATCTGCTGGACCTCACCGATCTGGTCTGCGTCATGACAGTGAACCCGGGCTTCGGAGGCCAAAAGTTCATCGACATGACCACCAAAGTCCGCAAGCTCCGCGAGATGATCGGAGACCGCCCAGTGCATATCGAGATTGACGGCGGTGTTGACCCAAACACAGCCCCGCTGGTCGCAGCAGCAGGCGCGGATGTGCTGGTCGCGGGATCGGCCGTGTTCAAGGGCGGGTCAGTTGACCAACCTGACGTCTATGGTGCGAATATCGCTTCGGTTCGGGCGGCTGCGGAATCTGCATTGAAGTAATGCTATTGGCCGCCGCTGTATCTCAGCCGCAAAAGGTCAGAACGAGATCTTGAAACTCAATGATCCAACAACCTGCCCTTCAGGTTGTTGGTTGAATTCTTCGCTAAGATACGTTGCGCCGTAAAACAGAGTTCCGTATTTGGCCTCCCAGTTCAGACCAAGCCGCGCGCGATACCGTTCGTGCTTGAGGCTGACTATCCCGGAATTCGGGATATATGCACTGTCGGCCACATAGGCTGCATCAAACCCGAACACACCGCTGACACCCTTTGGCCCTGTCCGCATGGAGCGATAGCGCTGCCCGGTGATCTTGTCGCGGATCAGTAGCTCTGACCGTCCCACTTGTCCAAAGGTCACATCCACTCCAACGCGAGCGAGAGTCTCGTCTCCGGCCCGCACAGAGGCAAATGGGCGGAGGCGCGTGTTTCGGCCCCAATCCCACTCTCGCCCGAATTCCGCGACAACGGTGGGATAAAAATCATTGGAAATCTGCTCATCCAGGACCGCCCGCGACGGTGGCGTGCTTCCGATCAGCTTGTGAAATTCGGTCTGCAGGCTGTCCACGCCCGTTTGCGGCCCTACGGCCACCAATTCAGCGCCAACAGTGAACTGCGCACTACGTCTTTGAAAATGCGTATACGCACCAAGCGACAGGATCCCGGCATACTGTCTGTCCTGCGGGTTTGGCGTAACCAGGTCCTCGGGAGATATCATCTGCGTGTACGCCCGAATCTCGATCACGTCCCCAAAGGTTTCTGGCAGTTCCCCGCTCCAGCCCCGCGCCAGAATCCACGACAAGTTCAGAGACGATGTCTGCCAACGGTCATGATCATCACCAATCAGATCATCCGTGAACATCCAGCCGAAGCCGATCAACTCTCGCTTTGATGGCTCTGATGGTTGGGGCGTGGGGGACAAGGATTGTGCGAGCAGAAACTGCGGAACACAAATGAAGACAAGTGCCCAGAATATCTTCATTGCCGTCCCCTTTCATCTTCACGCCCTGCTGGTCATCAGGCGCGATACGTTTTTCAAGAACCGTAAGCAAAGGTTTAAATTTCAACAATATTTTCGTGCGCAAACGCAATCAGCCGCGACCAAAAAGCAACATCAGAAACGCCTTGAGAACCTCCAGATCATAGGCTGCGACAAAAAAAGGGCGTCCCGAGGGACGCCCTTTCCGTCTGATCATTCGCTTGCGCGACTTATTCAGTGATTTTCGACACAACGCCGGCGCCG